>CALAMQ010000073.1 GCA_937925815.1 uncultured Granulosicoccaceae bacterium | reverse complement strand
TTTCCGCACCCGTTCGCCCCTATCAGGCCGTAGCGGTTGCCGTCAGCAAACTTGACAGAGATGTTCTCAAACAGGGGCTTGGACCCGAACTGCATGGTGACATTGGCGGTGGTGATCACAGGGTGCCTCGGCGGTAGGACGCAACAGTTAAACGGACCATTGTACCGAAGCACTGGGGCTTGCGTGCAGTCGAGCTCAAAAATGGTTCAACCATCTTGAGTCAAAGGGCCCGCTGCGGCCCGCGTTGCGCTCCTAGTACCACGTGCGGCATGCACTGGCTGCCGCCAACACCTTCCCAACAGGGCCTTTTATCTGCGAATGTGTGCGCTAGCTCTCACTATGCGGCACCAGCCGCCCAATCCACACTGTTAACATTTCGATGCAGTACTAAGGGCATTGCCCGCAAACACATCGCCGCCTCGCTTCTGATCAGTTCTTTGAACCTGAACGGCAGATCGCGATAACAGGCTGATTTGGTAACCGCTTGTATGACAGTTTCCCCAATTCGACGAATCAAGACACTTCTTGCAACGCTATTGTTCATTGCGCTCGGCGCATGCAGCAGCGGGGACAACACCGTCAGTCCAGCAGGTGGTGCCGCGGGCGCAAGTGTCTCGGGATCAATCGTACTCGCGGCTCGTACCGCCCTCGACACGGATATCAATGACCCAAGCGCGCCATTCATCAATAATTCCTCAGCGGCCAATGCACAACAAATTGACAACCTCGTGGTGTTGCAGGGCTTTGCAACCAGAAATGCCACAGGCCGACCTGGTGACACCTTTGCGTCAACAACTGATATTGACGACTTCTACCAAGTCAATTTGCAAGCCGGACAATCAATCCAGCTCCAGGTGGTTGACTACATCGGCGGGGCAAATAATTTTGGGCGTATCGGCGATCTCGACCTCTACCTGTTTGATGCCAGCCTGAATCTAATTGCTGCTTCAGAAGGAACTGGGGAATACGAACGCATACAAGTTCCGAGCGATGGCAACTACTTTATCAACGTTTACGCCCACTCTGGCAGCTCAAAGTACGTGCTTCACCTGACTTCGGCGTCGGCATTGAGCCTGCACACACCGTCCATGGATTTTGTCACGGGGCAGGCAATCGTCACCTACGAGCCCACCACTACCGCCGACGCAGCGAGTAAAATGAGCCTTGCTTATGAGGCGACGAGCAGTCAACCGGCTGAAGTTGCCTTGTTTCAGCTGGGCCTGGCCACGAAAGCCAAAACAGCCGCGTCTACAAGCGACATCTCAGCAATCAATCCAGACACACAAAGCAAGCTCGACACCTTGCGTGCTATCAAGGCGCTAAACCAAGAGAGTATCGTGCGTTTAGCCGAGCCGAACTACCGGCGCTATGCAACCGCCACACCCAACGACACTTTCTACCCATTGCAGTGGCACTACGGAACCATTTCATTACCGCAAGCCTGGAACCTGACAACCGGTGACAACACTGTGGTCGCCGTGGTTGACACCGGTGTTGTGACTTCCCTGCCAGATCTTCAGGCCAATATGCTGCCAGGCTACGACTTCGTAGCAGACCTCGATACCGCCGCCGATGGCGATGGGCGAGACAATGATCCAACTGACCCAGGCAGCGGCATTGGACCAGGCAGCCACAGCTGGCACGGCACCCACGTGGCAGGCACCATCGCGGCGGTAACCAACAACGACAATGGCGTCAGCGGCGTCGCATGGAATGCCAAAGTCATCCCCGTGCGGGTGCTCGGTCGAGGCGGCGGCACAGCGTTTGACGTCATAGAGGGCATCAAGTACGCAGCCGGTCTTGCCAACGTCAGCGGCACGGTCCCAACCCGCACAGCCGACGTCATCAACCTCAGTCTTGGTGGCGAGGGGTTCGTTCAGGCCGAGGCCGACCTGATGCGACACATAACAGAGGATCTCGGCATCATTGTGGTGGCAGCGGCCGGCAACTCCAACACATCCGCGCCGTGCTACCCCGCAGCCTATGCGGGCGTTGTATCGGTCAGTGCAGTCGATTTTGACGGTGATCGAGCGCCTTACTCCAACTTTGGCAACACCATCGACCTCGCCGCACCTGGCGGCGATACAACCGCTGACCTCAACAGTGATGGCTACGTTGACGGCGTATTGAGCACTGTCGTCAATGACCGGGATGGCAGTCAGGCCGAAGACTACAGCTACCTGCAAGGCACCTCGATGGCAGCGCCACACGTCGCTGGCGTGGCCGCGCTGATGAAATCCTTGGCCCCAACGCTCACGGCTTCAGACTTCAACACCTTATTAATCTCCGGACAGCTCACAGACGACCGTGGCGCAGCCGGGCGCGACAATGTCTACGGTCACGGTATGCTCAATGCGCTCAAAGCGGTTCAAGCAGCCGTTGATTTCTCCAATGGCACTGCCAGCCAGACACCAATCGTCGTCGCGTCACCGTCGGAGATTGCGCTCGGCACAGACTCCGAGTCCAATTTAACACTTTCCAACGCCGGGCTCGGCACCCCAGTTCTAACGTCCATTGTCACAGACGCTAATTGGCTGGTGGTCACCGCCGTATCAACTGACGCCAGTGGTCTTGGTGAATACCGTGTATCGGCAGACCGAAGCCTCATGTCTCGCGGCACCTACGTCGGTGCAATCACATTCAGTTATTCCAATGCCACAACAGTGCGTGTTGCCGTCACCGCAACAACCAATAATGTCTCAACAATCGGCGAACTCGCTCCGCACTATGTTCTGCTCTACGACATAGACAATCAAACCTACGCAGCCGAAGTCAGCGGAACCGCCAGTCAAGGTGTTCTGTCATACGCCTTTAGCGACATACCAGCAGGTAATTACTTGGTGGTCGCAGGCACCGACGTTGACGCCGACGGCATCATTTGCACCTATGGCGAGGCCTGCGGTCTCTATCCGACCATTTCCGCAAGTGACATACTTGAACTAAACGGCAATGTCTTGAGCGGTATAGATTTCACAACGGATATCGTCTCGGGCCTGCTTCAGCAAGCCAACATCTCGCCAACCGAGGGCTTGCGCCTTGAGAAAACAACCAAGACCACCGGTGTTTGGGGAGATCCGTGAGCATCATGCGGTGTAACACAAGGGCTGTGATATTGGCGGTTGCGCTCGCGGGTGGCGTCGCCCTAGCAAGCTGCACTGCAACGCAAGAGGCACCGGATTCCTTGCCCGTCACAACCTTGTACCAATCCCAGCACTGCGGCCAAGCACTGCCCACGCTTAATGTCCTGAGCAGCGACGCGGAGTGGGATATCTTGCTCACGCGTTTACACAGCACTAATCCACTTGGGCCTGCGCCCGATATAGCGCAGCCACCTCAAGGAAAAATATCGGTGCTCGTGGCATGGGGACAACAGCCAACCGGTGCGCACGCACTGGCGTTGAGCTCCGACCACGCACCGGTCAGTAACGGCACCGTTGCCTTGCCAATCGACTTTCTAAAACCCAAAACCGGGCGCATTGCAAGCCAGGTTTTGGTCAGCCCTTGCGTGGTGTTGAGCTTGCCGGACACCGGCACTTACTCTCGAATTAAAGCCGGTCCGCTGAGCACCACACGCTGAGCAGACTGGCTATCGCCACAGCCCTCAGAGCCGGGTAATCCATTCCTGTTGCTCAGGGACCGGTGCGCCTTCGATGTGGGATTCAAAAGACTTCAAGCGTTTGTGGATCGAGATTAAATCGATAATCTGCGGCCACGCGTTCGCGATAAATTGCAGCGACCCCTCAACACGTCCAAAGGCGTTGCTGACCTGCTGGAAAAAGCCAAAAGTAATCGCGCCTGAAATGATGGTAGGGCCGAGCGCAATCAACGTGATGAAATTTGAAAATTGCAGGTAGCCAAACCGGAACACGCCAAAGTACAAATAGTGGAAGAAGAGCCGGAAGTAGTTCTTGCGCAACGCCTCGTACAACTCGCCAATTTTCTGCGGTGACGCAAGCTCACCGTCGTCCTCCCCGTAAACCAGCTCCTTGCGAAACGCCGCTTCCACTTTCTGATTATTGAATTCAAGGCCGGGCAATTTGATGCCCACGACCGCCATCAACACGGTACCAAAAAGTGCGGAGCCCACCGCCACGTACATCAGTGATCCATCAACTTCGCCAAAAAATGGCAGCGCCTTGACCTCAACAGACAAGCTGAGCAATAAGGGCAGAAAAGCAATCAAAGTCATGATCGCGTCGACCAAGCCCTCACCAAGCGACTCCATGATGCGGGCAAAACGCTGCGTATCTTCTTGGATCCGCTGCGCTGCGCCTTCCACTTTGCGCAGCCGCTGCCAATAGTGCATGTAGTAGTTGTTCATCGCTGTACGCCAGCGAAAGAGATAGTGTTTGGTGAAAAAGCTCACCACCACAAGCACCGTGATATTAACCATCAACACTGGCAAGACAGTCGCCAACTGGCTCCAGTAATCTGAAGCCTCAACCGAGCCGGGCTCACTGAGTGCACGCTGCACAATGTCATAGAAGTTGCGGTACCAGTCGTTGACGAAGACCGACACCTGCACGGTGAAATACGACACCACAACAATCAACGAGGTCCCGCAAACAGACCAGCGATACCACCCGTTCTGCCCATGAACTATCCACAACAGCGGAAAGAGCACGCCGCAGCCAAGGATGTAGACGTAGACCCAAAGTTTCTCAGGGGACAAAAACGGCGGGCGCTCGCCCTCAACCGCCTCTGGCGTGTAAGCCGAGGCCCAATCGAGCGCCGGTTGCCAGGTTTCAAGCAACCCGAACCACACCGCAATCGCGAGCCCGGAATATGCCACTGCAGAGAGGAAAAACCACTTGGGGTGAGGGAAAAAAGATCGAAACACGGCGGCATCCGTAGGCTTGTGCAATGCGAATGAGTGTAGATGCCCAGATTCACGGCGCGTTCCAAGCTCACAGAAAATAGGAGTCCGCAGGTTCA
The DNA here is from genome assembly GCA_937925815.1 of uncultured Granulosicoccaceae bacterium. Lineage (GTDB taxonomy): Bacteria > Pseudomonadota > Gammaproteobacteria > CALCKW01 > CALCKW01 > CALCKW01. The sequence continues at coordinate 2,436 of CALAMQ010000073.1, read as the reverse complement.
GTACGTCTGACCAGGCCCATCTCGACATCTCACACCAGACCTGCCCCACATACCGCATTTCGCTCTGAATCACTGGTGGCCCACACCCAGGCTTTGATAGTCTTGACCGCTTTCCCACCGCATCACAGCCACGCCGGAGCCCCCCCATGGCCGACTATTTATCCAAAACCAGCACCCACGGCCGAAACATGGCCGGCGCCCGTGCGCTCTGGCGCGCGACCGGCATGAAAGACGGCGACTTCGGCAAGCCGATCATCGCCGTGTCCAACTCCTTCACGCAGTTTGTACCGGGTCACGTCCACCTCAAAGACCTCGGGCAACTGGTCGCGCGCGAGATTGAGGCAGCGGGCGGCATCGCCAAGGAATTCAACACCATCGCAGTTGATGACGGTATCGCGATGGGCCACGACGGCATGCTCTACTCCCTGCCCTCGCGCGAAGTCATCTCCGACGCGGTCGAGTACATGGTCAACGCCCACTGCGCGGACGCGCTGGTGTGCATCAGCAACTGCGACAAAATCACACCGGGGATGCTGAACGCCGCCATGCGGCTAAATATCCCTGTGGTCTTCGTCTCAGGCGGCCCGATGGAAGCAGGCAAAGTGCAGTGGACCGAGGGCGGCGAGGTGCAAAAGCTCGACCTCGTCGATGCCATGGTCCAGGCCGCCGACCCGAACGTCTCGGATGAAGACGTCGACCGCATCGAGCGCTCCGCCTGCCCCACCTGCGGCAGCTGCTCGGGCATGTTCACCGCCAACTCCATGAACTGCCTGGTCGAGGCACTCGGCCTGGCGCTGCCCGGCAACGGCTCCCTGCTCGCGACCCACGCCGACCGCGAAGCCCTCTTCAAGCGCGCCGGGCGCACCATTGTCGACTTGTGCAAAAAGCACTACCAGGAAAACGACGATTCCGTGCTGCCGCGCAACATCGCCAACTTCCAGGCATTCGAGAACGCCATGAGTCTCGACATCGCCATGGGTGGCTCGACCAACACCATCCTGCACCTTTTGGCGGCGTGTGAAGAGGGCGGCATCCCGTTCACACAGACAGACATCGATCGCCTGTCACGCAAAGTCCCGCAGCTGTGCAAAGTGGCACCGAGCACGCACCTCTACCACATGGAAGACGTCCACCGCGCTGGCGGCGTGTTCGGCATCCTGGCCGAGCTCCACCGAGGCGGCCTGCTGCACGCGGATTTGCCAACCATCCACAGCGCCAGCATGGGTGATGCGCTCGCAAAGTGGGACATCGCCTCAACTGGCGACGACGAAGCCCGCGCGCTCTACAGCGCCGCCCCCGGCGGCGTGCCGACGCAAGTCGCGTTCAGCCAAGAGCGCCGTTGGCCGGACCTCGATACCGACCGCGAAGGCGGCTGCATTCGCCGTGTCGAAAATGCCTACAGCCAGGAGGGCGGCCTCGCCGTGCTCTACGGCAACATCGCAGCTGACGGCTGCGTGGTCAAAACCGCTGGTGTTGACGAGAGCATCCACGTCTTCAGCGGCCCAGCGGTGGTCTTTCACAGCCAGGATGACGCTGTGAAAGGCATCCTCGGTGGCAAGGTCAAAGCCGGCGACGTGGTGGTTATCCGCTACGAGGGACCGCGCGGCGGACCCGGCATGCAGGAAATGCTCTACCCCACGAGCTACCTCAAATCGATGGGCCTTGGCAAAGACTGCGCGCTGATCACTGACGGCCGTTTTTCCGGCGGCACCAGTGGCCTCTCGATTGGCCACGCATCCCCCGAGGCGGCCCAGGGCGGCGCGATTGGCTTGGTTGAAGCCGGCGACACCATCGACATCAACATCCCCGAGCGCAGCATCAACGTGCGCGTGGACGACGCCACACTGCAAGCCCGGCGCGAGGCGATGGATGCCAACCCGAACGGCTGGCACCCGGGCGAGCGCCCACGCAAGGTCACCCAGGCGCTCAAGGCCTATGCCCTGTTGAGCACCTCCGCGTCACGCGGTGCGGTGCGCGACGTGTCGCAAATCAGCTGACGCAGATCCAGGCAATCGGACGGCTCATGCCAAAAGCGCATGAGCCTTGTCCACTTGGCAGTCAGGCCGTCTCCATGACCTCGGCGAAAGCCTTGAAGAAATCGCCCGCAAGCTTGCGCGAGGTGCTTTGAATCAAGCGCCCGCCGAGCTGCGCAAGCTTCCCACCGATCTCGGCCTTGGCCTCGTAACGCAACACGGTCGCACCGTCTTCTTCCGAGAGCGTGACATCCGCGCCGCCCTTGGCGTGCCCGGCAGCGCCCCCGTTGCCCTGACCCATCAATGAAAAGGCATCCGGCGCGCCCGAGGCATCGAGCTCGAGGTTGCAGCCGAGCTTTGCCTTGACCGGACCGAACTTCAGCACGATACGGCCTTCGTATTCAGTCTCCGAGAGCTTCACCAGCTCCTCACAACCCGGTATGCACTGTTGGAGAATCTCGGG
>CALAMQ010000072.1 GCA_937925815.1 uncultured Granulosicoccaceae bacterium | reverse complement strand
CTTGCCCGATCCCGACACGCCGGTCACCACAGACAGCTTGCCGTGCGGGATGCTCAGCGAGAGATCTCGCAGATTGTGTTCGCGCGCGCGGTGCACGGTGATGCCGTTGTGTGGTTCGTACTTCGCTGGTGCTTCACGCACTGCGGCGTGTTCAATGGCGTCATAGAGACCGGCGAGGGCCTTGCCGGTGGGGCTCTCTGGGTGCGCGCGCAGTGTGTCTTGATTGCCTGAGACCAAAATCTCACCGCCGGCGTCACCACCCTCTGGCCCGAGCTCTACGAGGTAATCTGCTGCGCGGATGACATCGATATTGTGCTCAATCAACACCAGTGTGTGGCCACCGCGTTGCAGCGCACGCAGGGCGCTGAGCAGCTTGGCGATGTCATCGAAATGCAAGCCTGTAGTCGGCTCGTCGAGCAAAAACAACGCGGGTTTTTCTGTCTTGCCGCGTGTTTTCTTGGGTGGTCCGAGGTGGGCTGCGAGCTTGAGTCGCTGCGCCTCACCGGCAGAGAGGCTCGGCACCGGTTGCCCGAGTGCCACGTAGTCGAGCCCGACGTCGAGCAGTGGCTGCAAGCTGGTTAAGACTTTGGTGTCGCCAGCAAAATGGGCGCAGGCATCACTCGCGGTCAGGCTCAGCACGTCCGCGAGTGAGCGGCTCTCGCCGTCAGCGCCGAGGTCCTTGACCTCGAGCAACTCGGCACGGAAGCGGTGGCCTTGGCAGTCAGGGCAACGGATGTAAACATCGGCGAGGAACTGCATCTCGACGTGCTCGAAACCGGTGCCACCGCAGCTCGGGCAGCGCAGTCCTGTGTTGAAGCTGAAACTGCCGGCGGTGTAACCGCGCTCAATCGAGAGCGGCAGCGCGGCAAAGCGCTTGCGGATGGCATCAAAGGCACCGACGTAGCTCGCCGGGTTGGAGCGCGCACTCTTGCCAATGGGAGATTGGTCAACCAACACCAGCGCACCGAGATGCTCAGCTCCGCTGATGCTGTCGTGTGCGCCCGGTAACTCAACCGGTTCACCGCGCAGCCGCTTGAGGCCCTTGTAGAGGACGTCGTGGATGAGGGTGCTCTTGCCTGAGCCGGACACGCCCGTGATCACGCTCAGATGGCCAAGCGGCAGCTGGAGATCAACACCTTTTAGGTTGTGTTCACGCGCGTTTTTAACTGTCAGCCAGTGAGCGCTGTCACCGGGACGCTCGGGTGCGTCTGCGGTCACCGACGCACGGCCGGCGAGGTAGGCGCCGGTGCGTGACGTGCGTTGTTTTAAAAGCGCCTTGGGCGTGCCGTTGAATACGATCTCGCCGCCCTCGCGGCCGGGGCCGGGACCCATGTCGATGATGCGGTCAGCGGCGAGCATCAGCTGCGGGTCGTGCTCGACCACAACCAGTGAATTGCCGGCGTCGCGCAATTTGCGCAGGATCTGGGCGACGCGTGAGAGGTCGCGTGGGTGCAGACCAATGCTCGGTTCGTCGAGAACAAAGAGGGTGTTGACCAAGGAGGTGCCAAGTGCGGTGGTGAGGTTGATGCGCTGCACCTCGCCACCTGAGAGGGTGCGCGATTGGCGGTCGAGGGTGAGGTAGCCCACGCCCACCTGCACTAAGTACTCAAGGCGCGCGCGGATGTCGGCGAGCAACTGCGCGCTCGCCTGGGCTTGCGCTGGCGTCAGGCGCACCGCATTAAAATACGTCTGCAAGTCAGAAATCGGCAGGCGCACCATATCGGCGAGATGCAAGCCTGGCAAGCTCGTGTGATCACAGCGGTGGGCGGGCACGGCATGGCGCGTGAGGCCGTCTTGCGAAGCGGTGCTCTGGCCAACACGCCAGGCCAATGATTCTGGCACCAGTCGGGTGCCAGCGCAGGTAGTGCAGGGGGTGTAACTGCGGTAACGTGAGAGCAGCACTCGCACGTGCATTTTGTAACTGCGGCCTTCCATCCACTCCCAGAATCGCTGCACGCCGTACCAGCGGTTGGTGTTGAAATCGTCTTCACCCTCAATAACCCATCGCTGGGTGTCGGCGTCGAGATCGCACCAGCTGCTGTCGAGGTCGATGCCACGCCGCTTGCCGTAGCGCAGTAAATCGCGTTGACAGATGGCGTTGGTGTCGCTCTGGAAGGGCTTGATTGCGCCGCCGCGCAGGCTGAGTGTGGCGTCCGGGATCACGAGGTCGTAGTCAATGCCCATGACACGGCCGAAACCGCGGCAATCGGGGCAGGCGCCAACAGGTGAGTTGAACGAAAAGAGCGCTTGGCTCGGTTCGCGGTAGTCGATGTCGCAAGCGGTGCAGCGGCGGCGGGTGCTGAACAGGGCGGTCGCGACAGGGTTGCGCTCGGCGTCCAAGGTGACCACAGCGAACTCGCCATCACCGCGCCGCGCGGCGGCTTCCAGCGCTTCGCTGAGGCGGTCGCGGTTGGTCTCGTTCAGGCGCAGTCTGTCCTGTACTACACGCAGTTGTGGACTTGGTGTGTCGAGTGTGCGCTCGTAACCCTGCGCACGCAGGTGGGCGCGCACTTCGTCTTCGCTGAAGTTGTCTGGGATCTCGACGTCGAAGCAGATGGCAACGCGGGTGGCGTCATTGTGCTCGCTGAGCAGCGCGTCCGAGACGCTGGTTGCGGTATCGGGTTGGATGGGCTCACCACATTGCATGCAATACAAGTCTGATGCACGCGCAAAGAGCAGCTTGAGGTGGTCGTTGAGTTCGGTCATGGTGCCAACCGTTGAGCGCGAGGTGCGCACCGGGTTGGTCTGGTCGATCGCGATGGCCGGTGGGATGCCTTCAATGGCCGCGACCTTGGGCCGATCCATGCGGTCCAGAAACTGGCGCGCGTAGGGGGAGAAGGTCTCGACGTAGCGGCGTTGGCCCTCCGCGTAGAGGGTGTCAAATGCGAGTGAACTCTTGCCCGACCCAGAGACGCCCGTTATCACCGCGATCTCGCCCAACGGCAAGTCGATATCCAGTTGTTTGAGGTTGTTGTGGTGCGCACCGCGCACCGACATGCTCGGGCGAGGTTTTTTGGATCGGGGCATGATCACGGTATCAAGCGGGGGTGCTCGATTGTACCGTGTTGGCTGCAGGTGCGGGCTGGCCTATTGGCCGACTCTGCAGCCCGGTACTGCTGCGCAGATGCTGCAGCCGATGGTCAAGGGCTGTGGCGTGCTCGCGACTGCAACCTTGTCTAATCCAGTGAGCACACTGCCACCTATTTTATTAACCGCATGGCTCGCCGTGAATTTAATCAGTGGCGTATAGCGTGGGCTCGTTTTTTGGCTTAATCGCCTGGGTTGTCTGACCCACACAGGCGTTGCTGTCTGGATGTCACTAAATGATCTTTTTCCCAAGCGCGCTGAGCACGTATTCGAGCGCGCGCCGTAGGGTGGTGTCAGAAGTGTCATTATGCAGGCCTGACACTGTGAGGTGGCGCAGCAGCCCGGTGTCCGCAACGCGTTCCATTAGCAGCGACAATTCGCGAAAGCTCAAACCTTTCTCCAATGGGTCGTCAATCAGACCGCCACCGACTGACGTGTTGAGCACGAGTGCGATGCCCTCGGTGGTCTGAGTCACCCGGCGCAACGCGCGGCGCGCGCACTCGCGCACGCCAAGCAGATCAATGTGTTCCATGGTCAACACGTGGATGTGGCGCGCGTGGATGTCGGCGGCCTCAGCTTCGGTGGCCTGCTGCAAGCCGATAAGGGTGGTGGTGTCGGGCGAGAAGTCGCTGATGTCACCGGTCTCAGAGTCCACGCACAGCGCGCCGAGTTCGATGTCGTCTAGCGACGGTTCGGATGCGCGATCCTCGGTCAAATGAATTGGGATGTCACCGGCTTGCAGTGTCCCGTCGAGCGCAAGCTCGAGCCCGAGCCGACTGAGTTCGCGTTCAAAGTCTGAGTTGGCCACACGGTTCTGCAAATCTGAACTGGCGAATACCCGTAACCGCTTGGGAGTTGGCAGTGAGGTTGTGCGCCCGCGCAAGGCTTTCTCGACGTAGGGCGAGAGCATCGCCTGTACCAAAGCGCCGTAGTCGAGACCAAACCTCAAGGTGTCGCCGACGGCTAGGTCCCGCGTGCGGTCGAGGTCGAGCACGAGGTGGTCGCTGCTGGCGGCGAGGATCTCGACGTGCGAGTTCATCGGCCGTAAGCCGTCGAGGCGGATGTCGACGCGCCCGAGGTTGACCAAGCCGCGCAGCCGGTGGCCGCGGTCTTTGAAAGTGGGCACTTCGCCAAAGGCGTCCACGCCGATGGTGCCGTCCGGCATGGAATCCTTGGTCTGGATTTCGAGCAATTCGGCTTCGAGCTCAAAGGTGTCGCTGCGCAATCCCTCGAGCGAGCCCCCCGTGATCGGGTTCTCGCCAAGTACGATGCTCGCGCCGACGCGCAATTGATTGATTCGCGCGGGCGGGACTTCTTGTGTCATCAGTGGCAGGTTGGCGGAGTTGCCGCCGGACACCACGTCGAGGGTGCGCGCGAGCCGCGTTTCAACGCGCTCGGTGATCTCGACCAAGCTCTGCAATTTGGCTTGCTCGGGCAGCACGCCGCTCACGCACATGAAATTCACACCGATGCCTGCGAGGTGCAGGCCGTCTGCGGCTTCAACCTGCTCTGCAAGTTGCAACACCGAATCGGCGTCACGGCCCTCGCGGCGGTCACCCACTTCGAGCATGAGAATCACGCTGTGCGGTGTGCCGTGCTCACGGGCTGCCGCGTCGAGCGCCTTCAGTGTTTCTGATTCAGAATTGAGGCTGCAGTCGAAGGCGTGGACGATGTCGTGCGCTTCACTTGGCGCCGGCAGTCGCAACATGGTGAGCGGGGCGAGAATGCCGCCCTGGCGCAGGCGTCTGGCGTTGTCGATCCGTGATTCACCCAGGCTGGTCGCGCCACCGCGTAGCATCGCGCGCGCCACCGCGGGCATGCCGCCAGTGGACTTGGTGACACCCATGATCTCGATGCCAAACGGCTCGGCGCGCTTGACGATCTCACGTGTGTTCGCGGTGATCGCGTCGAGCGAGATGCGCAGCGTGCGGCCCATTCTTAGCCCCGCTTTGACGCAATGGCGCAGAAGAGTTCGAGCAGCACTGACGCACCGAATAACGCTGTAGTCTCACTCGGGTCGTAGGGTGGCGCGACTTCGACGAGGTCAAATCCGACGAGGTTGATGTTCGTCAATGCACGCAAGGTGTCAAAGACCTCGCCCGGTGTCAGACCGTCGACCACTGGCGTGCCCGTGCCGGGCGCAAACGCGGGATCGACCGCGTCGATATCAAAGCTCAGGTAGGTTGGGCGGTCGCCGACCACGCGTTCGATTTCCTGCACCACCGCCGCTGCACCGTGTTCGCGCAGCCACGGGCGATATAGCACCGTCATAGGGTCGTTGTGGTCGTAGAAGGTGCGTATGCCGATCTGAATACTCGCGGTTGGGTCAATCAGGCCCTCTTGCATCGCGTGGTGCACGAAGGTGCCGTGGTCGATGGCGTCATTGGCCTGGGTGTCGCGGTGCGCGTCGAACTGGATGTAGGCGAGCGGGCCGTGCACGCGTGCGTGCGCACGCAGCAACGGCAAGGTGCTGAGGTGATCGCCACCGATGCCGACAACGCCGGTGCCCTGCATCAACACGCTGTGCGCGGTCTCCTCGCTGCGAGCGAGCATGTCGGCAACTTGCCCGCGTCGAAAGTGCACGTCGCCGTAGTCGACCACAGCCAGGCGGTCAAAGGGATCAAAACCCCAGGGCCAGACTTCGCCCCAGCTCAGCTGAGAGCTCGCGCGGCGCACGGCTTCTGGGCCGAGACGCGCGCCCGGGCGGCCAGACGTGGACATGTCAGACGGGATGCCGAGCACAGCGAAGTCCACGCCTTGCAATTCGCGCGTGAGTCGGCGGCGCATGAAACTTCTGACGCCGGAATAGGGCATCTCGTTTTCGGTGCCGTAGAGGGAGTTGTTGTCGAAGGCTTGGTCGCCTGGGTGGATGCGGCTCATGGTGTGTTGCTTCCTGATCAGCGTGCGAAGCGCGCGGGCGAGAACATCTCGGCGGTGATTGCGAGCGCCGTGAGGTCGTCGTCCAGTGGCTGCTGCATCGCTAAGGCTGCGCCAAGACGCGACAGCGCCGGCGCGGTTTGGATGCCGTAGCCGCCCTGGCCGGCGTACCAGAAGAAGTTGGGTCGCTCGGAGTCGTAGCCGACCACCGGCAAGCGATCCGGCGCGAAGGTGCGAAGGCCTGCCCAACTGTGCGCGACACGTGTGATTTCAAGCGTGGTGCACTGGTCGATATGGTCGGCGGCGATGGCAATGTCGAGCTCTTCGGGCCAGGCGTCGTGTGGGTCGACCGGCGTCTCGTCCGCGGGGCTGACAAACAATTGGCCGGCGTCAGGTTTGAAGTAGAAGTCTTCCTCGATTTCGTTGACTTCAGGCATCTCGCTGACGTCAAAGCCCTCTACCGGCAGGTTGATCGCGGTGCGCCGGTGGGGAATCAATTGCAACGGTGACACGCCGCACAAACGCGCGACGTCATCGGCCCACGCGCCGGCGGCATTGACCACCACATCAGCGGTGATCGCTTGGTCTGCAGAGTTCAGGGTCCACCCGCTGTCACGGTGCGAGGCTGCGTCGAGTGTCCAGTTGAGCAGCGTGTGCGCGCCGGCTGCTTTGGCTTGTTTGCGGTAACCCTGCAGCAGGCTCTCAACTTCAATGTCCCAGCAGTCGGCATCAAAGAGTGCGCCGGCGAGCCAGTCGGGGTTGAGAAAGGGCACACGCGCCAGTGCCTGCTCAACGGTTTGCGGTTCGACCGGCGTCGCGCCCGGCGGTGCGTTGCGAAGTTCAGCCTCGGTGATCGCATCGAGTTGCTCGCGCTTTTCATGGGATGCAATCAGCAAATTGCCGCGCCGGTGCAGCAGCGCGGTGGCGCTGAAACCCTCAGGGGGCCCGCTCATGAAGGCGTGGCTCGCAGTGGTCAGTCTACCGACTATCTCGCTGTGGAAGCGTCGCGTGAACTCGGCTGCTGAACGGCCGGTGGCGTGGTAGCCCCACGCGGATTCACGCTCGAGCAACGCCACAGATCGGTGAGGGGCGAGTGCGGCGGCGAGCGATGTACCGGCGATGCCGCCGCCAATGATGGCGATGTCGACGTGGTCTGGCATTGGCATGCTGTGGTCCAGCTGGGACAAAAGCCTATTCTAGCTGTTGCGCCGCCCAAGCTGGGCCGTGTTTGCCGTGGCGTGATCAGCAGCCGACCACTTGGCTGCGCCGCTCAAAGGCATGCACGTCGCGCCACACGCCAGCGAGCTGGCCAATCGCTTCGCGCCGTCCAACTAGCCGAAAGCCACAACGGATGTGCAGCGCGATGCTGGCGGTGTTCTCCGGGAAAATGCCCGCCTGCAAGGTCCAGATGCCTGCAGCTTCGGAGCGCGCAATCAGATCATTCAACAGCGTGCGTCCAACGCCTTGTCCGCGTGCGTGTGCACTGACGTAGACGCTGATCTCGGCAACGCCCGCGTATGCGCATCGGTCGGAGCTTGCCACTGCGCCGGCCCAGCCGCTGACCAGGCCGCTGGCGTCGGTCGCGACGCGGCACAGTCCTGGAATAAACTTGCCAGCCCAGACGGCTTCGTCGGGCACGGTGGTCTCAAACGTTGCCTGACCGGTGTCAATGCCGTGTTGGTATGCCTCGGCAACGCCGGTCCAATGCGAGGATTGATAATCTTGCAGTGTGTGGGTTGCCATGGTGTGTAGCCTCATATTGGACGCACAGTTTGGGTCGCGCAGACTGTGTTTACGAGACCCTAGCAAAAGGCACCAATCCTGTGTGGTCTTTGTCCGAATTCGGGTTGTACACTGCGGCTTTCCGACGTAGGAGTAGAGCATGTCAACCGTAGATGCCGTGACAGCCGCGATGGTGGTAATCGGCGATGAAGTGCTCTCTGGTCGCACCGCGGATGTGAACATCAATGCCGTGGCAACGGCCTGCACCGAACACGGCATTGCCCTGGTTGAGGCGCGGGTGGTCGCGGACGACGAGGCGGCAATCGTTGAGGCCATCAACGCGCTGCGCGTGCGCGTGGACTACGTCTTCACCAGCGGTGGCATTGGCCCCACTCACGATGACATCACGGCTGATTGCGTTTCCAAGGCATTTGGTGTCGAGCTGCTCGAACACCCCACCGCAATTAAACTGTTGCTCGACCACTACAAGGACCCAGCGCAACTGACCCCTGCGCGTCGCCGCATGGCACGCGTGCCTGCGGGCGGTGAGCTGATTTACAACGCTGTCACCAAAGCGCCGGGTTTTCGGGTTGAGAACGTCTACGTCATGGCGGGCGTCCCCGCCATCATGCGATCCATGCTCAAAGCCATTTTCCCAACTTTGCGTGGCGGGGAGGTGGTCCAGAGTTGCAGTGTCCGTGTGGACCGTGGGGAGAGTTCGGTGGCGGACGCGCTCGCCGACATTCAGCGGCAACACCCAGACGTCGCCATTGGCAGTTACCCGTTTAACGACGGAGGCCGCTACGGCACGAATCTGGTCGCGCGCAGCGCCGACCTCGCCAAACTCGCCGAGGTGCAAACTGCCCTGCAACGGCTCGCCGATGGTTGATCGGGCCTCAGCGGCCAAGAGCTGTGTTCGCTGTGGCCGGAAGATCACTTGGCGTAAAAAGTGGGCCGCCAATTGGGAGTCGGTGCGGTACTGCTCTGAGCGCTGCCGTCGCACAAAGCTGTCAGAGCATGACACTGAGCTTGAAGCGGTGATCTTGTCATTGCTCGGGCAGCGCGCGCGCGGCAGCAGTATCTGCTCAAGCGAGGCTGCGCGCGCAGTGTTTTCGGCTGACAGTTGGCGGGCAGATATGGAGGCGACACGACAGGCGGCGCGCCGCTTGGTTGCCGCAGGCAAGATCGACATGCTCCAGCGCGGTGCCGTGGTGGACCCCTCGAGCGCCAAAGGGCCGGTGCGGTTGCGACTGCGCTGATGTGGCATCACACAGCGCCGCGAACGCGGTTCACCACATGAGGTCGTCTGGGATCTCGTAGGCGGCGTAGGGATCGTCTTCGGTGGGCGCGTCGTCGGCCTGGTCTTGGTGCCAGCAGACAATGATCTCTGGAAGCCGGCTTTGGACTTTGAGTGCAGCGACACTGGGTATCAGTGCGTAGCCGCTTGCAGCCTGCGCCACGGCAAGGTGCCCGGCGGCGAGGTGGCGGTGTTGCTCAGCTGTGACGTCGAGTGTTTTGATAACACCGTTGTCGGTGAAGTTGAACGCGGTGTCGGCGCTGCCAAGGTCGAGGCGTGCGTGTTCAACGATATTGCGCGCTTGGGCTGCGGTCTCCTCTGCGGCGCGCGCTTCGTTTTGTTGGCGGTTGAGCTCGCGATCCCGCTCGGCCTTGGCCTCGGCGGCCTCGCGCGCGAGTCGCTGGGTCTCGGTCTCGGTCGGGGCGCGGCCGGCGCGTTTGTCGCGCTCGGCGACGCGGTTGGCCTTGCGCGCTTTAGCGGCTTTGTTCTTGTTGCTCAAGCCCGCCTTGAGCAATTGGTCTTGTAGCGAATTGCCCACGGCAGCCCAACCTCAACCATTGTTCAATTGATTAGGTCGGTGATGATATCCGATTGCACGGAGTTGGCGATAAAACAGCGCTCGTGGGCGCGGTGGTGCAGCGCTTCTGCCTGCTCGGGCGTGGGGGCGTTTGCGCCATAACGTGCGTCAGGGCGCAGCGTCACGCGGGTGATCGCCAGTTGGCCTGCGGCGTTCTGCTCGAGCACGCCTTCCGCCTCGTCGTTGTAGCTCAGCACCTCGATGCCATCGGTGGCAGCCTCAGTCAGAAAACACAGCATGTGACAGCTCGACAGTGCGGCGACATACGCTTCTTCAGGGTCCACGTTCGCAGGCTCTGACCACGGTAGAGGCACGATTGCCGTCGCGGGGGAGGCCGGCACGCTGACGCCGCCATCAAATTGCCAGTGGTGAACGCGTGAGTAGCGCTTGGCGCAGAAGTCGTCGCCGTCCCGCAGTGTCCAGCTGATCGTTGCTGAATGGGTTGCCATAGTGGTGAGGCCTCTCAAGTTTTGGGAAAGAGTGCTCGACTTGGCACAAAGCAATAGCCATCCGGGCCAAGCAAATACGCCTCGCGCAAACCGTGGGGTTTGTCGGTGCTGCCGTCGAGCACGATGTGATCGCGGGCAGTGGCCTTGGCCTCGGCCTCGTCTGGGTCCACGCCGTAGAGGCGGATCTCGAGCCCCGCACCGCGTGCCTCGACGCCTTGCACCGAGGCGACAAAGGGGTGGTCGAGGTAGGTGTGGTCGGCGTGCAGCAGCAGCGTGCCACCGCTGATCTCGATCACGGCGAAGTCCGGATCTTGGTAGACGCTGCGGGCGGACAGCACCTCAATCAAAAAGTCTGTCATGGCCGTGATGTCACTGACCAATAGGTTGAGGCCAATGCCTTGCAATGAGCGACCGAATTCGTCGGCGGGCATCCAGGGCGCACCAGTGCGTTTCATCATGCCTTAGCCCTCGATGTCGAGTTGGTAGGTGTTCCACGCGGTTTTGCGGGCGCGGCGGTCGTAGACGGCGCGCGCGCGGTAGTTGTCGTCGGCGGTGATCCAGCGGACCGCTGGCCAGCCACGCGCTGAAGACTCGCGAGTCAATTCATCAAACAGGGCGTCCACAGCGCCGTTGCCACGGGCGCTTGGGTCGACGAACAGGTCATCGAGGAATCCAACCTGACACCCCCGCAGCGGTGAGGGCATGGCGCGGAAGTGCATCAGGCCAATAGCCGGTTGGTTATCGAGCCGCACAAGCCGACACCAAAACGGCATGGTGTCGTCATGGATCCATTGCCACACCGTGTCGAGCGTGTCATCGGCCATGGGCAGTTGGTAGAACTCAGCGTAGGCGCGGTAGAGCCTGGCCCAATTGTCGCGGTCCGTGTCGGCGGGTTCGAAGACGGTAATGGCCATGCTGTATCTAGCTCCCGTTGAGAGTGAAGGCCGGTGCACAGACGCCATCGGCGAGGTCGTCTGCGTCAATCGCCGCGCCTTGCAGCGTGATGATGGGCACCACACCGGCCCATATGGGCAGTTCGATATCGTCTTTGTCGTCGACTGGGCCGCCGGTTCGTACTTTAGCGGATGCTTCGTCGAGGCCAATGCGGATCAAGGTGGTGGCTTTGATTTCTTTGGCGAGGTGGGGCCGAAAATGCCCCGTGCTGCCGGGAATCAGATGTTCAGTGAACGCGTCCAATAATGCAACCTTGTCTTCCTCTGCCACGCGTTCACCACGGCCAAACACCACAGCGCTTCGGTAGTTCATCGAACAGTGCATGGCTGAGCGCGCAACCACCAAGGCATCCAGCTCGCACACCGACACGCAAACGTCGCAGCCGTCCGCCAGTGCTTTGAAGAGTCGGCTGCTGTTGCTGCCGTGCAAGTAGAGGTGATCACCGATGCGGGCCACTGCGCTGGGGATGGAGATGGGGCGGCCGTTGTCTACCAGCGCCACGTGCCCGACCTTGCAGGCATCGAGCACGGCATAGAGCGTGTCGCGGTCGTACGCGGCGCGATTCGCGCTTTGGCGGACGCGGTGGAGAGCACCTTTGGCTGGGGTATCAGTTGCATCGGTCACGGGGCGTTCTCAGTGTGGCGTGGGTGGTCAGTATGATCAATAATGGCTCTATATGAAGAACCATAAGGTGAAATGTGAAAGAGCCATATCAGAATGACTCGCTCGGGCCTGAATTTGTGCACACGCTGCGAGCGCGCTTTGACGCGGCGTCGGGCAGCAAGGCCCGCCGGCTCTATCTCGGCCTCTACGATTTGCTCGCCTCCGGCCATTTGCCGGTGGGCACACGTCTGCCAGCCAGCCGCGCGCTGGCGCAGGCACTCGGGGTTGGCCGCAACACTGTGACCGCGGCCTATCAACAGTTGGTCGACGAAGATTTGCTCTATACCGCGCAGCGCGGCGGTACGCGCGTGCGGGGTCTCAACGCCGCACACCAAGTCGCGGCTCACACAAAAACCGAGGCAACAGGGACGGTGCCCACCGGCTCTGTTGAGCTCTCTGCACGCGGCGAAAGCAGGGCGTTGTCGCGCCGCGCAAGCGCGCTTAGTCCAGGTGAGCCGGACGCCAATTTATTCCCGCGCCAAGCGTGGTCGCGTGCACTTGCCCGCGCCGCGCGGGTGCCAGGGCTGTCTCTTGGCTACCGCTATGACACGGGTGAGCCCATGCTGCGAGAGGCGGTGACGCGCTACCTCGCGAGGTGGCGCGCGCTCGTGGTTGACCCGGAGCAAGTCTTGATCACAGCGTCGACGAGACAGAGCTTGGCTGTGGCCGCTGGACTCTATGCACATGCCGGTGACATTGCATGGGTTGAGTCGCCGGGTTACAACGGAGTGGGCGATGCGTGGCAACTCATGGGACTGCAACTGCGTGCGCTTGCGGTCGATGAGATGGGGATGCGCTGCCCAGAGCAGCTCGACGGCGCGCGTCTGCTCTACACCACACCGTGTTTCCAATACCCGCTTGGTCATGGGCTCGCGCCAGCGCGGCGTGCCGCGTTACTCCATCGTTGCGCCACGTCAGGCACGGTGATATTCGAAGACGACTACGACAGTGAATTTCGCGATGGCAGCCAGCCCAGACCGGCGTTGGCAAGTGACGCGTCCGTGGCCAGCGCCACGGTGTTGCACGCAGGCACCTTCTCAAAACTCATGTTCCCGGGCGTGCGCTTGGGATGGTTAGTGTTACCACCCGATCACGTTCGAGCCGGGGTTGGCATGTTGCGTTCGGTTGGGGGTGGCCACAACCCGGTGCAACAGCGCGCGGTTGCCGCCTTGTTGGATGACGGCACGGTCGCCAGGCACTTGGTTCGAGCACGTGCCACCTATGGCCGCAGGCGGGCCGCCCTGATTGCAGCGCTCGCGGACGGGCCGTTGACCGTGCGCGGCACCAGCGGTGGCTTGAGTCTGGTGTTGGATCTTGCGACCCCCGTGCCGCGGGCGGCGCTGGTCGCGGCGCTGCGCGAGGCGTCCCTCGGGGCCCAGCCGCTTGAGGAATCGCTGTTGACGTCGGACTCCAATGACTGTGTGGCGTTGGTTGTTGGCACGGGGAATGTGGACGAGGGCGCACTGCCTGAGGTCGTCGAGCGGTTGCATCGGGTGTGCAATCAGCTGATGGCCTAGCGAACGCGGTTTCTGGCAGTCAGTGTTAACCTTGTGCTGTTCAGAGCGCAGGCTCAATGAGAGTGCGGATGCCATGCAAGACAGTTTTTTTACAACAGCTGACAATCACTGGTTTGTGCCGACTGACCACAGCCGTGGCCCTTGGCACGTCGATCACTGTCACGCCGGTCCGCCAACAGGCATCGCGGTGCGCGCACTTGAAGCGGTGATGCCGTCGCAACGCTTGACGCGCATCACCGTCGAGCTTCTCAGGCCCATTCCGCATGCGGGGTTCTTTGTCGACGCGCGGGTGCAAAAAGTGGGACGCAGTGTGTCGCGCACACATTGCGACATCAGTGATGCTGACGGCCGTTTGGCGGCAACTGTATCGGGCTTGCATATGCTCGAATCCGTGCCACAGACTCTGCCAACCCATCACGAGTCACTCGATCCCGTTGACAAGGCCGTCACTGGCGAATTCCCGCGTGCGGTGCTGTCGCACGATGCGCCAACCTTCGTTGGCGGTGTCACGCTGCGGTATCCACCTGGCGAGGGGCCCGAGCCCGGTCCAACCACCGTGTGGATGCGTACTGTACCGCTCTTGCCTGATGAAACGCCGTCGCCGTTTCAGCGCATGTGTCCGCTCGGGGATTGCGGCAACGCCTTTGGCCGCAACGCGGACGCGGACGGAATCAGTTTCGTCAACCCCGATCTCAGCATTGTCCTGCACCGTGATCCGGTGGGGGACTGGCTCGGTATGCGAGCGGTTGGGTATTGGGAATCAAATGGCATCGGCAGCTCAGACGCACAGCTGTTTGACCGGCACGGTTGTGTGGGGCGGGCCTTGCAGACCTTGCTTATTCGACCGACTGGCTGAATCCCGGCGGTTGTTGCACCAGCTGATGACGCCGGCCGCGGCGGGTTTATGGACCGTGACCCCGAGCTTGAAGTTGTTGGGCTCTTGTGACCAGTGAGAGTGGTCTGCCGTGGCGCCTAAGACGCACGAGACAAAGCCGTGAGCTTACGCGCGGTGGCTACGGATGGGCGAGACAACAGTCATCACTTGGTTCCTAAGTGATTAGCGCTTCATAGACTGAGGTTGATTCAGCATCAGAATAGGCGGGTATCGCCTCGTGTTCAGTCATGCGAGGCGCCAACGCGGCGGCGTGCATCCGGGCTGAACACGGTGCCAAGCATGACACCGCTGATCACAACTGCAGCGCCGATCACTGTCTGTGTGGTTGGTGATTCGTGGAAAAACAGCCAGGCCCAGTAAGTCGCGGCCACCGTTTCAACGGGGAAGAAGAGGGCGACGTCACTCGACGGTGCGTGGCGGGTGGCCGATGCCATGCTTATGCGTCCAAGCGTGTTAAACACCACACCCATGCCAGCTGCCGCTAACCAAATGTTGCTGGTGATGGTGGCACCCACCAAGCCCGGTGAGCAAATCAGCAACGTCATGGCCGCGGCGAGCGTGAGGGCCAACACGCGACTGAGATCGGGGTGTTTTCGAAAGATCAACGTCGCCGCCACATAGCAACTGATCGCGCACAGCGCGAGAAGATCACCGCGCAGCGTGGGGCTGCCGAGCGACGGCCACACAATTAAGCCGATGCCGGCGACAGTGATAGCAATAGCAAACCACACCCGATTGCTGGTGCGCTCACCCAGAAAGAGCCGCGCGCCGCAGGCGGCCAACACCGGTCCGGCGGCGACAATGGCGACGGCGTTGGCAACGTTCGTGTGATTGATGGCAGCGACAAAACTCAGTTGGCACAGTGCTAATGCAATCGCGAGCGCAGCGAACGGCACGGCGAATTCGCGCAGCTGGTCGATTGCACCGCGCGCCACACCCCGCCGCCACAGAATCACGCTGTAGACCGGCAACGACATAGCGGCAACCAGTGCGGTCATGAGCAGCGCGTTGGTGTCCGCCAGGCGCACGAACACGGCATCTGTGGACACCATCAACATACCGCCACCGGCGAGTAGCCAACCGAGCGGGCGGTTGTCAGAGCAGGCGCTTGAAGGCGTTGTCATGTTGAATCGGTTAGCTCGCGTGGCGTCGGCGGGCTGTGGTCACAGCCGCTTGCCGTAGCGCGAAGTATGTCGCAAAGTGAGTGCTCAGGTGGCGAATGAATTGGCGCCGCCGACGTTTTTGACAGCAGATGATTCGAGTGTTGCCCCATGTTGACCCAGCCAACCACCCTGCAAGCGGTTCTCGACGCCAAAACCGCCGCGCACCCTGACCGCCGCTTGTTTGATTTCGTCGGTGGCAGTGGTGACGGGGTCAGTTGGAGTTGGGTGCAGACGCGATCAGCCGCCACCGATTTTGCCGCAGGGCTGCAAGCCGCCGGTGTGGTGCAGGGCGATCACGTCGCTGTGATGCTACCAAATGGCCCAGATTTCATTCGCAGTTGGTTTGCCCTTGGGTACCTCGGTGCTGTCATGGTGGCGGTCAATACTGAGTACATTGGGGCATTTCTCGAGCGCGTGTTGGCGCACAGCGAGTCCTCGACGTTGGTTGTGGATCAGTCCCTTCTGCCGGCTGTGGCCGCCGTGCTCGATCGCTGTCCTGCGCTCAAACGGGTTGTGGTCGCAGGCGCGAGTGAGGTGCGAGGCTTTGATGCTGCGCCGTCAATCGAGGTCATGACGGTCGATGACTGTCTGGTGATGCAATCCGAATTGCGCGTGGCGGCCGTTCAACCTGGTGATACGGCTGCCATCATGTACACCTCTGGCACCACCGGTGCCGCCAAGGGAGTGTTGATGCCCGAGGCGCACATCATGCTGTGTGGCCAGGGTGCGGTGGAGCAGATCGGCGTCAACAGCGAAGACTGTTACTACACCTGCCTGCCGTTGTTCCACATCAATGCGCTTGGCATGCAAACCTGCGCGGTGTTAGCCGCTGGTGCGCGCGCGGTGATCCGCGAGCGCTTCTCGGCGAGTGCCTGGCTTGCGGATATTCGCCGCTATGGTTGCACCGTCACCAATATGCTCGGCGCCCTCGCCGATTTTGTGGTGGCAACCGCGCACTCTGCACAAGACCGTGACCACAGCCTGCGGTTGATTACCGTCGCACCGAGTGTGCCGGAGCTGGTAGACGTGTTCCGCGAACGCTTTGGCGTCGCTGATGTGTGTGCGCTCTACGGCATGACGGAAGTCAACATACCGCTTTATTCCAAACCGGGTGAAACCCTCAAACGCGGCAGTTCTGGGCAGTTGTTCTCAAGCGCCTTTGATCTTGCCATTGTTGATCCCGACACCGATGAACCGCGAGCAGTCGGTGAGATTGGAGAGATCGTGGTGCGCCCAAAACGGGCGTTTGGGTTTATGCAGGGCTATTACCGCCAACCGGACAAGACCGTTGAAGCCTGGCGCAATCTCTGGTTTCACACCGGCGACGCCGCGTGGCAGGACGCCGACAGCGACGTGTTCTTCGTCGACCGCATCAAAGATTGCATTCGACGCCGTGGTGAGAACATCTCGAGCGCAATGATCGAGTCTGAAATCACGGCGATTGACGGCGTGCGAGAGTGCGCCGCTGTCGCGGTGCCTGCCGAAGACGGTGGTGGTGAGGATGAGATTTTGCTCGCCTACGTGCTCGATGATGCCATTGAGGCAGAGGCGCTGTGGGAGCAGGCGGCCAAACGTCTGCCAGCTTTTGCCAATCCAAGGTGGTGGCGTGCGCTCGATGCCTTGCCCAAGACACCGACCAACAAAGTGCGTAAACAAGCACTGCGCGACGACGGCGTTACAGCTGAGACCTGGCGCGCGCCCGTTCGCTAGTTGGGTCGATATTGGAGCGGTGAGTCTGGCGTGGGGCGTGGGTTTTGGCTTCAGCGTTGCTCAGTCGGACCGCCTGGCCCATCGCGGCGCAACGCTGCGACTTCGGCCCTGAGGGCGCGGAGTTCGGTCAGGACGGCGTCTTGGTTGGTTGCCGTGGCGGACTCGTTGCCGCCGACGCCGTCCTGCATGGCCTGCACTACCACACCAATAAACAGATTCAACGCCGTGAAAGTGGTGCAGAGAATAAAGGGCACAAAAAAGGCCCATGCCATTGGGTGCTGTTCCATCACTGGGCGCACGATGCCCATTGACCAACTCTCGAGCGTCATGATCTGAAACAGGGAATAGGTTGAGGCGAACAGGCTGCCGAACCACTCGGGAAAGGTCTCGCCGTAGAGTTTGGTCGCCATCACCGCGCTGACATAGAAGATCAGCGTCAACAACAGCACGATTGACCCCATGCCGGGCAGGGCGCCGAGCAAAGCGCCGACCACGCGTTTCAGTGAAGGCATCACCGTCACCAAACGCAGCACGCGCAAAATCCGCAACGCGCGCAGCACTGCCAGCGGGCCACTGGCCGGCACCAGTGCAATCGCGATCACAATGAAGTCAAAGACGTTCCACGCGCTTTTGAAGAAGGTCGTTCGCTGGACCAAGAGTTTGGCGACGATCTCGGCGACAAAGACACACAAAATGGCGCTGTCGAGCGCAAGCAGCAGCGGCCCAATGCGGGCCATGACGTCTTTGTCAGTCTCCAGGCCGAGTATGACGGCATTAAGGATGATCAGAACGGTCAGCCAGCGCTCGGTGCGCGGGCTCTCTAGCAGCGACGACAGTCGGTTCATGACAGTGAAAAAGGCTCGGGTGGGTCAGGCAGTGTAGTTGGGGTTCACGGCCGCATTTATCAATCGCCTACCAGCACCTGAACAGACCAAAAAAAACACCGATCGAGAGGGTCGAATCGGTGTTTTTTGCGTTGGTAGCTGCCTTTGCCTTTTCGCGGTTTCTGCGTCTGCGACCGGTAACGCGATTGCATCACCATGGCTTTGGCCTTTCGGCGTTGTGTCATTGCTCTGATCTCCGGGCTGTGTTGTCCCCAGGTGTGGCGGCTGGATGGTCGCGCACCTGAGGGACGCGTTACTATGATCTCATGCCTCACCCCAAGACATGGACTCGCCCGTTTCGTTCCGCGATGCGCTGGGTCGAAACCCTCTTCGATCCGCTCGCTGAACGCCGCGATGCACCGCCGCGGTCGCTGGTCGCCTACATCAAATGGTCCTTCGCCGGTGCCGAGCGCGCGATAGGGCTGCAGCTGATTGTCAGTGCGTTGGTCGGTGTCAGCGACGTGGTCGCCGCCTGGTGCATTGGCTACCTCGGCAATCTCGCCGTGCAGGGCGGCGCGGAGGCGTTCTTCAGCGAGGCGGCGGTGCAGATCGCGTGGATGCTGCTGTTTGCGCTGGTGATTCGACCGGTCTTCATGATTCTGCAAGCCGCCATGAACACGCTCAGCCTGGGACCTGGACTGACGGCGCTTGGCATGTGGCGCATTCACCGTTACACGCTTGGTCAGGCGCTGTCCTTTTTTGACGATGACTTTGCGGGTCGTCTGGCGCAAAAAGAGCGGCAAGTGTCATCGAGCATGGTGGACCTGGTGCTCGAGTTGCTGAACGCGGTGACCTTTGCCATCGCGTTGTTGATTGGCGCGCTGACGGTGTTGGCGAGCAGTGACTGGCGCCTGGCCGCGGGGTTGTTGTTGTGGGTTGGGTGTTACGGCGTTGCGCTGCGCGTGTTCTTGCCGCTGATCCGAGCGCGCGCCAAAGAGCGCGCCGAGACCACGGCGCGCATCAGTGGCCAGTTTGTAGACAGCTTTAGCAACATGTCGACGGTCAAGCTCTTTGGTCAGGACGGCCGCGAGGCCGAGCACGCGCGTGACGTTGTGGTCGAGAATTTACAAGTGTCGCTCTCCTTTGGGCGGGTGGTGTTGGGTCTGCGAACGGCGCTCGCGTTTCT
>CALAMQ010000071.1 GCA_937925815.1 uncultured Granulosicoccaceae bacterium | reverse complement strand
AAGCGACACCTTGGCATTTCGCAGCGGATGTTGAGCCTGACGCTGCGCGAGCTGGAACGCGATGGCCTCGTGAACCGAACCTACTACCCGACGATCCCGCCCAAAGTCGAGTACTCGCTGACGCCAACCGGGGAGTCCTTTCAGGAGCCAGTACGCGCCTTGGGTCAGTGGGCGTTGGACAACCTGGGCGTCATCGACAAGGCACGCGAGAAATACGATGTCGCCGCTGCAGAGAAAAGTCAGTAGGGCTGCAGTGCGTTCAAGAGGATCTACTCGCCTGATGGAGGCCAGGGCCGGGCCACGAGGTGTCTTGCTGAGAGGGCACGGCCTTCTGACCGCGCCCGTCAGGCGCTGCACATACCTTGTGTTCCCAAATGTGGAACCTGCCGGAATTGCACCGGTTCGGCGGTTGATCCAGGTGCGCATGGCGCCGATTTCTAATTGAGTAAGAAGCATCCGCACCGGCGTGCCGGGTATGGCTCAAATGGGCTCGTAGGAAGGCCAATCTGTAATGAAATCAGCGGTTTGGTATCGCTACCGTTAGCACACTGTTCGTGCCTGTCTCTCTTTCGCTGCTGCGTTTCCGGTGCTCAGGTGAAACACGTTTCCGATTGCGCGACACGCCCCTGTGTCCGGTCCGGTTGGGTGTTCGCCCGCGTTGCCGGCCTGATCGGCTTCTGTTTTGCTTGACCGTGTGCCGCCAGTGCTAAGGTCAGCACATCAATCGGAGCCTGACGAGCGAGATGGATCATGGGATATGAGAGTCTGGCGAAGCTGCATCTGTGGACGATTTTGCCGGCCTTGATCATCGGTTTGGTCATTCACCTGAATCAGAAGGGCACATCACCTCACAAAGTGTTGGGGCGCGCGTATATGGGCTTGATGTTCTTCACTGCGACCGTGTCGCTGTTTATGGGTGCGCGGGTTGGGCCGACGCTGTTCAACCACTTCGGCTTCATCCACATCTTCAGTCTGATTGTGTTGTACGAGATTCCCATGGCCTATGCCGCGGCCAGGCGAGGTGACATCGCGCGGCACCGCTCTTATATGGTGGGCTTGTATTTTGGTGGGCTCCTGTTGGCCGCCGCCCTGACGCTGATGCCCGGCAGGACCATTCATGTCTTCTTTTTCGGTTGAGCGTGCCCAGCGATTTGGCGTCTTTCGAAGCGCCTTTGCAGAAAGACTGCTGAAAGCGTCGATGTGGGTGCGCATCACCCACCTGTCAGTCATGGCGTGATGCGAGTCGTTCAGAGCTGGAACGCGTCTGAAAAAGTCACTCACCTGATCGCACACATGCTCCTTGTGTCCACACCGTTCGAATATTCGCGCGCTTCGCCAGACTGATCAGCTTTTGCAACAGATCGTCGTCTGAATCGTATGCAGGGTCGTAGTTGATTGGCGCGTCGGTGGCGGTGGGGTCCAGGCAGAGGGCGTCGAAGTGGTTGTCGGCTTGGAAGGTGCCAACCGGGATGTCGAGCACGTCGGCGGCGCCGGCGGTCGCGAGGTAGAAGGCTTCCCTGAAATCGATGCGTTGCCCCTCGGTGCGCCGGTCTTCGCGTTGGGTGTGCGGGCTGACCCCTTCCTCGAGCATGCGTGAGCTGTGGATGGCGTGGCGTGCGGCGTCAAGGATTGAAGCACTTGGTCCGCCGGAGATGTCGGTGCCGAGCCCGACGCGGACGGCTTTGTCGAGTGCGCGGCGGAGCGGGAAGACGGCGTTGCTGAAGTAGATGTTCGATAGCGGGCAGTGGGCGACGCCGGCGCCGGCTTCACGGATCGTGTCCATGTTGGCGTCGGTGAGGAAGTTGCTGTGTGCGAGCACGGTGTGGCGGCCGAGCAGGCCGAAGTCGTTGAGGGCGTCGGTGTCGGTTTTGCCGGTGCGGTCGATCACGTACTGGTGTTGCCAGTCACTTTCGGAGCAGTGGGTCTGGATGTGGCAGCCGGTTTTTTCTGCGAGGTCGCCGAGGCCCCTGAGCGCCTTGTCAGTGCAGCTTGGGATAAAGCGTGGTGTGACGATGGGTTGCACCGTGGCGCTCTCATTGCCAGGCATGGCGCGCACGTACTCTATGAATGCTGCGCTTTCGTCAAGGGCTTGTTCGGTCGAGGTGTCTCGGTAGAAGTCTGGGCACTGGTCGGGGTTATCCATGACCACTTTGCCAACAAACGCGCGTTGGCCTTTGGCAAGGCAAACGTTGGCCAGTGCGCGGCAGGCGCCGTCGTGGATGGTCGCAAAGTACACGGCGGTTGTCGTGCCTTCGGCAAGCAGGTTCTCGACCATGTCGCCGTAGACGCGCTCGGCAAAGTCGAGGTCGCTGTAGCGGGACTCGAGCGGGAAGGTGTGGGTCTGTAGCCAGACCTCGAGTGGTACGTCCAGCGCCTTTCCGAGCTGCGGCCATTGCGGCGCGTGGATGTGTAAATCCACAAGGCCTGGCATCAACAAGGTGCCCTCGGGCAACGTCAGTAAGGTGCCGTCGCGCGTGGCGATCTCGAGTGTCTCAGCGTGGTCCGCGTCGTTGGTGCGCAACACCTGTGCTATGACACCTGTAGCGTCCACCTGTATTAACGCGTCGCGCGCGACCTCAACCTCACCGCGCGTGGGCGCGTGGATAAAAGTGGCGCGAACCCACTTGCCGCAGACGTCTTGCATGGTGCAACTCTCTTAAAAAAGGGTGCGACCTACGTGGCCGCACCCCAGAGTCTGGCAGATCAGTTCGGCAGTTGCGTCTCCACGCCCTGCACCAGCCAGTCGATGCCGAGCAGCGATCCATCGTCGAGCGTTGCGCCCGCTGCCACTTTCTCGCTGCCGTCCTGTGCGGTCACGGGACCGTCGTAGGGGTGGAAGTTGCCAGAGGCAATGGCGTCCATCACGCCTTGCAGTTCGGCTTTCTGCTCTGCCGAGAGGTCGTCGCTCAGCGATGACACACTCACTGCGCCGTCGGCCATGCCACCCCAGTAGGCGGTGCCTTCGAAGTTGCCGTCGAGTGTTGCTTGCACCTGCTTGACGAAGTGCGGGCCCCAGTCGATGGTCAAAGACGCGAGCAGTTTGGTCGGTGCGTATTTCTTCATGTCGGACGAGGTATTGATGACGTAGAAGCCGTCTTCCTCGGCCACGGTCACAACCGACGGCGTGTCTTGGTAGAGGGAAAACACCACATCCGCCGACTGGGCGGCGAGCGAGCGCGCGGACTCCTGCGCCTTGGCCGGGTTGAACCAGGAGTTCAGCCACACGACTTTGACATTGATGTCAGGGTTGGTGCGTTGCGCGCCCATCGTGAAGGTGTTGATGATGCCGATCACTTCTGGGATCGCATAGGCCGCGACCACGCCGAGGGTGTTGGACTCGGTGACCTGGCCCGCAGCCATGCCGGCGACGTAGGCGCTCTCGTAGTTACGGGTCTGGAAGTTGCCAAAGTTGGGCGCGGTCTTGTAGCCGCTGGCGTGAATGAAAGTCATGTCAGGCTTGGCTTTGGCGAGCTTGAGGCCGTCGTTCATGTAGCCAAACGACCCGATCATGATCATGCCTGCGCCAGATGACGCCATCTGGTTCATGACTCGTGCGGCGTCGGGGCCCTCGGGCACGTTCTCCACCACAACGCTCTCGACTTGGTCGCCGAAGGCGGCTTCGATGGCCTCGCGGCCCTCGTCGAGTTTTTTGGCCCAGCCCACATCGCCGACGGGGGATGGGTAGATGTAGCCGATTTTGAGTTTCTCGGCGTAGACCGCGGTGCTCGCAAGCGAGGCCGACAGGGCAATTGCGGCGGCTGTGGTCAGCCGCACTAGGGGGTTGGTGACACGCATAGGGTGTTCCTCCGGTTGGTGATCAATGAGACGGTTTCCAGGGTTGCCCGAGGCTCATCGGGCTGTTCAGGTGAATGAGTGCTGGGTTGCGCGAGATCAGCGCGAGCACCACGATGGTGATGATGTAGGGCGAGGCCGAAAGCAGCTGCGACGGCACGTTAAAACCGAAGCCCTGAATCGAAAGTTCGAGCAGGGAGATTGCGCCGAAGAGGTACGCACCGGCGGCCACGCGCGGCAGAATCCACGAGCCAAACACCACCAGCGCCACCGCGATCCAGCCGCGCCCAGCGACCATGCCGTCGGCCCAGAGCGCGGTGTAGGCGGTTGAGAGGTAGGCGCCGCCAATGCCGGCCATGGCGCCGCCAAAGGCGACCGCGGCAAAGCGGATCAGCCGCACGCGGTAGCCGAGCGCGTGCGCGGCAACAGGCGACTCGCCGACTGCACGGATCACGAGACCCACTTTGGTCCGCGCCAACATCCACCACAGCGCGGCTGCCACCACCAGCGAGCCGTAGACCATGATGTCTTGTTGAAAGAGTGCGGGACCGAAGAACGGCAGGTCTGAGAGAAACCCGAGGTCGAGCTTGGCGAGGGCGTTGACGGTGGTGCCCTCGTAGGCCTTGCCGATGGCAGCCGATAACCAGAGGCCGAACACCCCAATCGCAAGCCCGGTCGCAACCTGGTTGGCGTAGAAGAACAGGGTCACAACGGCAAAAAGTGTTGACACCAACATTGCAGCCCCGGCCCCGGCGGCAAAGCCCAGTGCGTGCGAGCCGGTGAGCGCGACGGTCACGAAGCCCGATGCCGCTCCAACCGCCATCATGCCTTCTACGCCGAGGTTCAGCATGCCGGTTTTCTCGGCGACCAGTTCCCCGAGTGCGGCGTACAACAGCGGCACGGTGGCGGCGAGTGTGCCGGAGAGAATGAAGACCAGGGTGTCGTTCACGGCGTTGGCCTCTGCGCAGTGTCGGGTGCCGTATCGGGGGCGGTGTCGGGCATGTCACCGGTTGAGGTGCGCCGCAGCCGGTGGTTCAGCAGCACGGCGCTTGCGAGGTAGAACAGCAGCAGCATGCCCTGCAGGATGTGGGTCACCGCGCTTGGCAGGCCGACGGACAAACGCGCGAAGTCGCCGCCGACGTAGATCAGCGCCATGAGCGCGCTCGAGAATACGATGCCGATGGGGTGCAGCGCGCCGAGAAACGCAACCGTGATGGCGGCGAAGCCGTAACCGGGCGAGATGTTTCGCTGCAACATGCCAAGCGGGCCAGCAACTTCGGCAACGCCAGCGACCCCGGCGGCGGCGCCGCCGATCAACAGCGACAGCCAGACCGCGCGCTTCTCGCTGAAGCCTGCATAGCGCGCGGCTGCCGGGCTCACGCCCCCGACCACCAGTTTGTAGCCCCAGAGGCTGCGCTGCATGAACACCCAGGCTGCGAGGGTCGCCCCGAGCGCGATCAGCAAAGAGGTGTTGGCGCGGGTGTCGGCGAGCAGCACGCCGAACAAGGCGGCGTCGGAGAAGAGAATCGACTGCGGGAAGTTGAAACCCATCGGGTCACGTAGCGGTCCAGTGACGAGGTAGTACAGCAGCTGCAGCGCGATGCTCGAGAGCATGAAGGTCACGAGGATCTCGTTGGCGTTGAAGGCCGTGCGCAGCCAGGCGGCGATGCCGGCCCAGGCCATGCCGGCGGCGGCACCGGCGAGCACCATGCCCGGCAACAGCCAGGGCGACTCGCTGCCATCGAGCACAATCGCAAGC
>CALAMQ010000070.1 GCA_937925815.1 uncultured Granulosicoccaceae bacterium | reverse complement strand
GTCACGATCAACGCCGTAGTGGTGCGCTTCAAACCAACGCCCCGACAGGTTGGCAGACAAGCCATGACTCAAGTGACCGCCCGCGGCGAGATCCAAGCTCAGCACGCGGTCACCTGGCTTGAGCAAGGCGAAAAACACGGCGAGGTTCGCCTGGCTGCCAGAGTGCGGCTGCACATTGGCGTACTCGCAGCCAAAGAGTTCGCACGCACGGTCAATTGCCGCTTGTTCAACGGTATCGACGTGTTGGCCGCCACCGTGAAAACGCTTGCCAGGATACCCCTCGAGCGTCTTGTTGGTCATGGCGTGACCGAGCGTCTGCAATACCGCGGGCTCACGATGTTCTCCGATGCAATCAGCTCAATCTGGTTCTGCTGGCGCGCAAGCTCTGCCTCTAAGGCTGTGGCAACGAGCGTGTCGGTGTCGCTGATTTCGGCGTTAAAATGGTGCATCAAGGTCTCGCTGTTCGCTGGGTGTTCCGCGTGAGGGTCAGCGCGCGGTATTCAAGCCTTGGATAGTAGCGCCTTTACGCGACGTCCAACTGAGCGCAAGGCATCGAGGTCAATGTCGGTCTCATAACCCAGCGTGTGCAGATGCTCCACCACTCGCTCGGTCGCGACATTGCCACTGGCACCCGGTGCGTAGGGACAACCACCCAGACCACCAACGGCCGCGTCGAAGGTGCGCAGACCGTGCGACAGTGCGACGTCGAGGTTGTCGATGGCGTAGCCGTCGGTGTCGTGAAAGTGCCCCGCGAGGCGCTCGGCGGGCACGCGCTCGATAACCGCCCGCAACATTGCGTCGACGGCGTCTGGCCGCGCCCGGCCGAGTGTCTCGCCGAGGCTGATCTCCGTGCAGCCCAATGCATGCAACTTGGCCGCAACGTCCGCCACGGCATCGGGTGACACGGCGCCGCTGTACGGGCACTCCGTGACAACGGACACGTACCCACGCACGCTCACACCCGCCTCTCTGGCCGCTGCCATAATGGGCTCAAAGCGCTGTAGGCTCTCGGCAATGGAACAGTTGATATTGCGCTGGCTGAAGTCCTCTGACGCCGCAGCAAACACGGCAACGTGTGAGACCTCGGCCGCGCGGGCCGCGTCAAAACCGCGTTGGTTGGGTGTCAGCGCCCAGTATGTGACACCGGGGCAGCGCTCAATACCTGCAAACACATCGGCTGCATCGGCAAGTTGCGGTACCCATTTTGGGGAGACAAAGCTTGAGACCTCGATCTGACGCAGGCCACAGTCCGCGAGATCGTTGACCAGCGAAATCTTGTCAGTCGTTGCAATGGGGCGCTTTTCGTTTTGCAAGCCGTCACGCGGGCCGACTTCAAAGACAGTGATCTGGTCTGCCATATCAGGCTATTTCCGTGTTGTTGATCAACAGGCGGCGCATGGGTGAACCTCTGGGACTTTAGTCTGTTGTGGATTCGAGTTCGATTAACACCACACCTTGGTCGAGTTGACTGCCGGCCTCCGCACGCACACGCGCAACCGTGCCGTCACGCGGCGAGACCAAGGCGTGCTCCATTTTCATCGCTTCCATGACGGCGAGAGTCTGGCCAGCTGTCACGGTGTCACCGACCGACACATCGAGCGCCTGCAGCAGACCGGGCATCGGTGTCACCACCGTGTCGCCACCGGCGAGGTCCTCGGCACTGGCGCGCTCGGGGTCGCGCACATCAAAGCGGTGGTGCCCGCGGTGAAAAACCGTAATTGCAAGCCCGGTGCTATGCGCGCGTACCTGCCGAGTGGGGTTATCCAGAAGCCACCCACCGCGCTCGCGGCGCACAACAACGGGGTTGGCGTCACCACAGCTGACCGAAAACGTCCCCTGACTTAGAACGTCCACCTGGCAGGGTGTTGGCTCGCCGTGCTGCAATACCGTGCAACGGCAAGGTGCAGCGCCCCAGAGGTTGAAACCCTCGTGTTCTCGCGTCGTGTCGAGCCCGAGCGCAAGCAGACACGCGACGGCCATGGCTTCAGTCGTTGAACCATCGCGTTTGATCAGTCCCTCACACTCGCGCGCTATCAGCCCAGTGTCCAGTCTGCCGGCCAAAACGTCTTCTTGTCGGCACAAGGCTGACAGGAAATCGAGGTTACACACAGTGCCGGCGAGTTCGCTGCGCTCCAGTGCTGTGGCGAGTTGCTGAAACGCGGACTCGCGGTCAGGCGCATGTGCAATGAGTTTGGCGATCATCGGGTCATAGTGGGTGCTCACGGTATCCCCCGCTTGCACCCCGCTGTCGACGCGCACATCTGATGACAACGCAAGGTGGTGCAATGGGCCGCTTGCCGGCAAAAACCCATTCTCCGGGTCCTCGGCGTAGAGCCGCGCCTCCACCGCCCAGCCATTGAGCGGAATATGGTCTTGGGTCAGGGGCAGCGGATCCCCACTTGCGACACGCAGTTGCCAGGCGACGAGGTCTTGTCCTGTGACGGCCTCGGTTACTGGATGCTCCACCTGCAAGCGCGTGTTCATCTCCATGAACCAAAAACCGTCGTCACGCAGCCCATCTGAGCCGTCGGCGATGAACTCGATGGTACCGGCACCTTCGTAGCCAATCGCCCGTGCGGCGGCCACGGCGGTCTCGCCCATGCGCGCGCGCAGTGCCGGTGTCATGCCCGGTGCGGGTGCTTCTTCGATGACCTTTTGGTGCCGCCGTTGCAATGAGCAATCTCGCTCGTGCAGGTACACCACGTTGCCATGGCTGTCTGCAAAGACTTGGATTTCAATGTGACGGGGGCACGAGATAAATTTTTCAACCAAGCAGGCTCCGTCACCAAAACTCGCCTCGCCTTCACGCTGCGCCGCGGCCAAGGACGCGGGAAATTCCGCAGCGGATTCAACCAGGCGCATGCCCTTGCCGCCGCCGCCTGCGCGGGCTTTGATCAAGACGGGGTAGCCGATGCGCTCGGCTTCTGCGCAAAGCGTCTCGGCGTCTTGGGCCTCACCGTGATAACCCGGCACCACCGGCACGCCCGCTTGTTCCATGCGCAGCTTGGCGGCGTCTTTGAGACCCATCGCGGTGATAGCGCTGGCCGGTGGGCCAATAAAAACAAGGCCCGCGCGACCAACGGCCTCGGCAAAAGCGGCGTTCTCAGAGAGAAAGCCGTAACCTGGGTGGATAGCCTCACAGCCGGTGGCGAGCGCCGCATCAATGATGCGCTCTGCCTGCAAGTAACTCTCTGCCGCCGGGGCACGACCGACGCAGACGGCTTGATCTGCGCCCTGCACATGCAGGGCGTTGGCGTCGATATCGGAGTACACCGCAACCGTCTCAACACCCAGCTCGCGGCAGCTGCGTTGAATGCGGCAGGCGATCTCACCACGGTTGGCAATCAATATTCTTGAAAACACGGTCACATCCTGAACACGCCGAAGCGCGTGTCGGCAATGGGGGCGTTGAGGCTCGCTTCGAGGCTCAGGGTCAGCACGTCGCGGGTCTTGCGCGGGTCGATGACACCGTCATCCCATAGCCGCGCAGCGGCGTAGAGCGGGTGTGACTGCTCGGCAAATTGCGCAACGATCGGGTCTTTGACCCGGGCGTCGTCGTCTGCCGTCCAGGTGCCACCGCGACGCTCAGTGCCTTCGCGTTGCACGGTTGCGAGAACCCCCGCCGCTTGTTCCCCGCCCATGACGGCAATACGCGAGTTGGGCCAGGTCCACAAGAAGTGCGGGCTGTACGCGCGACCGGCCATGCCGTAATTGCCAGCGCCATAGCTCGCACCGAGCAACAAGGTGATCTTGGGCACGGAGGTGGTTGCCACGGCTGTGACAAGCTTGGCACCGTGGCGCGCGATGCCGCCGTGCTCAGCTTGGCTGCCAACCATAAAACCCGTGATGTTCTGTAAAAACACCAGCGGTACCTTGCGCTGTGAACACAGCTCGACAAAGTGCGCACCCTTGGCGGCGGCGTCGCTGTGCAACACGCCGTTGTTCGCGATCAACCCGATGGGCATTCCATTGAGGTGCGCAAATCCGCACACCAGCGTTGGCCCAAAGCGGGCCTTAAACTCATCAAGCTGGGAGTCATCAACCAGGCGCGCGATCACCTCGCGCACGTCAAACGGGGTGCGCGGATCGGCCGGTACAATGCCAAGCAATTCATCGCTGTCGTAGCGTGGCGGCACCGGTGTCTGTCGCACCAGCGTGTCGGGCTTGCGCCGGTTGAGGTTGGCTATGGCGCGTCGCGCGAGCGCGAGCGCGTGGCTGTCGTCGTCGGCGAGCTGGTCTGCAACGCCAGACAACCGCGTGTGCACATCGCCGCCGCCGAGAGACTCGGCGTCTATTTCTTCACCGGTGGCCGCCTTGACCAACGGTGGGCCTGCGAGAAAAATGGTGCCTTGCTCGCGCACGATGATTGAAACATCTGACATCGCTGGCACGTAGGCGCCGCCGGCCGTGCACGACCCCATCACCACCGCTATTTGTGCGATACCAGCGGCAGACATGCGCGCTTGGTTGTAGAAAATCCGCCCGAAATGGTCTCGGTCTGGAAACACCTCATCTTGGTTCGGCAGGTTGGCGCCGCCGCTGTCGACGAGGTAGATACAGGGCAGACCGCTCTCTTCTGCAATCTCCTGTGCCCGCAAGTGCTTCTTCACGGTCATCGGGTAGTAGGTGCCGCCTTTGACCGTGGCGTCGTTGCACACGACCATCACATCTTGGCCATGCACCTGCCCCACACCCGCAATCAGGCCGGCACACGGTGACGCGCCGTCGTAGAGACCGTGCGCAGCGGTCGCGCCAATCTCGAGAAACGATGAGCCCGCATCGAGCAAACCGGACACACGCTCGCGCGGCAGCAGCTTGCCACGAGCAAGGTGCCGATTGCGCGCACGTTCACCGCCGCCCGCCGCAGCAAGCTCAGCCGCTTGCGCCACCTCGGCGAGCTGTTGTGTCATTTGCTCGCGGTTGGCGCGGAAGCTGGCGTCGTGAACGGAAATTTGTGACTCAATGACCGCCATCTCAGCCAGAGACCTTCATCAGCTCACGTCCACACAACATGCGGCGGATTTCGCTGGTGCCTGCGCCAATCTCCATGAGTTTGGCATCGCGCATCAGGCGGCTCACCGGCGAGTCATTGAGAAAGCCAGCACCGCCCATGGCCTGTACGGCTTGCACCGCTTGCTGCATGGCTTGTTCACTGGCGTAGAGCACGCAGGCGGCTGCATCCTGCCGAGTGACTTCACCGCGGTCACACGCGGCGGCAACGGCATAGAGGTAGGCGCGCGCGGTATTCATGGCGGTGTACATGTCGGTCAACTTGCCTTGCATCAACTGAAAGTTGCCAATGGGCTGGCCAAACTGCTCGCGCTCGTGCAAGTACGGCACAACGTGATCCAAGCAGGCGTGCATGATGCCAACACCAATGCCTGAGAGCACCACCCGCTCGTAGTCGAGGCCCGACATCAACACGTTGACGCCTTTGCCCTCCTCGCCCAGTATGTTTTCAAACGGCACTTCGACGTCGTCAAAAATCAACTCTGCGGTGTTTGAACCGCGCATGCCAAGCTTGTCAAAGTGAGCCGATGTCGAAAAGCCTTTCATGCTCTTCTCAACGATGAACGCGCTCATGCCACGCGCGCCAGCCTCGCTGTCGGTTTTGGCGTAGACGACGAGGGTGTCGGCGTCGGGGCCGTTGGTGATCCAGTACTTGTTGCCGCGCAGTCGGTAGTAGCCGTTCAATTTCTCGGCGCTGAGCTTCATCGAGACGACGTCTGAACCCGCACTTGACTCTGACATCGCCAGCGCCCCCACGTGCTCACCGGAGACTAAGCCTGGAAGGTACTTGCGCTTTTGCTCCTCGGTGCCGTTGAGATTGATCTGGTTGACGCAGAGGTTGGAGTGCGCACCGTAACTCAGTGACACCGACGCGCTCGCGCGTGCAACCTCTTCAACCGCGACGCTGTGCGCGAGATAACCCATGCCCGCCCCGCCGTATTCTTCATCCACGGTGATACCGAGTAAGCCCAGATCACCCATCTCCCGCCAGAGTTCAGGCGGGAAGCAGTTGCTCTGATCAATCTCGGCCGCGCGCGGTGCCACGCGGTCCTGTGCCCAGCGGTGCACGCTGTCGCGCAAGGCCTCCACCTCGTCACTCAATGCAAAATTCATCGACGCTGTGAACACGGCAAATCTCCAGAGTTGGACTGTGATCGGCAGATTATATGATCAATTGATCAATTAATTCAAAATACTGGAGTTCAGCTTCCGCGCACGCCGTGGAGCACCAGCGCGAGGTATTGCGCCTGCACCGCTTCAATGTCGAGCGGGCCGTCATCGCGATACCACTGGGTGACGCCTGTGAGCATGGAGATGATGGCGCGGGTCGCGAGCTTGGCGTCGTCTACTGACGCCTCACCTGCGGCTGTTGCGGCGTCGATGAGACCCACCAACACAGCCTCATATTGGTCTCTCAACTGACAGATTGCGGTGTACTGCGTGGCGTCCAAGCCGCGCAGCTCGCGGTAAGACAGGAACACGTCTTCACGCCTGGGGATGTGGTAGCGCAAATGAAAGCAGATAAAGGCGGAAAGTCTGTCGGTTGCGGACACCGCGAGCCCCGGATCCTCTTGGCGCCACGCGGCGAGCAATTCACGGAGGTGGCGGTCAAGCAGGCAGAACAAAATGGCCGTCTTGCTCGGGAAGTATCGGTACAGCGCGCCGGAGGTGACACCTGCTTCTTGCGCGATGGTGCGGATGCTCGACGCCTCGAAACCGGCCGTTGAAATCAACCGCCTCGCGGCATCGAGAATGGCGGTCTCGGTGACTTCGCCTTTTGATCCGGCCGTGCGTGCCACGCCCTGTCCCCTGCAATATCAATATTTGCAGTGTAGCGTAGCCACCTGCCAGCTTGCGTTGCTGGCACGGTGCGCATCAAAGAATCCAATCAGAGTTCGGCCAAGTCTTTCTCGAGCTTTTTGAAGAAATCACCGATGCTACTTGTGACTTTCGCAGCACGGGAG
>CALAMQ010000069.1 GCA_937925815.1 uncultured Granulosicoccaceae bacterium | reverse complement strand
ACTGCGGCGCTGGCGGCGAGCTCTGTGTGTGTGGCCAGTGATGCTGGAACGCTGCCTGTGATGCGGTTGCCGCTGGCGCTGAAACGCCGCAGATGTGGCAAGTCTTGGAAGGTGTCGGGCAGCGGACCGCGAAAACGGTTGCGGTTCAAGTTAACGTCAGAGAGGTCGCGAAACTGCGCGAGTCTGGATCCCAGACGCCCGGAGAGCCGGTTGTCGGCAAGATCGAGTGACACCAAGGGGGCTGCGGACTCGAGGTTTTGAGGCAGTTGCCCGCTCAGTGAGTTATCGCGCAGGCTCAGTCGCCAGAGTGCGGGCAATTCAAAGTAGCTCGGGTCTATCGAGCCGCTGAAGGCATTGCCACTGAGGTCCAGATCGTAGAGTGCAGTGGCGCGGCCAACTGCTGGCAAGCCCGAGGCAAAGTCGTTGTTGCACACCGCGAGCGCGCCCAGATTGGGCATGTCGAGGTAAGCGTCCGGCACTGCGCCGTGCAACGCGTTATGGCACAGGTCCAGGACTTTGAGCGCATTGATGTTGGCAAGACTGTTATCGAGCTCGCCTTCGACTTGGTTGTCGCGCAACGAGAGAAGCTCTAGGGCCGACATACGTGCCCAGGCGTTGGGAATCTGCCCGTTCAGGCGGTTGCGGTTTAGGACGACACCGCGCAAGGTGCCGATGTCTGCGATTTCTGAGGGCAGTTGGCCCTCTAAGTTGTTGTCGACCAGAAAAATTTCTTGGACATTGCCGGCGTCGTCACAGGTCAGGCCCTCGGCATCACAGCGGATCTCACCGCTTGCGGACCAGCCATGTGAACGCGTCCAATTTGGACCATTTGTCGCGTTGTAAAAGGCTCTCAGCGCGGATTGATTGTTGGCGAGCGGGGCGTTGGTCGCTGTGACTGGCCCTGCCACGGCGCCCAGAAGTGCAAGCCACGTGGCGGCAACACGGTGAATTCTAAGCATGTCCTGTCTCTCGAAGCGCTGTGCGCGCAAAGAGGATCCATGCAAAGGCCGGACCTTATTCGTGGTCTGATGAAATCACTGTAGGTTGTGTCGATAGCCGATTGCGATGGCTTCATCGACAACGTCGATACCCAGGTGCAATTGTCCGCGACCGGTCGAGTTGATGATTCCGAAGCTTGATGCGAATTCGAGCGATTCACCTTGATCGATCGGTCGCAGCAGACCAACCGCCGCAAACCACTGCCAATTGTGTGTTTCCAGGCGCGAGGTGTCGGGGCTGCTCAGCAGGGCGTCGACACCGATGACGGTGGCGTCAGTGTTGCCCGCGACATGGTGCACAGCGGCTTTGAGCGCGACGTCGACCTGGTTGTTGACCGGACCCCAGTAGTAGTAGAGGCCTCCACCGGCGGTTTTGGCAGGCGACTGGCCGTCGAAACGTGTCGCGCCAAGATCAAAAAAAGCGCTGGTTCGCAAGCGCAATCGTGTGTTGAAGCGCACGCCTAGATAGCTGAAATCTGACGCGTAGCGCGTACCAAACTCCACACTGCTGGGCGACATCGCAGCTGGGGTTGCCATGCGGCCATGTGACAGGCCAGGTTGTTCGGCGCGCGCCACCGTCAGAAGCGAAATGGCCACTGCGATGGTGGCGATTACAATGCGCATAATTGTGGCGTTTGGCATAGGGTCGCGCTTGTCAAATCAAGAGGTTAGAAGCACAAGCTTTCCACATCTGTGCGATGTGCGCAACCGCCGGTTCAGGCTGAGCGAGCACGTTGCACGCAGGCGGCGGATGTGCAATTCATTTTGAGCAGGCCTTCTCGGTCTGGGCGCGTTACAATGATGGCTATGAATCCGAACTTCCTTGAATTCGAGCAGCCTATCGCCGAGCTCGACGCGAAAATTCGCGAACTGAAAATTGCCACCGCTGACGTCGACATCAATCTCAACGATGAGATCACTCGGCTTCAGGGCAAACTCGTCACACTGACCGAGGGCATATTTGGCAAGCTCACGCCGTGGCAGGTGTCTCAGCTCGCACGCCACCCGCTTCGCCCTTATGCGCTCGATTACATCCCGTCTGTGTTTACTGACTTTGAAGAGCTGCATGGCGACCGCCACTTTGCCGATGACGAGGCGATGATTTGCGGGCTCGCGCGTCTGGAGGGCCGACCGGTCGCGGTTATTGGTCAACAGAAGGGGCGTGACACAAAAGAAAAGCTCCGGCGCAATTTCGGCATGCCAAAACCTGAGGGTTACCGCAAGGCGCTGCGCGTAATGCAGATGGCCGAGCGCTTTGGCCTGCCTGTGATCACGTTGATTGACACCACCGGTGCTTACCCCGGAGTGCAAGCGGAAGAACGGAATCAGTCAGAGGCAATCGCGCGCAATCTCTTTGTGATGAGCGAGCTCAAGGTGCCGATTGTCGCCACCGTTATCGGTGAGGGCGGCTCGGGGGGTGCGCTGGCAATCGGTGTTGCCGACCGAGTCAACATGATGCAGTACAGCACCTATTCGGTGATTTCGCCCGAGGGTTGTGCCTCGATTCTGTGGAAAAGTGCTGACAAGGCCAACGAGGCAGCGACAGCGCTTGGCATCACCTCTGCGCGTCTCAAGGAACTGGGCTTGATCGACGAGATCATCGTCGAGCCGCTCGGCGGCGCTCACCGCGACTTCGAGGGTGCCAGCGAATCGCTCAGATCGTCATTGGTGCGCAACCTTAGTGGTCTGGACGAACTGCCCACGGCCGAGCTGATCACACAGCGGCGTGCGCGCCTGCGCAGCTACGGACAGTTCGACGGCTAGGGCGCCCATCCACAGTGACGTGTCGCGCTTGACGGCGTCTCTGGCGGAATTTGGCGCGTTGTTCCCGCGCTCTGATCAGATCGTGGTGGCCTACAGCGGCGGCCGGGATTCGCACACCTTGCTCGCGCTTGCCGTGGCTCACTTTGCGGGATCGAAGGTGCGCGTGAGCGCGATGCACATCAATCACGGCCTGCATCCAGATTCGCACGCTTGGTCACGCCACTGTGCAACCGTTTGTGCAGCGCTCGGCATCGAATTGCACACCGATCACGTCTCAGTTGATCGTGACAGTGGCGATGGTTTGGAGGCTGCCGCGAGGCGGGCGCGTTACGCGGCGTTCGAGCGCCGTATGACGAGTGAATGCGTATTGCTTCAGGGTCACCATGCCGACGACCAAGCCGAGACTGTGTTGTTGCGGTTGTTACGTGGCAGTGGGATTTTTGGTGCGGCGGGGATGCCGAGCACCCGCGCGCTCGGTGCGGGGTCACTCTGGCGGCCCTTTCTATCGGTGCCAGTGGATACGATTGCGAGTGCAGCGCAGTCGCTCAAGCTCAACTGGGTGGATGACCCGAGCAATGCCGACACGCGCTTTGACCGCAATTACCTTCGGCACCGGGTGATGCCGGCGTTGCACGAGCGCTGGCCGCAGGCGGCTGAATCGCTTGCTGGTGCTGCGTCCCACATCGCTGAGGCGTCGGCACTGATTGATACGCAATTCGATGCGCTGTTGCCCCCGCTCGATGACGCCAACACGCTCGACTGTGGGCTTCTTCGCGGTCTTGATAGACCGCAGGCGGTGATGTTGTTGCATCGCTGGTGTTGCCGCAGGTTGGCCACCGTACCGCGTCGCAGCGTGCTTGAAACGGTGATTGACGAGGTGGTCAATGCGCGTTCGGATGCGCAGCCCAGTGTTCGCCTTGGCGATAGGGTGCTGCACCGCCACCTCGATCGCTTGCACGC
This sequence comes from uncultured Granulosicoccaceae bacterium, assembly GCA_937925815.1. GTDB lineage: Bacteria > Pseudomonadota > Gammaproteobacteria > CALCKW01 > CALCKW01 > CALCKW01. The sequence continues at coordinate 21,668 of CALAMQ010000069.1, read as the reverse complement.
GGTCACGCCCAAGCCGGAATTGGATAGTGACGCCGCGCTGCTGTGGCCCGCACCGCGAGCTGCTCTGTCCTTGCCGGACGGTGATGTTCTCACGGTTGATCAGCTTCTGAGTGCTGGGCTCGACGCTCGCCATCAATCCGCGGATTGGGTTGTGCGGTGGCGACGCGGCGGCGAACATATCAAAGTGGCCGGACGCCCGCGCACGGCGCTCAAAAAAGCCCTGCATGCGGCCAAAATCCCTCCCTGGGAACGCACCCATGTTCCGCTCTTGTATATTGATGGGGAGCTCGCCTGGGCGCGCGGCATTGGACTGGATGTGCGTTTTAGCCGCGCGGACTGACCGTGCGTGGTCAAGCCTGTCGGCGCCAAACCTGGGTGGAGCGCAGCGGTCGAATCTGGTAACCTGCAATCCCATCGCGTGTCCTGCGCACTGGGCTCTTTAAGGCATCCATGACTCGATATGTTTTCGTCACCGGTGGGGTTGTGTCCTCACTCGGTAAAGGCTTGGCGTCGGCCGCTCTAGGTGCATTGCTCGAGGCCCGTGGCCTGCGAGTGAGCATGATGAAGCTCGACCCCTACATCAACGTCGACCCCGGCACCATGAGTCCGTACCAGCACGGTGAGGTCTTTGTCACCGAGGACGGCGCTGAGACCGACTTGGACCTCGGCCACTACGAGCGCTTTGTGCGCTTCAAGACCAGCCAGGCCAGCACCTTCACCACCGGCCGTGTTTACGAAAATGTGATCCGCGCCGAGCGCCGTGGCGACTACCTCGGTAAGACGGTACAAGTCATTCCGCACATCACCGACGAGATCAAACGCCTGATCCGCGCAGGTGACGGTGGGGCTGACGTGTGTCTGGTTGAGATTGGCGGCACGGTGGGTGACATTGAATCTTTGCCGTTTCTCGAGGCCATCCGGCAGATGCGTGCGGAACTTGGGCCAGAGCACGCGCTGTTCATGCATTTGACGTTGTTGCCCTACATTGCAACAGCCGGTGAGATGAAGACCAAACCCACGCAGCACTCGGTCAAAGAAATGCGCTCAATCGGGATCCAGCCCGATGCGTTGCTGTGCCGTTGCGACCGGCCGATTCAAGCCGACGACAAGCGCAAGATTGCGCTGTTCACCAACGTGATTGAACGCGCGGTCATTGAAGTCCGGGATGTTGATTGCATCTATGACATGCCCGCCGCCATGGCCCGCGAGGGCCTCGATGATCTCGTGGTTGCGCAGTTTCGACTTGAGACCCCGGATGCGGACCTCACGCGTTGGCACGAGGTTGTCGCCGCGCAGCGCAACCCCGAGTACCGTGTTGTCATTGGCATGGTCGGGAAGTACATGGAGCTCACCGAGAGCTACAAGTCGCTGATCGAGGCGTTGAGCCACGCGGGTATCCATACGCGCTGCAAGGTGGACATCAAGTACATCGACTCAGAGGCAATCGAGCGCGGCGACTTGAGTGTGCTCGACGGGCTGGACGCGATACTGGTGCCAGGCGGCTTTGGCACACGTGGTGTCGAGGGCAAAATTCGGGCGGCACAGTACGCGCGCGAAAACAACGTGCCGTACCTCGGTATTTGCCTGGGCATGCAAGTGGCAGTAATCGATTTCGCGCGCAACTGCGCCGGGCTGAACAACGCAAACAGCACGGAATTTGACGCCAAGACGCCACACCCTGTGGTGGCACTGATTACAGAGTGGCAGTCAAACCTTGGCAAGGAGACACGCGACGAGAGCTCTGACCTCGGCGGCACCATGCGCCTCGGTGGGCAGACCTGCAAGATGCTCGAGGGTTCGCGGTCGCGGGAAGTTTACGGTTCGGCGCACATCGTCGAACGCCACCGCCACCGCTACGAAATCAACAACGACCACCTTGAGACGATCAAGGCTGCAGGCCTGTGCATCGCGTCAGTCAGTGACGACGATGAGCCGCTGGTGGAAATGATCGAACTCTCCGATCACCGCTGGTTCGTCGCTTGCCAATTTCACCCTGAGTACACCTCCAATCCGCGTGACGGCCACCCCTTGTTCACCGGCTACGTGAGCGCGGCGCTTGCCTTCGCTCAAGAGAATAACCGCGGGTGAGCGCATTGAATCTGTGTGGCTTTGAAGTTGGCATAGATCAGCCGTTGTTCGTGATCGCTGGTCCCTGTGTGATTGAATCAGAGGACTTGGCGCTGCGCACAGCGGAGACATTGCGTGGGCTGTCTGAGTCCTGCGGCGTCAACCTCATTTACAAATCGAGTTTTGACAAGGCCAACCGCACCTCGAGCGCGTCTTTTCGCGGACCGGGAATCGCTGAAGGGCTTCGCATTCTCGACAAAGTGCGTTCGCAGAGTGGGCTGCCGGTGTTGACCGATGTGCACGAAGACACGCCGCTTGATGAAGTGGCCGACGTTGTCGATGTGTTGCAAACGCCGGCTTTTTTGTGCCGACAAACCAATTTTATCCGCCGTGTGGCGGCGACGGGCAAACCCGTCAACATCAAAAAAGGTCAGTTTCTCGCACCTGAAGACATGGTCAACGTGGTTGACAAGGCGCGTGATACTGGCAACAACAACATCATGGTATGTGAACGCGGCGCGAGTTTTGGGTACCACAACCTTGTCTCCGATATGCGCGCCCTGGCGATCATGCGTGGCACAGATTGCCCTGTGGTGTTTGACGCCACGCACTCGGTGCAACTGCCTGGCGGCCTCGGTGGTGCGAGCGGTGGCGAGCGCAAGTTTGTGCCAGTGCTTGCGCGGGCTGCCGTCGCGGCAGGTGTCGCTGGTGTGTTTATGGAGACACACCCTGATCCGGCCAATGCCAAGTGCGACGGACCTAACGCCTGGCCTCTGGCGGCCATGGAGGCTTTGCTTTCGCAATTGGTTGCGATTGATCGCGTGGTGAAGTCTCAGCCTCTGGCTGAAACAAATTTGCTGGACTGATCGATGCCGAGTGTATGCACCGGCCAACACGGCGCAGTGTTTGAGATACGCGCTGTGCCTGCAGTGTGCTTGCGCGCACCGCGCAATTTTTAACTAACTCTTAGGAACAAATGTCATGACCGCCATTGCCCGTATCCAAGCTCGCGAAATCATGGACTCCCGCGGCAACCCAACCGTCGAAGCCGATGTCACTTTGAGCAACGGTGTGATGGGACGTGCAGCTGTGCCCTCCGGTGCTTCCACCGGCTCTCGCGAGGCCATTGAGCTGCGCGACGGCGACGCCTCGCGGTACCTTGGGAAAGGCGTACAAAAGGCAGTAGCCAATGTGAACGGCGAAATCGCCACCGCGCTGGCTGGGTTTGATTCGACAGACCAAGCTGGTCTCGACAACACCATGATCGCGCTCGACGGCACTGACAACAAAGCGCGCCTCGGTGCCAACGCCCTCTTGGCGGTGTCACTGGCGAACGCCCAGGCGGCGGCAACCGATGCCGGTCAAATGCTCTATGCCCACCTCGGTGGCGACAGCGCAGTGCACCTGCCAGTGCCGATGATGAACATCATCAACGGCGGTGCGCACGCTGATAACAATGTTGATCTGCAAGAATTCATGGTGATGCCAGTTGGCGTCGATTCCTTCTCCGAGGCGTTGCGCTGCGGTGCAGAGATCTTCCACGCGCTCAAGTCCGTGCTCTCTGCACGCGGCCTGAATACGGCAGTGGGTGATGAGGGCGGCTTTGCGCCCAATCTCTCATCGAACGAGGCGGCCATTGAAGCGATTCTTGAAGCGGTGGAAAAAGCCGGTTACGCCATTGGTCGCGAGGTGTTCCTCGCACTCGACGCGGCGAGTTCAGAATTCTACCGAGACGGGGTCTACGATCTCGCCGGCGAGGGCAAACAATATAACAGCGAGCAGTTCACCGAATTTCTCGCGGGTTGGGTCGATCAGTACCCGATCATTTCAATCGAAGATGGCATGGATGAGTCCGACTGGCCCGGTTGGAAGTCACTCACAGACGCGGTGGGTGATCGCGTGCAATTGGTTGGTGATGACCTCTTCGTGACCAACACCAGCATTCTCCAGCGCGGCATTGACGAAGGCGTTGCCAACTCGATTCTGATCAAAGTGAATCAAATTGGCACGCTCACGGAGACGCTTGACGCCATCAGCACCGCGCACGCGGCCGGCTACACCTCGGTAACATCGCACCGTTCCGGTGAAACAGAGGACGCAACTATCGCGGATCTCGCTGTTGCAACGCACAGCAAACAAATCAAGACGGGGTCTTTGTCGCGTTCGGATCGGGTGGCGAAGTACAATCAGCTGCTTCGTATCGAGCAGGCGCTGGGCGCGCGAGCGGTCTATCCCGGCGCGAGCGCGTTTCGCCATAAAATGGCATAATTTAACTAGGACTTGCCACTGTGAGTAGACTGCGTTGCGCGTGATTGCCGCCATAGCCTTGGTGCTGATTGCAGGCTTGCAATATAAGCTGTGGTTCGGCGAGGGCAGCGTTCAGGAAGTGTGGCAATTGCGTGGCCAGATTGACGAGAAACGCTTGGAAACCCAGCGGTTGGTTGAGCGCAACCGGGCGTTGTACGCCGAGGTCAACGACCTCAAAAGTGGTTTAGACGCGGTCGAGGAAATTGCGCGTACCGAGCTCGGTATGGTGCGCGAAGGCGAAGTGTTTTTTCAGCTGCTCCAGGACGAGCCAGACGCGGCCAGTGAGTGATCTTGAAGGTGCTCAAGGTGGGCTGATAGCCCTGGTGCCCGCGGCGGGCATCGGCTCTCGCGTTGGCGGTCCTGTGCCCAAACAGTATTGTGATTTGCTCGGCAAGCCTCTACTTGTGCAGACGCTTGAACGCCTGAGCAGTTGTGATGCGGTCGGTCAAGTGGTGGTGGCGACCGCAAATGTAGACCCTCACTTTGATGCGCTCAGCCTCACGGGTGTCAGACGGGTCACAGGGGGGGCAACGCGTGCGCACTCGGTTCTCGCGTTGCTCGAATCACTTGATGATCACCGCGACGGCGAATGGGCGCTGGTGCATGACGCCGCCAGGCCGTGTGTACGCCACGAAGACATCATCAAACTTGTCAATACAGTCGCAAGCCATCACCACCAAGGCGGCATCCTCGCCACGCGCGTGCGAGAGACAGTCAAGCAAACCGATCTGCAGCATCGGATCTTGGCCACGGTACCGCGCACCGATTTGTGGCTGGCCGGCACACCGCAGCTTTTTAGGGTGGGTCAATTGCGCGACGCATTGCGCGCGGCGCTTTCCGCCGGTGTGAATGTCACAGACGAGGCGTCTGCGATGGAGTGGGCGGGTCACAGCGTGTGCGTGGTTGAGGGGCACGATGACAACATCAAAGTCACGCGCCCTGGCGACATTGAGATGGCGGCAACTATCCTTGAGTCTCAGACACAACGGTAAATGAGGAGTCGCGCATGCGCGTTGGCCACGGTTTTGATGTACACGCGTTTGGCCCAGGCGACGGCTTGATGCTGTGTGGTATCAAGGTGCCGTTTGACCGCGCCTTCGTCGCCCACAGCGATGGCGATGTTGCCTTGCATGCACTGACCGACGCGTTGCTCGGTGCGGCTGGCTTGGGTGATATTGGTCGGCACTTCCCCGACACTGACGAGGCCTGGCGCGGGGCGGACAGCCGTGTGCTGTTGCGCACTGTGGTCAACATGCTGCACGAGCGCGCCTTGACTGTGAACAACGCGGATCTCACGATCGTGGCGCAAGCGCCCAAGCTCGCGCCATTCATTGACCGCATGTGCGAGTGCGTACAGGCCGATCTCGCGCTTGCACCGGGGTATGTCAACGTCAAGGCAACCACGAGCGAGCAATTGGGTTTTACAGGCCGCGGTGAGGGTGTCGCAGCCTTTGCTGTGATCACACTCAGCGACCGCTGAGCTTGAGTTAAGTGCTCTCGGCCTTGTCTTCACCTATTCAACCAGGCCCGGTGGTTTTTGATCCCGTGGGCGCTGAGCTCAGCGCCGTTGAGCGCGACATGCTGGCGCATCCGATGGTCGGTGGTGTGGTGCTGTTTGGACACAATTGCCACAATCCAGCGCAAGTGAGCGCGTTGATTGATGCGTGTCGCTCAGCTCGGCCTGGTCCGTTAGTGGTGATGATTGACCACGAGGGTGGGCGGGTAAACCGATTCAGCGAGGGATTGACGGTGTTGCCACCGGCAGCCGCTCTCGGTGAGTTCCATGCCCTCGACCCCGTTCGCGCGCTCGACTGCGCGCGGGCCGTTGGGCACACCATGGCAGATGAGCTAGGCGCGCTTGGCGTTGATCTCAACCTCGCGCCCGTTGTCGATCTCACGGGGCCTGGAGATGTGATTGGCAATCGCGCTATCGCGATTGAGCCAGAACGCGTTTCGGTGCTAGCTGAAAGCCTTGTATCTGCGATGCACGAAGGTGGGCTCGGTGCAACCGCGAAACACTTCCCCGGACACGGTGGTGTCACCGAGGACACCCACACGAGCTCAGCGCAGGATTTGCGCGCTTTTGATGCGATCGAGGGCCGGGATCTGCTGCCGTTTAAGCGTCTGATTGCGTGCGGCGTGGATGCGGTGATGCCGACGCATGTGTGTTTTCCCAAAATAGATGCGATGCCCGCGGGTTATTCGACGCGGTGGTTGAGCGACATCCTTCGCGAAGCGCTCGGATTTGACGGTTTGATTATCAGCGATGACATCAGCATGGCGGCAGCAGCGCGGGCCGGAGGCGTTGTCGATGCTGCACAGACCGCGATAGCCGCCGGATGTGATCTGGTGTTGAGCTGTCAGTCTCCAGACGCTGCAGAAGCGTTGCTCGACGGATTGAAGCACGATGCAGGTGGCGTTGACCGTGGATTGCGGTTGGCGCAGTTCCAACGGAACCGTGCACGCCGTCGGTGCGACGTCGATCTAAATCACGCTTTGGGTCTTGTCGCCGCGTTGACCGAGTTCTGGTCACATAGGGCCAACTGATGTCAGTGAGCAACCCGTGGCATGTCGGAGCAGATTGTCGCGGGTGTCTGTGATTCTTCGTCGCCCACGGCGCGCCAACGCTGGGCTTCGCGTGCGAGGCAGCAGCGCAATTTTAGAGATTTCAATGGACAATCAAGGCAGCGTTCGATGGCATCGGCTACATCTGAAGCTGTCTCTTTGTCTGGGGTGTGGGCGTAGATGCGAATCAGCCGCCGTGCCGTGCGCAGGTGAGAGGCGGAATCGGGTTGATCCATGGTGTTTTGGACATGACAGTGCAGTGGTCCATCGATAGTAGAGTTAACGAGAATGATTCGCAATAGGTTTTGTGAAAATGGCATCTGAGAAGGCAAATAAGCTGTGGTCGGTTTATATGTTGCGCACTGAAAGGGGTCTTCTCTACACCGGTATCAGCACGGACGTCGCGCGCCGTTTTCGGCAGCATGTTGCCGGTCGAGGGGCACGGTGCTTGCGCGGAGCGCAGCAATTGCAGCTGTGCTGGCAGCTTGAAGTGACATCTCATGGTCATGCGCTCCGAGCGGAGCACGCGATTAAATCGCTGCCTGCAACGGAGAAGCGCAAGCTGTGTGCATGTGATACGCACAGGCGCCGATTTGTTGAGACTGTGGGAATCTTAGCTTAGAGAGTGCCGGTGGGGGACAACGCTGCAAGCGTCGCAGCGTTATCAGTTGAGAATGCACCGTTGGTCATTTTCCGCTCCCGGCGGCGCCGGTGCCAATCTCCAAACGTCAGACTTTGTAATAGTCCTTGTACCATTCGACAAAATTGCCAATGCCGACGTCGATTGATGTGTCAGGCTTGTAACCAACGTCGTTGATCAAATCTGAGACATCAGCGTAGGTGTCCGGCACATCGCCGGGTTGCAGTGGCAATAAATTCCGCTTGGCTTCGATACCGAGCTTTTCCTCCAGCACAGCGATATACCGTTCGAGCTCTACCGGGCTGTTGTTGCCTATGTTGTAAATACGGTATGGGGCACTGCTGGTGGCAGAGTCAGGTGCGTCTCCTTGCCAGTTTTCGTTTGGCGTGGCAACGTTGTCCAGTGCGCGCTTGACACCCTCGACAATGTCGTCGACGTAGGTGAAATCGCGTTTGTGTTTGCCGTAGTTGAATACGTCAATGGGTTCGCCAGCCAATATTTTTTTGGTGAACATGAACAGCGCCATATCCGGTCGGCCCCAGGGACCGTAGACGGTAAAAAACCGAAGCCCGGTCACCGGCAATCCAAACAAGTGAGCGTAGGTGTGGGCCATGAGCTCGTTGGATTTTTTGGTGGCTGCGTACAGGCTTACTGGGTGGTCGACGTGTTCGTGTATAGAAAACGGCATTTTGGTGTGAGCACCGTACACGCTGCTGGTTGACGCATACACCAAGTGCTCGACGTCATGGTGCCTACATCCTTCCAAGATGTTGAGGTAACCGACAACATTTGCATCGATGTAGGCGTGTGGGTTCTCAAGTGAGTAACGCACGCCTGCTTGCGCAGCAAGGTTCACCACGCGTTCCGGCTTGTGGTCAGCAAAGCATTTGTCGACTGCTGCACGGTCCTCGAGGCTTGCGCGGACTTCGGTAAAGCCCGGCTTGCAGGTCAGTCTCGCCAGGCGTGCCTCTTTGAGCGAGGGGTCATAGTAGTCATTGACATTGTCAATGCCGATCACTTCATCGCCACGGTCCAGCAGGACGTGTGCGAGGTGAGAGCCGATAAATCCGGCTGTGCCGGTGATCAGAACTTTCATTTTAACTCCGGGTAACTTGTCTAGATTTACAAGCGCGCGTCAACGTGGTCGCGCGGCAAAATGGCTTTGACGTCATAAATGATGTGTGCGGGCTTGCCGAACTGCCTGAGCCCATCGACACCTTTGGCCTTGAATTCGTCGTGTCCCACTGCGAGTACAACGGCGTCATAGTGATGCTCTTGCGGCGCCTCGCACAGTGTGAGGCCGTATTCGTGCTGAGCTTCGGCTGCGTCCACCCAGGGATCGTGAATGGCCACATCGCAACCGTAGTGCTCGAGCTCGTTGACGATGTCGATCACGCGGGTATTGCGCAAGTCTGGGCAATTCTCCTTGAAGGCCAGTCCCATGATCAGCACTTTGCTATCCACAGCTGGGATGCGCTTGGCGGCCATGGTTTTGACCACTTGCTCGGCAATGTGTTGACCCATGCCGTCGTTGATCCGCCGGCCGGCAAGAATGACCGCTGGGTGGTATCCGATTTCCTGCGCTTTGTGCGTGAGGTAGTACGGGTCGACACTGATGCAATGTCCGCCGACCAAACCTGGCCGAAAGGGCAGGAAATTCCACTTGGTGCCGGCGGCGGCGAGCACGTCATTTGTGTCGATGCCCAAACGGTTGAAAATCAACGCGAGCTCGTTGATTAGGGCGATATTGACGTCGCGCTGTGTGTTCTCGATCACTTTCGCGGCTTCAGCAACACGGATGCTTGGTGCCTTGTGTGTGCCGACCGGGATAATGCTCGCATACAACTGATCCACGAAATCCGCGATTTCAGGTGTAGAGCCGGATGTGACTTTGAGAATGTTGGTAACGCGGTGCTCTTTGTCGCCAGGGTTGATGCGTTCGGGGCTGTAGCCGCAAAAGAAGTCCGAGTTGTAGCGAAGATCGGACACAGACTCGAGCACTGGCACGCACACTTCTTCTGTGGCGCCGGGATAGACGGTGGATTCGTACACCACGATGTCACCTTGGCTGAGTACGGCTCCAATGGTCTCACTTGCACGCTTGAGGGGCCCGAGATCAGGTTGGTTTGCGCTGTCTATTGGCGTCGGCACTGTGACGATGAAGACATTGCAATGTGCCAAATCAGCGGCGTTGGAGGTGAATGACAACAGCTCGCTTGCGCCGAGTTCTTCCGATGACACCTCGAGCGTGCGATCAGTTCCGGCGGTCAATTCCGTGATCCGAGTGTCCGATACGTCGAACCCTGTCGTTTTGTAAGACTTGCCAAACTCCACGGCGAGCGGCAATCCGACATAGCCCAGTCCGATAATTGCAATTTTTACATCGCTCTGGGAAGGCAATGTCATTGAGAACTCCTAGATAATGTCGCGTTGTTGCGGTCGCCAACTGACCAGTTAGAATACGGATCGTGGACCATTCCAGCGTCGCCTTGTCTGACACGGCGGGATTGGTGATTCAGTTTCTTGCTGGGATAGGGATCGGTCCAATTTTTGTTAGCGTCCAGTGATGGTGTCAGTTTAGTTGGGCGTGAAGAGGTCGTCACGCAGATTGGCCCAATGGCGGTCGTTGTACGGCGGTTGAGTCGCTAGGCCGCCGCACTGTTGCTGTGAACGGCTTGGCTGTTCATCAGTTTGAATCAAAGAAAGGATTGAATTTGTGATCACAATGCGGGTGTCGGGCATGACGATTCGCGCACCCTTTGTGTTGTTTTGGGCGCTCGAATTTGCGATTTGCATGGTTTCTGTGTTGATTGCTGTCTCTGTGCGATTCATCAGTAGCCCAGAACTCATCGCTGCGGAATTCGATTCGCCCTGGCTCTCGACCATGGCTTTCGGCGCGATCATGACAATTTCGCTGGTTTGCTTTGGACTGTACCAATCGCATTTTCGCGGTGGTGCCATGGGAGTGCTACTGCGCATTGCTCTGGGCTTTGCTGCCGGTGGTGTGGCGTTGGCGCTTTTTTATTATGTTGTGCCCGCTGCGTACTTGGGCCGAGGTGTCACCGGCATCGCGATGGTCATCTCCTTTTTTGTGATCGGCACGCTCCGGCCACTCTATCTACCGATAGTTGAGCAAAAAAAGCTCAAGACTCGCCTCGCCATCATTGGCTGTGGGCATGACGCTGCGACTATCGAGCGCCGTCTCAAGCGTCGCGCTGATCGACGCGGATTCGACATCGTTCATTACATCAATGTGGAACAGTGTGCTGAGCCCTCTGTCTTGCAAGGAGAGGTGATCGATCCGCCACAGTCTCTGTTGCATTACTGCAAGCAGCACGCGGTACAGGAACTGGTGCTGGCGCTCGACGATCAGCGTTCGGATTTGCCGTCTGATCAATTGATCGAATGCCGTCTAGCGGGCATCGATGTCATAGAGCTGATCTCGTTTTTTGAGCGCGAAGCGGGATTTCTACCGCTGAATCTTGTGCGCCCTAGTTGGTTTATCTACGCAGGCGGTTTTCGCTCAGGCCGCACATGGGACGCCGCCAAGCGAGCTGTGGATCTCATTGTGAGTGGCATCTTGTTGTTGATGAGCTGGCCGGTGATGTTGCTGACGGCGATCGCAATAATGATAGAGAGTGGCATTAAGGCACCCATCTTTTACCGTCAGGTACGTGTTGGATTTGGTGGTAAGAATTTTGGTGTCTTGAAATTCCGCAGCATGCGCGAGGATGCCGAAGTTGCGGGCGAAGCGGTGTGGGCCAAGGCCAACGATAGCCGTATAACGCGAGTTGGCGGCGTTATTCGTGCGTTACGGATCGATGAGTTGCCGCAAATACTGAATGTATTTAAAGGGGATATGAGTCTGGTCGGACCGCGACCTGAACGGCCGTCTTTTGTCCAAGATTTGAGTCAGAAAATCCCTTATTACCTCGAGCGCCACCAAGTCAAACCCGGCGTTACGGGATGGGCTCAGGTGAGTTACCCCTATGGTGCTTCAGAAGACGATGCACGTTGCAAACACGAGTTTGACCTGTACTACGTGAAAAATCGCAATCTCTTCCTCGATTTGTTCATTCTGTTACAAACCGTTGAGGTTGTCCTACTCGGTAAGGGCGCGCGTTAGACTCTGTTTGCGAAGTTGATCGTCGCCAGTGATACCTCTGACCCTGTCTTCGTGATAGGTCGGATCCCACTGCGGAGTGGGTGACAGTTGTTTTTGTTGTGCACCAATGACGGTAAAAACCACAACTAGAACAACGGTGAGAATCACAACGCCGGCGACAAAATGAACAGCGCTGGTGTGCTTTTTCGTTCTGTAAAACGAGTCGGCGGCAAATCGCTGCCGCATGCTTGGAGTGGCGTTAAGCGGCCGAGCCGATTGCTGTTCTGTTGCACTTTTTTGTTGCGGTGAGCTTCGCGACTCTGTCGCTGTCTCGCTTTTAAGATCACCACTCTTCAGGGCTTCGTTGATTAACTTGTATGCGTCTAATACGTCTTGGAATTCTTGTTTGCGTTCGGGCGTCGCGTTTTCGTCGTTGCGATCAGGATGGAGTCGTTGAACGCGTTTCTTGTACGCGAGACGGATTGCTGCTTTGTCCGCGTTGGCGTCAAGGCGCAGCACTTTGAAGGCTTTTTTGTATTTTTCGCGCATTCGCGTGGTGTTAACTCGATAAGTCTGCCATCCCAGACCGTGTCGGCAGATTGTGGACCGAGTGAAATGCAGTAAACAAGGTGCAATCGTCACAGAACAAGCGAATGGTGCAGAACGTGCACCATCTGTAGTCGACAGTCTCGATTGGTGCACAGTTTGTTCGGACGATACGTCAATATTTTTGGCGGGCCGCCGCAAACAACTGGGTGGAACCTGCGTCAGTGCCGCTGCATTGCGGTATTGAGCGCCCAGGGATTATCAACGACATAACCAGCTAATACTCGGTTGTGCTATGGAGAATAAAGTGATGTCGAAGGTCCGCCTAGCGTTAGTGATTCTTGTGGGATTGGCTGTTACAGCGTGTAGCCAGTCACCGCGTGAGCCCTCTTTGCGCACAGAGCCAGTCGAGGTCGCACCGACGCCAGAGACCGATTCTGCCGAAGTGAATCTCGACGAGCGTGGCGCTTACCTGATCGGAGTTGACGACACGTTGAAAGTGTCTGTCTGGCGCAACGAAGATTTGTCAGTAGAGGTCCCGGTTCGACCAGATGGGTACATTTCGGTGCCACTGATCGGAGAGGTAGCGGCCGGAGGTCGCCCTGCCTATGACGTGGCGCGAGACATTGAGCGCAAGCTGGCAAAGTTCATACGGCAGCCACAGGTTTCAGTGATCTTGACGTCTATTGTCAGCAGTGAGTTTCTGTCTCGTGTGCGCGTGACCGGGGCGGTGATGAGCCCAATATCGATGCCCTACCGACCTGGAATGACAGTATTGGATCTCGTTTTGGAAAGTGGAGGTGTGAACGAGTTCGCGGTAGCCCAGCGGGCAAAGCTTTACCGTAGGCATGCTGATGGGTCGAACAAGACCTACTCCGTCAAGCTTGGCAGCATTTTGAACGAGGGCGATCTGCGCTCTAACTATGCGCTTCAGCCAGGTGACGTGATCACTGTTCCTGAACGGAAATTCTAGTAGTCGAGTGACACCGCGTCTTCATGGCCTGGCGCGGCCTTTTCCACCTATGAGTGATACTGCCGAAGATGTTTACCGAAGAATGGTTGGCGATGTTCAATCGCGAAATTATTGTGAGGCGAGGCGCGCTGACGATTGCGTTTGTGGCAATTGCCTGTGTGGTGTTATTTGCCGGTCTAAATTACAAACCGAAGTTTGAATCCAGCGTAACGATATTCGCAGACAATCAGTCGGTTATCACACCATTGCTTGAAGGTGCGTCTGTGCAGACGCAAGTTGAAGACAGCGCAACGCTCGCGCGCGAGATATTGTTCAGTCGAGATATTGTGGATAGTGTGATTCTCGCCAATGGTTTGGCAGAAGACTCAACTAATGCAGCGAGCATGGAGCGGGCAAGGATCGACTTGTACCGCAATACAGTTGTCAGCAACTTGGGCAGTAACCTCACGTTAGTAAGCTACGAGGACTCGGACTCAATTCGGGCCTATCGTGTCGCAAAGTTGTTCGGCGACTTGTTTATCGAACGCAGCGCGCGCGAACAAACGCGCGAGTCGCTTGATGCTTTCGAGTTCATCGAGAACCAGGTGAATATTTACCGCGATAAACTCTCAAAATCGGAGAGTCGCCTGCGAGAATTTCGAACCCGCCATGGCGAAGGTGTTGCCGCCAGTGCGGTCGACATCGACGAAGAACTTATTGGACTGCGTCGCAGTATCGACATGACACAACTGGAATTGTCTGAAGCCGAGGCGCGCCGGGCGTCGCTCGCACGGCAAATTGATTCTGAGTCTGTTACCGCAGTTAAGGACTTTCGCGAGTCGCAGTACCAACAACAGATTGCGCAGATGCAGAACGAGATCACCCGTCTTCGTCTTGACTACACCGAGACGTACCCAGACATTGTCAGGCTGAAGCAGCAAATTGCAGATTTGCGACAGCTGGCAGCGAACGAGCGCGACCAGCGTATTTCACAAGACCAGCTCAGAGAGCAATCGTCGATCAACCCAGTCTACCAGCGCTTGCGTGAGCAGCTTTCTCTCGCTGACACCAAATTGGTGGCTTTGCGCGCGCGCTTATCTCAGCAAAGGGCGCTTTTCTCTAAAGAGAAAGGCCGTGCCGCTTCTTCAAATGAGTTTGGTGCACGTCTCGCCGACCTTCAGCGGGATTATCAAGTTGATCAAGAGATCTATCAGGAGATGTTGCGCCGGCGCGAAAGTGCGCGGGTGGCCATGTCGCTGGATGAAAACCGAAAAGGTTCGTCCGTGAAAATCCAAGAACCAGCACAGATTGCAACCATTCCAACAGGGCTTCGATTCCTACATTTTATAATCGCAGGCTTGGTATTGGCTGTTTTGTTGCCGGTCGGCGCGTTGTTTGGGGTGCTGCAAATCGACCCTAAGCTTCGGTTGCCTAGCGCGTTACAGAACAATCTCGGATTACCTGTTTTGGCAGTTGTTCCCTATACACGCGGTCCAGGGGAAGTGGGTAACTTTCTCAAAAGTCCACTGATTTTAGGCTGTGTCGTCTTGGGAGTTTTGGTTGTTTATGCGCTCACGGGCTGGATTCGCTTGTCATCTGGAGTGGTTTGATGTCTCTCAATTCTAGGCGTCGCAGCTCTGCGCGCTCTGCTGGAAAAGACGAACTCGCAAACCGTCGGGCGCGACTGCGCTCAAGTGGGCGCGATCTCGCACGCGTAAAGCGTCGCTCGGTTTCACATGACCCAGTGTCATCGTCGCGCTCGATTATGTTGATGCAAGAGCCACGGCTTTTTTCAGCTGATCAACTCGACTACATGAAAATCATCCATCCACATTCGCGCAACCGGCGTCTTGTGGACACATTTCGCGAGCTACGCACGCGATTGCTCAGTCTTCGGCGCGATGAGAATTTTAGCATCATGGTCGCATCTGTATCGCCCGAAGGTGGTGGTACGTTTGTCTCGCTGAACCTCGCCGCCTCGATTGCATTTGAGGACAGCAAGACTTCATTGTTGGTTGACTGCAATCTGCAAAACCCCTACATGCACAAGGTGTTGCAACTGGCGAGGCTCGACAGCGGGACCGGCTTGACCGACTACTTGCAAGATCCGGGAATGGGTATCGAGTCGGTGGTGCGGCCGTCGGGTATCCCCAGACTGCGGATGGTACCCGTTGGTTCCAACCCGCAGAGCAGCGTCGAGTACTTCTCTTCATCTACCATGCGTGGTTTCCTTGCAGAGGCAAAACAGCGTTACCCTGATCGCTATGTCATTGTTGATTCGCCAAGTCTGGCGGGATCAGCAGACGCGAAAATCTTGGCTAACCTCGTCGATTACATTGTGCTCGTGGTCCCTTACGGACAGGTAACAACAGCGCAAATAGTTGCAGCTTGCCAAGATATAGATCAGCGAAAATTGGTCGGGACCGTACTCAATAACGAACCGCTGGCTGAGTTCGACTGATCATGCAATTGTCAACATCACGTTTTGCAGGTTGTTGTGCAGCGCTGGTGTTCGCGAGTTGCGCGAGTGCCGCGGATTTTGGCACGTCGCTGAATTACTCGATTACTGACAGTACTAACCTAGCGGGATCGAGCCTGCGTGCTAGCGTGCGCGAGATTGACCCAATTCCCATCGTCGCTGGCATCCGCCACGATTTGAGCGTGAAGTTAGAGGGGCAAGAGCGCTCGAGTTTGCTCGATTACGACCTCGATTTCTCGATTGCAAAAGCGATCTACGAGGATGATGTTCTCGACGAGTCGTTGTCTGGCACCGGCAGTGCACAGGTGGAGTACCGCATACGCCCTGGTACATTGAAGTGGGTCCTCGCGGACTACCACTTCATTTCTGCCGATGATCTTGTGTCATTGACTCAAGATGATGGTCGCACCAATACAAACGCGCTTGTCACGGGCCCGCAATTTACCTACCGTATCAACGCCGTGGACACGGCTAAGGCTGACGCATTCTTGCTCAATTATTGGCGTGAAAGCGTGTCGAATGAACAGTTTTTTTTGGGCAGGGCGAAAGTCACGCGCCAGATGAACTCTCGCCGCTCTCTGGGGTTGCACTACAACCTGACCCAATTATTCAATTCGGAAAATGACAATACTTACTCGCTGAACAATATCTTCGCTCGACTGAACACAAGACTGCCGAATCAGACCAGTGCTGAAATTGACTTGGGTGTGAGCTTCAATAATTACAATTCCGTTGCTGACGACGATTCGACCAAGTCAGACCTGTATTTTGCCGCTCGGCTCAGCCGTCAGTTTAGTCGCACGTGGCGTGGGCAGGTCACCACTGGGCGCGGCTACACCGATTCAACTCAAGCTTCATTGGTTAGCGTACTGGCAGGGGAACAGTCTGCTGTCACAGTGTCGTCAAATGGGGTTTTCCTAAACGACTATGCGCGCCTATCGGTCACCCGAGAAGGGCCGGTTTGGAGCATGGGCGCTGGATTGTCGTGGAGCAAAGCTGACTACGAGAGTGTCGCCAACGACCGAGAAACGACAAGTGCAAGCGTTTATCTTAACTACTTGGTTACCGGTCGGCTTGGATTCTTTGCCGGAGCGTCATACCAAGACGACAAACTCTCACCGCTTGCATTTGACCGTGTTGACTCCAGCGAACAAGCGACAGCTGGCTTGTCTTGGCAGCACACCACAGGGGTGCGTTCAACGGTCGGCTGGGAGACGAGTAGCGTCGACAGCGCTGGAGCCGATGGTCTAGGCCTCTTTGAAGAGGAAGCTGTGCGCTATACCTTGTCTTGGGTACCTAAAACACGGCTAGATTTACTCAAGCGCACGAAAGGCCGTCGAGAGTTGAAACCGCTGATCTAAGGATCAAGGCGCACTCGCTATGAAAATTCTCTGTGTGGTGGATGGGCGTTTCCCGTGGACTGGCGGCAGCCAAAAGCAGGCGATTCTCATCGCTGAACGCATGCGCGAGAAAGGACACGCAGTCGAGTACCTGTGTCCTGATCTTGAGGTGAACTCATCAGAGACAACCTTGATCAACGGCATTCAGTGTCGTCGGCTTGGTTTTCTGCGAGTACCAGGGCTTGCAAGCGCCAGCTATTGCCTAAATGTCGCTTGGTTTTTACTGCTTCACGGTCGCTCTTACGATGTCATACATATTCACATGGTGGAGAAGTTCGCGGCCGTACTGGGTGTGCTCAAACCCGTTGTAAAAGCTCGAGTGTTAGCTAAGGTTGCAGGCGCCACGGAATTCGATGGTGGTGTTTTCGATACCCGTAAATCGACCTGGATTAACCGATTGGTTCGAAAATTAGCGCTTGGCATCGGTGTATTTCAAACGATAAGCCGTGACACACAGCAGCGTTTAAAGGCGCTCGGCGTGCGCGACGAGGACATGCTGGTGCTTCCCAATGCCATTGATGTCCACGATTTTACACCCTCGCAGGCTTTGCACGGTGGTGAGCAATCTGACACCACTGTTATTGCGTTTTCTGGTCGGCTGGTTGAGGTCAAGTGCTTACCAAACCTGATTGATGCGTTGGCCCAGCTCAAAGCGAACTGCGCTCCGCGTGTTGAGTTATGGCTGGCCGGTGACGGGCCGATGCGTTCTACGTTAGAGGCGCAAGTAAAACGGCTTGATCTCTCTACAGAAGTCAAATTCTTTGGCGAGATAGCGGATGTTCCTGCTTTTCTCAACGGCGCGCACGCCTATTGCCAAGTGTCTCGAATGGAAGGGCTGTCCAACAGTGTGTTGGAGGCGATGGCGAGCGGATTGCCATGTGTTTTGACCCGAATTAGCGGCAACGAAGATTTGCTTGTCGAGGGTGAAACGGGGTTTGGCGTGGACGTTGACGACCCAATTGGTCTTGCCAGTCAACTTCAAAAATTGGTTGATGACCGGCAGCGCTGTCGCCATATGGGCGCTACCGCCAGGCAGTTTGTTGAATCGGCGTTTAGCGTTGAACATGTCACCGCTCAAATAGAGCGATGCTATCGCGGAGAAGGCGTTAGCATCGTCGGGCAGGGGATCTGACATGGCCGTTGTTATTGGCATAGTCGCGCTATTGTTGATTGGCTACACCTACGTCGGGTATCCCTTGCTGCTCGGGCTATTGAGCGTTGTAAAACGCAAAAAAAGTGAACAACGAAGTGAAGAAAACTTCCCTGCCTTAACAGTTGTCATAGCGGTTTTTAATGGTGGTGAGACTCTTCGCAGTAAACTGCAAAGCCTTGCTAGTTCCGCTTACCCTCTCGATAAAATCCGCGTGCTTGTGGTTGATGACGGCTCTGATGATGACACCGTTGCGATTGCAAAGACCGCAGTTGCAGATCTTGATGTAACGGTTTTGTCTCTGCCGGTAAACGCCGGTAAACCATCCGCGCTAAACGCGGCGATGCAGCAAGTGGATACAGCAATCACAGTGTTCATGGATGCGCGTCAACGCGTGGACCCCAACTGCCTAGCGAGGCTGGTCTCGCGTTTTGAGGACGCCGACGTTGGCGCCGTGAGCGGCGAGCTGGTGATTGTTGATGAACACAATCCTGAGCAAGTCTGTGTGGGTCTGTATTGGCGATACGAGAAATGGCTTCGTGAACGTGAGAGCGAAATCTACTCGACAGCAGGTGCGACTGGTGCCGTCTATGCGATTCGCACTGAACTCTATTCACCGTTGCACGCCGATACCGTGCTCGATGATTTTGACACCCCTGTTCAGATTCTTCGCTCAGGGAAGCGGGTTGTGTTCGAGCCTGGTGCAGTTGTAATTGATACCAGTCAAGACTCACTCGACGATGAATTCCAGCGCAAGTTGCGAACGCTGGCTGGCAATTTCCAATCCTTTCATCGCCATGGCTGGATGTTCAGGCTGCGGGAAAACCCCATTTTCTGGCAGTTCTTTTCGCACAAAGTGCTGCGATTGGCGATTCCGTGGTTAGCGTTGTTATTGCTACTGTCCTCTGCAGTTGCAGCATTTCACAGTGGGTTTTGGTTATTGATGCTGTTGTTGCAGATAGTCTTCTACACAGCCTCTTATGCGGCGTTCGTATTCCCTCAACTGCGAGAGAGTCGACTGTTGAGTTTTGCTTTGACGTTCTGCACGCTCAACATTGCGGCTGCTAGGGCGCCGTTTCGTTACTACAGCGGCGGTCTTGATGTCCGGTGGCGTTCGTGACCCGTGCAAACTTGCGGGTTCTGATGTATCACGCGACCTACGCCGATACCCAATCGCTTGCCGAGATAGACAAGCCGGACCAGCCTTATGCGGTCACGGAAGCCGATTTTATTGCGCACATGACGTCGCTCCGGGAGGCAGGTTATGCCTTTGTCAGCGAGGGCAGTGTGCTTGATGAGCAGCTTCACGCTCAGCCATTGGTGCTACTCACATTTGATGACGGTCATCGCAGCAACGCAATATTCGCCACAAACTGGCTCCGAGCACAGAATCTCAGTGGACTTTTCTTCATTACCACTGATTGGATAGATAAGCGGTCACATTACTGTACTGCGGATGATCTCAGATCAATGCACGCGGCGGGCATGGGCATAGGCAGCCACGGTTGCAGTCACCGCTTTATTCAAGATATGGACGCCGTCAGCGCGCGTTCCGAGCTTGCGGAGAGTAAATCCAAGCTTGAAGATATTCTTGGTGTTGCGGTGCGTAGCATCAGCTTTCCGGGTGGGCGCTGTGGACCGCGTGACATAGAAATTGCATTGGAACTGGGATACGAGGCGGTTCACGGATCGCAATTTGGATTGCATGCAGCTGGGGATAACTCGTTGATCAAGCGTTTACCGATTCGCCAGGGAATGAGCGCGTCTACGGTGCTCGACCTGTGCAATCCGTCATCTGCCTTACACCGTAAAGTGGCGATCATGACCCGTGTGAAAACCACTGTTAAGCGTGTAGTGGGCAATGGAGTATACGATGCGATCTATCGTCGACTTTCTGCCTAAGATTGGTCGCAATCCAGCGAAGGAGGAAAAGTCCGCCTTCGCGCCTCGTATTGGCCACAATCCCGAAGATTCCCTGGCATCTGTTGGTGCGATCACCAACGAAGAGGTCAAGTACGAAGTTGAGCTTAAGACCTCGGATACCGAGGACATCGATCTCAATATTGACCGTGTTGTCGAGATTCTCAAACTGCTGATTTTGCCCGGTCTATTTATGGGCTCGATCATCATATTGCAGATCCCGATGCCAAAGTTGGTACTCTACGGGATTGCAGCGGCGATTCTCGGATTTATTGTTGTCCGTGCGCACAAAACGCCCGAGATTATCCTTGCAGTTTCACTGTTGTATTTCCCCTTTGCGAAATTGTACGCCGTGTCAATTGCGCCCTTGGTCAATGGTACAAATGTATTTATTGCACTGTGTCTCTATTTTGCTTACAAGAGCGCCAAGTCTCGCGAAGAAGCGTTCATGCCAGCAATTCAGGGCCGTAATTTGGTGCTGTGGTGGTGGGCTCTCAGTTGTGGCTCGGTTATAACGCTCGGTTTTACGCCGGGTGCACTGTCTTGGGTTATCGGCTACGAGCTGTCGCAGGCCACTGCGTGGATCGCGCAAGCGGGATTTTACGTCGCTGTCATTGGACTTGTCAGGACGCCGGGTCAGGCTAAGCGCATGGCGATTTACAGCATGGTTGGGACCTTGCTGGTGGTGGGATTGGGCACCTTGGAATGGATTGACAAGCGTGGCGCATCAAGGATAGAGAAGGCCCGTGTTGGCGGAACCTTTGACAATGCCAATGACTTTGGTGGCTTTATCGCATTTACTATGCTGCCGATTATTGCCTTGCTGATGTTCAACTTGAGCAAGCCAAAGTTTTGGGTGCTCACGCCTTACCTCTACTTATCGTTGAAGGTGTTGACCGCAACCTTTTCGCGGGCTGCGTTGCTCGCCCTGGGCTGTGGCGGCTTGATCATGTCATACCTTCGTGGCAAACGTTTTCTCGTATTCTGGGTTTGCATTGGAATCGGAGGTCTTGCTGCCTTTCCGTCCTTGATTCCTCAGTCCATTATTGCGCGCTTTAACCAAACGACTGAGCAGAGTGCGACCCCAGGCAAACTCGACAAAAGTTCTGAGCACCGTCTAATTCTTTGGAAAGCGGCTGGTGTGATCATTGTTGAGAGTCCGGTGTTTGGTAATGGATTCAAGTCCTTCCCGTACCTCAAAGATCGCTACACCGAGAAACAGGTGGAAGAGGGCGATCCGCACAATATGTACCTCTATATCGCCTCTCAAATGGGTATCCCGGCGCTGGTACTGTTCTTGTCCATCATGGCGTGGTTCATGTGGATGGGCTGGCAAATTTATCGCCGTTCGAATCAAAAATTTGAACGGTTGCTTGGCGCGAGCTCAGTGGCAATGGTCTCTTGTCTCGCTGTGATCAACATGTTTGGTTCGCGAATGGTGAACCTCGAATTTACAGCGTACTTCTACGCGTATCTCGTGATCATGCAGGTGTTGTACACCAACTTGCTCAAGGTCGAACGCATGCGCAATTTGACC
>CALAMQ010000068.1 GCA_937925815.1 uncultured Granulosicoccaceae bacterium | reverse complement strand
ACTGGCTGAAACGTCGCGAGATGGAGCGAAAGGGGCACCGGTTTATGTCCAATTGTGACAGCGAATTGCTCGCTGTTTACACCGCTGACAACCTCGCTAACGGCATCAGTTTGGAAGACAGTTTGCGCACGTCAATAGAAGAGATTGACGGCGTCTTCACCTATCTCGTTGCCACCTCCGACTCGCTCGGCATGGCAAAGGACACCATGGCGGCAAAGCCTTTGGTGTTGTACGAGTCCGACGACATGATCGCGATGGCGTCCGAAGAAGTGGCGATCCGCGCAATCCTGCCTCAGGAAATTGACACCTACGACCCCTACGACGAGGAGGTGCGGGTATGGCAAGCATGAGCGACGCCGAATTGCGGGCGATGAGCCAGGAAGACCGAGCCGAAGCACTCGGCATGATGTCAGAGCAGCTCACCGGCCGCTCAATGAAAGAGTTTTTTGAGCCTACAGAAGATGAAAACTTTCTGTATCCGTGGGCACCGGTGGTGGACACAGCCAAGTCAGCTGAGATTGACGCCGACGGTCTCACCGCGACCGACGTGAATCTCAAGATACGCGCGCTGATGGAAGACGGTGTAGGCACGGTCAAGGTGCTCAATCCCCGCGGCATGCACAGTCTAGGGGTTGGCATATTGAGCAAGTTGAACCTCGAGTTTGACGGCTCACTTGGCTACTTTGCCGCCGGCTTAATCGACGGACCCAATGTGCGTATTTCTGGCCGTGTGGGCTGGTCATGTGGCGAAAACATGATGTCCGGCACCATTTTGATTGAGAAGAATGCGGGCTCAACCTTCGGTGCGGCCATTCGCGGTGGTGACTTGGTGTGCCGCGGCTCAGTCGGATCTCGCACGGGCATCGATCAAAAAGGTGGCACCATCATCGTTGGGGGTGACACCGGTGCGTTGACCGGTTTCATGATGCAGCGCGGTCGAATGGTGTTCTGCGGCAACGCCGGTAAGAACCTTGGTGATTCCATGTACGACGGAACCATCTTTGTCGGCGGTAAGATTCAAAGCCTGGGCGTGGATGCAGTAGAAGAGGAATTGACTGATCTCGACAAAGCGTGGCTCACGCGCAAGTTGTCGCAATACGAGCTCATGCCTGATCAAGGCGTAGCGCATTTCAAGAAAATCGTCGCCGGTCGTCAGTTGTGGAACTACGACAACCTTGAACCGAGCGAAAAGAAACTCATTCTCTGAGGAGACGTCCTGACATGGCCAAAAAACCCCTGGACCGCGACGTCAACCGTCTTGGCGAGAGTTTTGTCTTTCCGCCACGCGTCATTGACGATATCCACATCAAATCAGAACTTGGGCGCTACCGCATGCGCGGTTTCTCCCTGTTCAAGAAAATCCCGCACTGGGATGACCTGACATTTTTGCCCGGCACGCTCACGCGTTTCGTGATCGAGGGCTACCGCGAGAAGTGCCTAACCAAGACCGTGATTGGGCCTCGCGCCAAACGGCCTATTGAGCTCGATATCCCCATTTACATCACAGGCATGAGCTTTGGTGCACTGAGTTTTGAAGCCAAGACTGCGCTTGCGCGCGGTGCAAGTATGGCTGGCACCGCTACCTGCTCGGGTGAGGGCGGCATGATCCCGGATGAGCGGCGGTATTCCACCAAGTGGTTTTATCAATGCATCCAGTCACGTTATGGCTTCAACCCCAACCACCTCGTGTTGGCAGACGGGTGCGAGTTCTTCATTGGCCAGGGTTGTAAAGTGGGTCTTGGCGGTCACTTGATGGGTCAGAAGGTCACCGATCAGGTCGCAGAGATGCGCTCTTTGCCGGCCGGTATCGACCAACGCTCGCCGGCGCGCCACCCTGATTGGCTTGGTCCCGATGACCTCGCTCTCAAGATTCAGGAGATTCGCGAAGCCACCGACTGGCAGATCCCAATCCAGCTCAAGCTCGGCGCAGCCCGTGTGTACGACGACGTTCGCATGGCCGCAAAGTGTGACCCGGATTCGATCTACATCGACGGCATGGAAGGTGGCACGGGCGCGGGGCCGCACCTGGCAACAGAAGATACCGGTGTGCCGGGAATGGCGGCAATCCGTCAAGCGCGCAAGGCAATTGATGACATCGGCAAGCGAGGCGAGATTTCTCTGGTGTACGCAGGCGGTATCCGCAACGGCGCTGATGTTGCCAAGGCCATTGCACTGGGCGCTGATGCCATCGCCATTGGCCACTCGGCAATGATGGCGCTGAACTGTAACAAGGACATCCCCGAAGCTAACTACCAGGAAGAAATGGGTGTTGAACCGGGATACTGCTATCACTGTCACTCCGGTCGCTGCCCGGTTGGGGTTGCAACTCAAGACCCAACATTGCGCAAGCGTCTGAACCCAGATGAAGCGGCCGAGCGGGTATACAACTTCCTGCACACGCTGACCATCGAGGCGCAGCTCTTTGCACGGGCCTGCGGTAAAACCAATATTCATTCGCTTGAGCCCGAAGATCTCGCGGCCCTGACTATGGAGGCTTCTGCCATCGCTGGGGTGCCGCTCGCCGGTACCAATCACACAGTCGGTGTTGAAGACTACCACCACCTTTAATCGATCTCGGGGCCGTACAGCGGCCCCGGTTTGTTGGAGACAGCAATGGCTGGAACAAGTTACAAAGGGTCCGAGATCAAGGACGTCGATCAGTTCATCAAAGGTGATGGACTTGAGAGCGCGCGGGAACAGGAAATCGGTCAGCACATCGGTTACCGCTATGACGTCAACCTTGTGCCGGATTATGAACGCCTAACACCCTTTCTCGCCAAGTACATGGAGATCATGGGCTGGCAAGATCTGAACTGGCTTGAAGATGTACACATGGGGTACGAAGACGGCAATCCCGCCGTATTCGACCGCAACATCAACGGCTGGGTACGCGTGCCCGACAACATCAGCCTCCCGGACAACCAACAAGACCGCGACATGATTGCGCGAGAGTTGCTGATCAAGTTTCAAATGTCAGAACGGCACCCGCTCGCGCAGTTGCGCTTGGCTTACACCAAGTTCTGATACCCGACAATGACCCGGGTCGCCTGCTTACAGTTGCCCCCAATGCCGACTTTCGAGTCGGCAATTGACGTCGCCTTGTTGCATGCACAAGCGGCGGTCAACGAGGGGGCGCAGGCGCTTTTTCTACCTGAATACGCATCGGGTTTTCGGGTGGAGTCTGGACGCTTTGCACCGCCTGTGGCGGCGGAGAGCGTCAACCCTTTCCTCGTTGCGATGCGAGATTTTGCTCGAGAGAACGCGGTCTGGGTTCACGCGGGTTCCGTTGCTCTGCCGGCGCCTGATGGCAAGGTGTACAACTGCAGTGTGGTGATTGATTCCGTGGGCGCAGTCGCTTTGCGCTACCGCAAAATCCATTTATTTGATATCCAACTTTCAGACACTGAAGTGTATCGAGAGTCGGATGTGGTGTGGCCCGGCAGCGAGGCCTGCGTACTGAAAACCGACTGGTGCACACTCGGTTGCAGCATTTGTTACGACCTGCGTTTCCCCAATTTGTATGAGGCGCTGGCCAGCGCGGGCGCTGACGTTCTCGCTGTTCCCTCGGCGTTTACACAAAAGACGGGTGAGGCCCACTGGCATATTCTCTGTAGAGCGCGAGCAATTGAAAACGGGGCATGGGTTGTGGCCGCCTGCGCGGTCGGAGATATTGAAGGCGGTGGCGGGTGTTTTGGCCACTCGTTAATCGTCGATCCGTGGGGCCAGGTGGTGGCCGATGGGGGCACGCGAGTGGGATTTGTGATCGCCGACATTGACACCGCGGCGTCCGATTTGGCGCGAGCGCGTATCCCGAGGCTCAAGCACACTCAACACTTCGACCTGCAGTGCTATGGAGCACATTGATATGGAAAACAGTGCGCGTGTAGACGGTGATTCGCACGCAGAAGCGGCCGCTCAGCGGCTGGGTTTCTTGCGCTGGCAGTGCCGCGTTCGGCAAATGTTGATGCGCGACCGCGATGGCATGCCAGACGAGAGCGTCATGCCTGATGTCATTCTCTATGGAGACGACGCAGAGCGCACGAATCTCGGCACGATCATGACCGTGCTCAACCGCCTGCCTGAGCACACGATGGTGCCCGAGATGCAGCATATTAGCCGGCGCACGTACGATCCCGCTCAGCGGCGTGAAGGCGCGCTCAAGCTTCTCTGTTCAACCTATTTCCAATCTGCCGTGCATTTCTCAGACGTGTTGACCGCGAGTTTCGGGGCTGACTCACTTGGGGCTGTCAAAATTGCTCGCGCTAAAACAGTTGAATTGAAATTTGAGAAATACGCGCAGCGCGTGAGTTTGCGCTGTAAGGTCTGGCGATTGTCACAGAAAAACCCTTATTGGCAGGCAACGTATTGGCACAACGGGCTGTTCAATCCCGGCGCGCCGACCGATGCCACCGTGCTTGCATTTGAACCTGATTGGTCACAGTCAAGTGCACAGCCAGCTTTTCCAGTTTGATCATCGCTGACTGCACAGGGTTGCAGTCGGCGGTGCAGAGCCCACAGGCGTTGTATCAATTCGTCTGTGGGGTAGAGCGGGTAGCCAAAAGCCCGCGTCATAAACCTGGAGGATATAGAGCATGAAAATAAAACCAATGCTGCTCGCCGCAGCGATGACAGCGTCCCCCATGGCCGTGCTGGCCATGGAGTCATCCGATCCGATCATCATCCCAACGCACAACTGGTCCAGCCAGATCGTGATGAGCCACGTTGTCGGCCAAATCTATGAATCAATGGGGTACAACGTTGAGTTTGTCTCCACCGACAGTCAAGCGGTGTATGAATCCGTTCGGCTCGGTGATGTCACGCTGGAACTCGAGGTCTGGGAAGGCGCATTCGGTGTCTCTTTTAACGAAGCACTCGAGAAGGGCGGCATTGAAGACGCTGGTGATCATAACGCGGTGACCCGTGAAGATTGGTGGTATCCAATGTGGACCAAAGAGCACTGCCCGGGGTTGCCTTCATGGGAGGCTCTCAACGCGTGTGCAGAGAAATTTGCAACCCCAGAGACAGGTGACAAAGGCCGTTTTCTCGGTGGGCCGGTCGACTGGCTCAAGCACGATGCGGAACGTGTTGCGGCACTTGGTATGAACTTTACCGTCGTTAACGCAGGTTCAGCCTCTGCGTTGTGGGCGGAGGTTGCCGCGGCGGAAAAGCGCAATGCACCGGTTGTTATCTTCAACTGGACACCAAACTTCGTTGAAGCGGTTTGGCCGGGGGAATTCGTGGAATTTCCAACCTACTTCGAGGGCTGTAAAGATGATCCATCTGGCGGTCCCAACCCCGACGCCACTCACGATTGTGGCAACCCACCAAACGGTTACCTGAAGAAGGCGGCATGGAGCGGTATGGCGGAGAAATGGCCCAAGGCACGTGAGGTGCTCGGCAAGATTGACTTCACCAACCCGCAGATTGCTGAAATGGCCAAGCTTGTCGACGTTGACGAACTTGAGCCAGAAGACGCGGCAACTGCATGGCTTGAAGCCAACGCGGACACGTGGAAGCCCTGGACTGAGTAAGTCCCGAGCCTTCAGTGTGACCTAAAGCTGCCCCGTTCGACCTTGCGTGTCGGGCGGGGCAGTGAGTTATCGTTTTGCCGTGCTTGTGCTAGCGTGGGGTATTGATTCGCTGGACACAACACGCCGCGAGAATGCGACTCCCGAAGACTGGGCCCGAGAGGCATCGACAGTCCTTCGCGACTGAATCAACCCCTGAGGGTGATAGCCATGTCCAATCCCGTTATTTCCTGCCGCGAAGTGTGGAAGTTGTACGGCCCTGATCCGACGACCTACCTCAATGGGCTAAACGGGCACGATCCGGGTTTTGATGTCCTTCGCGAAGCGGGTTACATCTCCGCTGTGCGCAACGTGTCGCTGGACATACACCAGGGTGAGATGCTCGTCATCATGGGGTTGTCCGGTTCTGGGAAGTCAACATTGGTGCGTTGCCTGTCTCGTTTGGTGGACATCTCCGGTGGCGGTATAGAAGTAGAGGGTGCAGATCTGACGGCCTTGTCGGAAGCTGAACTGATCGAACTTCGGCGTAACAAGATGGGCATGGTGTTTCAGAGCTTTGGCCTGTTGCCGCACCGCACAGTGCTAGATAACGTGGCATTTCCGCTCGAAATGCGCGGCCAAGACAAGCACGCGCGCCGCGCCCGTGCAATGGAAATGATTGAACTCGTCGGGCTCCAGGGGCGTGAAGAGTATTTCCCGCGCGAGCTCTCTGGCGGACAGCAACAACGGGTCGGCATTGCACGCAGCCTGGCAATAGAGCCTGATATTTGGTTTCTCGATGAACCTTTCTCAGCGCTCGATCCGCTGATTCGCCGAGAAATGCAGGATGAATTCCTGCGTTTGCAAGACCTGCTTGGCAAGACCATCGTATTCATTACCCACGATTTCGACGAGGCACTTCGTCTGGCGGACCGCATCGCGATCATGAAAGATGGAGCGATCGAGCAGTGTGACAAGCCCGGCAATATCGTGATGAACCCTGCGACCGAGTACGTTGCTAAATTTACCGAGAATATCGACAAAGCAAGGGTGGTTCATGCCCGAGACCTGATGGCACCCGTGTCCTCGACAGTGCCAGACGTCGTGGCAATCTCGGCTGGCGCAACAGTGCACGATCTCGCGCGTCGGCTGGTCGATGACCTCAGTCCCCAGTTGCCTGTCTCTGATGACGATGGTGCCGTGGTCGGAGTGTTGAACCGCGACACCGCTTTGAATGTTCTGCTTGGGTCCGCCTGAATGGGTGCCGGCTCTCCACCCTCCATCTCCCCGGGCGAAGAATCGCACAAACTGTGGTGGTGGATTGCGTTGGCCGCCATTGTATTGGCCGTGCTCAAACCGGTGGCGCCCGACTGGTTGGTCCGTCCTCCAGTCTGGTTAGTTTGGCCTCTGGCGGATTGGATCAACGCCGTGTTTACTTTTATGCGCGATGATCTCGGACTGATGCACGTGACCCGCGCGTTTGCTGATGGCGTGCAGTGGTTGCTCGATGTCACGGCAAATTTGTTGTACGGCAAGCGCCGGTGGCCACGGCTCGAAGACCCGATTCCCTGGACCGTGATCGCAGCCACGGCATTCATGGTGGGCTATGCGTTGCGGGGATGGGCGCTCGGAATATTGAGTGGTGGGACTTTCATTTGGGTGGCTTTGCTCGGCCAGTGGAAGTGGGCAATGGAAACCTTGTCGGTGATCATTGTCGCGGCACCCATCGCCGTGTTGTTTGGCTTGGTTCTCGGTGTGCTCGCTTGGCGCAGCAGCCGGTTTGAGTTGGTGCTCGATCCTGTCCTCAACCTCACGCAGTCGCTGCCTCACTTTGCCTACATGATTCCGGTGGTGGTGTTTATCGGAGTCGGTCCGAAGGCTGGAGCGATTGTCACCATCATCTTCGCCATGCCGCCAATGATTCGCATGTCCTTGCTCGGGTTGAAGAAAGTCTCTCCGGAAATCATCGAAAGCGGCCAGATGTGTGGCGCGACGAGTTGGCAATTATTGCGCTACGCACGCATCCCGTCTGCGCGTAATGACATCCTAGTCGGCGTCAATCAAGTGATCATGCAAAGCCTTGCGATGGTGGTACTAGCGAGTTTCATCGGTATGCCAGGTCTGGGGCAAAAGCTATTGCAGTTGTTGCAAGCGCTGAAGATGGGGCGCTCCGTCGAAATCGGAATCACCATCGTATTACTGGCTGTGGTGCTCGACCGCTGTTCTAAGGCTTGGGCCGAGCGGCAACCCGAGCACTTTGAAAAAGGCACACCCTGGCACCAGCGAAACAAGCTGTTGCTGGTGTGGGCAGTGTTGGTGGTCGGCCTGTGGACGCTCGCAGAATTTTGGCCACTGGCACAAGAGATCAAACGCACCCAAGCCTTCACCATCTCCAAACAGCTCGACGTGATTCTCGACGGCTTCATCCGCTTGGTCGACCCCGTGACACTCGCTATCCGTGCCTTCCTTATTCGCGATGTGCTGATTCCAATGCGCGACGCCTACCTCTGGCTGCCATTCACCGCAGTCCTGGCCTTTGTCGCGGCTGTGGGGTGGCGCATTGGTGGGCGTCGCAGTGCGTTGACGGTCAGCGCGTTCGTGTTGTTCATTGCCATGAGCGGCTGGTGGGATCGCGCCATGATCACAGCCTATATGGTCAGTTTTGCTGTGTTGCTTGCGGCCTTGGTCGGGTTGCCACTTGGCATCTGGGCCGCCGGAAACGAGCGTCGCGCGAAGGTCGGCCTGCTAATTTGCGACACGGCGCAGACCTTCCCAAGCTTTATTTACCTCATCCCCGTGGTGATGTTGTTTGGCGTCAATGACGTCGCGGCCATTGGTGCGGTGGTGGTGTTCGCGATGGTGCCGCTCGCGCGCTACACCATTGAAGGTCTTCGCGGGGTGCCCGAGACCCTAATCGAGGCTGCTGACATGTCCGGCGCCAACAAACGCCAGACGCTTTGGAAAGTGCGGCTACCAATGGCACTGCCGACGATGATGGTTGGAATCAATCAAAGCATCATGTTCTCGTTGTTCATGGTGATCATCGCGGCGTTTATCGGCACTCAGGACCTCGGCCAAGAAATGCAGCGCGCACTGTCGTCAACTGACGTCGGCAAGGGCCTCGTACTTGGAATGTGCGTGGCCTTCATGGGGCTGGCGGCAGATCATCTCGCCATGAGGTGGGCAGCAGACAAGCGCCGCGCGCTCGGCATCGATTGAGGAGGACGCATGAGACTTGAAAAGCCGTTCGAGCAAGCCGGTGTCCGGGTGCCTGGCCTGCCAGTATTGCCACCTGGAGTTGAGCGCTACCCGGTGCCGGCCGGTGGCACACGGGCGCTTGAGATCGAAGCTGGCGACGACATCTGCATTGTCGATCCCGAGGGATTGCAACCGGCAGAGCTTGCGTTTTTCACGCCTGATGGTCGCTCAGATATCGCCATGATTGGAGGCGTGAGCTCCGGGCTACCACGTGGAATACAGCGCGCTTTGGCCGCTGGTGATGCGAGCGGTGGGCGGGTGCGCCGGGCTTTGAGTCACGCCGGCTTCGACCTCGCCAACGCCGACGCAACTCGGGTGTTTGCGGATGGTTCGCGCGCCGGTGAATCTGTCACCTTCAGTGCGCAGTGCGCCGGCTTGTTGATTGTCTGCTCTGACGGCGCCGCCATGGCGCCGCATGCGCAAGATACGCCGACTGAAATTGTCGCGTACATCACGCGTCAGCGCGCGCGGCATTACAAGGGTGGAGAAGAGGGCGCGCCGCTCTCTGCGCCCGATCCATTGGCCGATCCACTGCACGACGCCAATATTCAGCCTGGGCAAGCCCACGCCTACGAAGTGCGTGCCGGGCAGTACTTTCAGATTCTCGATGTGCAGGGTCGCGAGTGCTCAGATTTCCAAGCCTTTGATTTGCGCGAACTCGAGCGCGGTACTGAACGCGAAATCGACCCCACAGCCACACGGTCCTTCAGTGGGCTCGGCTACCCGGCACCAGGGCTTTTCTCGAAGTACTGGACCTGTGATCAAACGCAGTTGGTCGAGTTGGTGGCAGACACGTGTGGGCGCCACGATACCTTTGGGCTCGCCTGCACGTCGCGCTACTACGATGACCTCGGTTACCCCGGCCACATCAACTGCACTGACAACATGAACCGAGAGCTCGGGGCATGGCAAATCAAACCCCGCGGCGGTTGGCCTGCGATCAATTTCTTTTTCAACACCTTGCTCGATGACACCAACGCACTTGGTATGGACGATCCCTGGTCGCGGCCGGGTGATTACGTCTTGCTGCGAGCGGTCACCGACATCCTGTGTATCTCTACGGCGTGCCCGTGTGACATCGACCCGGCCAACGGCTGGAATCCCACAGACATACAGGTGCGTGTTTACGGCGCGAACGAAGACTTCAAACGCTCTATCGGGTTCAGGAAGAGCGCGGAGGCAGATATGGAAGAAACACGAGAAACCGGTTTTCACTCGAGCTTTGCGCAATACACACGTGATTTCAGCGAGTACAACGGCTTCTGGTTAGCCAATCAGATGTCGAATTCGGGCGCCATCGCCGAGTATTGGGCCTGCCGCGAGAAGGCTGTTGTCATGGATCTGTCACCGCTTCGAAAATACGAAGTAACAGGACCCGACGCCGAGGCGCTGATGCAACTCTGCGTTACACGCAACATGAAAAAGCTCAGCGTTGGGCAAGTGGTCTATACCGCCATGTGCTATGAGCACGGCGGCATGATCGACGACGGCACTGTTTACCGGCTCGGCGACACCAATTTCCGTTGGGTGGGTGGCTGTGACAGTTCAGGGGAGTGGCTGCGCGAGCAGGCGGCCACTCACAATATGCAAGCATGGGTGCGCAATTCGACTGACCAACTGGCCAATATTGCGGTGCAAGGCCCGTTGTCACGCGAGATCCTCAAAGACGTGTTCTGGACGCCGCCGGCCCAGCCGACAGTAGAAGAACTGGCGTGGTTTCGGTTCACCATCGCGCGCGTCGGGGATCTGCATGGACTGCCCGTGGTGCTCAGCCGAACCGGCTACACCGGCGAACTTGGCTATGAAGTGTTTTGCCACCCTCGCGATGCCGCAGCAGTATTTGATGCGGTGAAAGCGGCCGGCGAGCCGCACGGTTTGTTGCCCTGCGGTTTGGGCGCACTCGACATGCTGCGCACTGAGGCCGGTCTCATCTTCGCCAACTACGAATTCAGTGACCAGACCGACCCCTTTGAAGCAGGTATTGGCTTCACTGTGCCACTTAAATCCAAAGAGGACGACTTCATCGGCCGCGAAGCGCTGGAGCGCCGCAAGGCCAACCCACAACGTAAGTTGGTCGGGCTTGATATTGAAAGTGGTGTCGTGCCGAGCAGCGGCGATTGCGTTCGCTTAGGCCGCGCTCAGGTTGGCGAGATCACATCGGCGGTTAAGTCGCCCATCCTAGGCAAGACCATCGCCATGGCGCGGGTGGACATTGCGCACGCTGACGTTGACACCGAATTGGAAGTGGGTCAGCTTGACGGGTTGCAAAAGCGCTTACTTGCAAAGGTTGTGGGCTTGTCGCATTTCGATCCACAAAAACGGCGTGTCAAAGGAGACTACAGCAGTTGACTGCGTGCCCGCTGTTGGGGCACTCACCGTGCGCGACAAGGCAAAGACGGTGCTTTGTCAGTGCCCATTGGGACTGAGTTGTATTGATATGCACCGATATAGTGCGACTGGGGTTCATGTTAAAGCGCTGCATCTCCCTCGCATGTGATCGTGTTGTATTGTATGCAGGCTTTCAAGTCTGACTGTTATTGAGCCAATTCTGCACCAAAACTGGGAAGCTTGTTGCCAGTGATACAGGCTCGGGGTATGGTCGAAGCGGTTGATAGTACACCTGTGGTATTTGAGTCAATCAGTGACTTGAAATCGGAATTTGCAACCCCGCGCATGCTGCGGGCTCGAAAACCGGCGAGCGTGAATGAAAATATTGTGCTTTCAGCATCACGATGATGAACACGCCGGGTATTTGCGCGGATTGCTTGCTCGCGACGGGCACACACTGACAACGGTGATGCTTCACCGCTCGGAGCCCATTCCCGATGTCGCGCAGTTCGACGCGCTTTGGGTGCTGGGCGGTCCGATGGATGTGTGGCAGGTGAGAGAACACCCGTGGTTGAAAGAAGAGATTGAGGCAATACGCGTGAGTGTCTGCGATCTCAAACAGCCCTTTTTTGGGCTTTGTCTTGGGCACCAGTTGCTGGCAGTCGCGCTCGGCGGTGAGGTCGCGCCTGGAAAGCCTGAGATTGGCGTAATGCCAGTTACCCGCGCGCCATCGGCACTATCCCATGCTGTGATGCACGGTGTGCCTGAACAATTTGACGCGTTGCAATGGCACAGCGCAGAAATTGTGTCTTTGCCACCGTCAGCGAGCGTGCTCGCTTCAAGCGAGGCGTGTTCTGTTCAAGCGATTCAAGTTGATGATCACGCCTTGTCTTTCCAATTTCATCTAGAAGCCGAACAAGACACAGTCGCATCGTGGGGCGCGGTTCCAGCGTATCGCGATGCGCTGGTCGGTGCGATGGGTTGCGACGGTTTGCAAATCCTTGAGTCGAGCTGCGCGAAGTCACTCTCCAAGATGAATGCGCTGTGCGAAAGGCTTTACAGCAACTGGATGGCGATGGCTGGAGGGCATGCGCATGCGAGCGTCTAGCGTGTCGATGACCTCTCCTGCCTTTGCGCCAAAGCGCGTATTTTCCTTTGAATTTAGATTGGCAATGCCAGTCGACAAACACCGTGGTGACTTAGCGTGCACAGATATCGCCGCCGTTCACGGTTGAATACTCAGTACCTTCGTTTTTGTTTGTTTCACTGGGCGCGCCTTGCGATGCCACTTGATTCATGTTCCCACACTGAAGAGGAAGACTAAATGGAAGAGGAAATTGCAAAACTTGCCGCCGATGTCGCGGCGTTACAAGCGGGCGCAAGCGGGACGAACACAGCGTTGGCTGAGACCTACTACTACTTAACCATTCCGCTGATGATTCTGATACACGTGGGCTTTTTAGCCTATGAGATGGGGGCATCGAGAACCAAGAACGTGCTCGCCTCGAGTATCAAAAATATTCTCGCATTTGCTTTCCTCGTGCCCGCTTTTTACCTCATTGGCTTTTGGGTGTATTGGGCATTTCCCACAGGCCTCAGCATGAGCACTGGGCCACTAGAGATCAGCGGGGCAGAGTACGCCGCGTACTTCCTGCCGTGGTCTGAAGGCATGGGGCCAAATTTTGCTGACAGCGCAACAGGTGTGTTCTGGGGCGCCTTCACGCTCTTTGCAGCCACAACGGCTTCAATCATGTCGGGGGCGGTCATAGAGCGTATCAAAGTGATCGGATTTATTATTCTTGCGATCATTCTTGGCACCTTCGCGTGGGTATTTGCCGCAGCGTGGGGATGGCATGCAGACGGCTGGTTGGTCACGGAATTTGGCTACCACGATTTTGGTGCTGCAGGCGTTGTGCACATGGTCGCGGGCTTCTTCGCACTGGGGGTCTTGATCAACCTCGGGCCACGAATTGGCAAGTTCACAAATGGCACATCCAATCACATCGCAGGGCACAGCATGCCGTTGACGCTAATCGGCTTGATGCTGATTATCGCGGGCTTCTGGGGCTTCCTAATGGCTTGCGCAATATTCCCAGGCGAAGCGTGGTCTTGGAGTAGCGCACAATTTGGCACGATTTACGGCACACCTGTGACCTTATCGGCACTGACCTTTAACATCCTCATGGGCTTTGCTGGCGGGATTATCGGTGCCTGGGTTGTCACACGAGACCCTTTCTGGATGATGTCAGGTGCGCTTGGCGGCATTATCTCGTGTGCTGCTGGTCTCGACTTGTGGTGGCCGCCGATGGCCTTCGCAATCGGTTTTGCTGGTGCCTGCATGATGCCCGCATCCGCGCGCTTCTTTGAGAAGCTCGGCATTGACGATGCAGTCGGCGCCGTCACCGTGCACGGTACACTTGGCGCTTGGGGCGTGATTGCAGTTGGCTTGTTTGCAACCGGTTATCCTGCGCTTTTTGGCGATGCCGGCGTTGCGGTCACGTCGTTGACAGGTCAGCTTGTCGGATTGGTGGTGATGTTCGCTTGTGGATTTGTGCCTGGGTACTTGGTGTCACTGGTGCTGAAAGTGTTTGGTCTGTTGCGGGTGCCTGAGCACGCAGAGATTGACGGTCTGGACATCACCAAGGTCCCTGCAGTTGCCTACCCTGAAGGCATCAGCTCATCTAACAACGCGTAACTCACTGACAAAACTGGGAGAAAAAAATGGGTTCACCTGTAGAAAGTGGCACATGGAACGGTTTTGAAGGCGCTTATTTCGTTGGCGCCGGATCCGGCATGGTGTCGGTGTGGGTGTGGATAGCGCTTGGCTTATGCGTTCTGGCACTTGTGCTGGGTGCAGCGCACGAGTCCAGTTCATACCGTAAGTAAATCCAACCACGAAAAAGGGGCCTGACACATTGTCAGGCCCCTTTGGTTTTTGTCTAAACTTGGTGTTAATCAGTTCTCGAGGTAGCTCTCCATAGAGTCATCGAGTGCGTCTTTCCACGGTGTGTGGTGGACCGGTGCAAGGGTGCCTGTGATCACTGACGTGTAGCAATTGTCGCGAAACGTCATGATGTTTACCTTTTTGTGCTTCTTCCACTGGAAAAAGGCTTCGTTTGCACCGTCGACATCAAAGCTTGGGTAGTCGGTGTCTGCGATCAATTCTTTGACGTAGTCACCTTGGTATCTAATGCAAGCGTAGTCGTCTTCAAGCGCGTCTTCTGCTGCAACCCGGTCTACGACGTCTTGCTCGCGGGCAGCGCTGTCTGGCACAGAGATCGTGCCCATGATGATGTCGCGCACATACCATGCTTGTGCATCGAACATGTTAAAGGTGTACCACTGATCCTGCATCCCGAGGTAGAACAGTGCAGGGTTGGGGTTGAATACCACACCTTTGTAGAGGTCAGCGGCTGCCAAGCGGTTGGCAGTACGCAGGGTTAGGGCGGGTGGCATGAATGGAAAGTGATGCTTGTAGCCTGTGCACAAGATGATGGCGTCCACCTCTTTTGTCGTGCCGTCCTTGAACACACAGGTATTGCCATCAACAGAGGTCAGCAGCGGCACCTCTTGCCAGTTGTCTGGCCAGTCATAGCCCATCGGCGCTGTGCGGTGGCTTACCGTGATGGACTTGCAACCGTACTTCCAACATTGCGAACCAATGTCCTCGGCCGAGTAACTCGTGCCGATGATGAGAATATCTTTGTCTTTGAATTCAACAGCATCGCGAAAATCGTGCGCATGCAGTACGCGGCCGTTGAACCGGTCTAGGCCATCAAATTCCGGGACATTGGGGGTAGAGAAGTGCCCGTTTGCGACCACGACATGGTCGAACACTTCGCTGTATTCTCTGTCTTCGACAAGGTCATGCGCGCTGACTGTGAATTGTTTTGTACCGTCGTCGTAACTCACATGGCGCACTGGGTTGCGAAACCGAATCCACCCTCTGACGTCGGCTTTTTCGACGCGTCCCTTGATGTAATCGAAGAGAACGGCTCGAGGGGGGTAGCTTGCAATTTGCTTTCCGAAGTGTTCTTCGAAGGAATAATCCGCGAACTCCAGTCCTTCTTTTGGGCCATTGGACCACAGGTAGCGGTACATTGAACCGTGCACGGGCTCGCCGTATTCATCGAGGCCCGTGCGCCAGGTGTAGTTCCACAAACCACCCC
The DNA here is from genome assembly GCA_937925815.1 of uncultured Granulosicoccaceae bacterium. Taxonomy (GTDB): domain Bacteria; phylum Pseudomonadota; class Gammaproteobacteria; order CALCKW01; family CALCKW01; genus CALCKW01. The sequence goes on along the minus strand of CALAMQ010000068.1, from coordinate 24,349 downwards.
AATCATCTTGCTTTTCGAAGCAAACAACCTCTGGAATGTCTGCGCCTTTTTGCGCGGCTGACTGAAACGCCCTGAGCTGCGCGAGGCCTGATGGGCCTGCGCCAATTACTGCTACCCGTTTTCCCATTGGATCATTCTCCATTTTATGAGGTTGAAACTGCACGCTCTCGCGAGAATATTAGTGAGATGATCGCATGCCCAACGCGGCAAATCTTATTGTTCAAGCGCCAATATTTGTCGTGTCAGAGAAGGGTTGGGATGTTGGCGTGTCAACGCCGTTCACTGCACAGATTTGGTGCGGCGCGCCCCAGCGTTGGTCGCGCCGCGGAGCTGTGTTGGACAATACAGAATGGCACGTGATTATAAGCGTTGGCCGAAGTGAAAAATATTTGTCAGGTTGTCATAGCGATTGACGCGCTCTATCAGCTGACCCTATTCTCTGTGGTGACATTGTGCCGCGTGGAGTCGCGCATGTGCGGGATCGTTGGCTTGTACGCCAAGCATGACTGTATCGGGTCACAATTAGGCTCTCTGCTGTCAAAGATGCTGGTGCAGATGGGGGAGCGGGGGCCAGACAGTGCTGGCGTCGCGGTGTACCGCGACGGCCCAGAGGGTTTGAAACTCAGTGTCAGGCTTGCCGAGCCTCAACGGCGAGAGCAATTTGCATCTGCCGTCACTGCCCAATTTGCTTGTGAAGTCTCGGTGCTTGGCAATCATGTCCTGTTGCAGGGTCAATGTAACGACACAGTACAGGCGTGGATAAAAGCCCAGTATCCAGACGCGGATATCATGAGCGTTGGGCAGCGTGTTGAAATCTACAAAGAAGCGTCTCACCCGCGTGACTTTGTCGATAAACACGCGCTGAACGAGATCACAGGCAGTCATGCGCTCGGCCACACGCGCATGGCCACTGAAAGCGCTGTCACGACCTTGGGATCACACCCATTTTCAACCGGCCATGACGTCTGTCTGGTGCACAACGGCTCTTTGTCCAATCACAATCGATTGCGACAGTCGCTTATTCGAGCGGGGCTGCAATTTAAAACGGACAACGATTCTGAAGTTGCTGCAGGATACCTGTCTCACAGAATGCGAAACGGGGACTCCCTGCGCAGCGCGTTGGAATCTGCGCTGCAAGACCTCGACGGCTTTTACACCTTTGCCATTGGTACTCGCAGCGGTTTTGCTGTGCTTCGCGATCCAATCGCTTGCAAGCCAGCCGTTCTCGCTGAAACCGATCAGTGGGTTGCGATGGCGTCTGAGTACCGGGCTATTGCACAGTTGCCCGGTGCTGAACACGCAGACGTTTGGGAACCAGAACCGGCCCGAATATACACCTGGGAGCGGGAGGACATGGCAGCGTGACAACGTTTGACTTATGCGACGGGGTGCGGCCACTCAACGCGTGTCTCCACGAAGCCTCAGCCAAATCCGTTTCGGTTGTCAATCCCGCAGGTCGACACGCCATTGCGGTTGGGGCTGTTGCCGCACACGATGTGTCGATTGACGGCAATGTAGGTTACTACTGCGGCGGTATGAATCAGCATGCTTCTATCGCAGTGCACGGCAACGCCGGTCCTGGGCTTGCTGAAAACATCATGTCTGGGCGTGTTCACGTTCACGGGGACGCGTCTCAGTACTGTGCGGCCAGCGGGCATGGCGGGCTGGTGGTTGTCGATGGCAATGCGTCTTCCCGGTGTGGGATATCAATGAAAGGTGTCGATATTGTCGTTCGCGGCAACGTCGGTCACATGAGCGCGTTTATGGCGCAAAAGGGTTGTCTGGTTGTGTGTGGGGACGCCGGAGAGGCGTTGGGTGACTCGCTGTATGAAGCGCGACTCTTTGTTCGGGGCGATGTCGCCAGTCTAGGGGCGGACTGTGTTGAGAAGCCTATGGAAACTGCACATTGCGTCCAGCTCGATAGCTTGCTCTTGGCCGCTGGCGTCACAGACTGTGACAGCTCGGCCTTCCGGCGATTTGGCTCTGCTCGTGAGCTGTACCACTTCAACATTGATAACACAGCAGCCTACTGAGGAGCAGCGCCATGGTGGACCACAACTGGTTGCGAGAATCAGCCACCTTCAGCCGACCGGTTATCGCCGAAATTGAGCGGGCCGCGCGCACGGGCATTTACGACATTCGCGGCTTCGGCGCCAAACGACACGTGCCGAGTTTTGACGATTTGGTCTTCCTCGGCGCTAGCATGTCGCGCTATCCGCTAGAGGGGTACCGAGAGCGCTGTGATACCCGAGTGACACTCGGTGATCGCTTTGCTGAGAAACCCATCACACTCGACATTCCGATCACCATTGCCGGCATGAGCTTCGGTGCACTGTCCGCACAAGCCAAAGAGGCGCTCGGACGTGGCGCATCGCAAATGGGCACCAGTACGACCACCGGTGACGGCGGCATGACACCTGAAGAGCGCCGCCATTCCACGCATTTGGTTTACCAATACTTGCCATCTCGCTATGGCATGAATCCCGACGACCTGCGCAGGGCTGACGCAATAGAAATGGTAGTTGGACAGGGTGCCAAGCCAGGTGGTGGCGGAATGTTGTTGGGACAAAAGATCTCTGACCGCGTTGCCGACATGCGCGATTTACCGGCCGGCATTGATCAGCGCAGTGCGTGCAGGCACCCAGACTGGACCGGTCCGGACGATCTTGAGATCAAAATTCAGGAGCTGCGTGAAATCACTGATTGGCAAATACCAATTTATGTCAAGGTCGGTGCGGCGCGCACCTACTACGACGTCACTCTGGCCGTAAAAGCTGGGGCGGATGTTGTTGTGGTTGACGGGATGCAAGGTGGAACAGCAGCCACGCAAGATGTGTTCATCGAGCACGTCGGCATCCCAACCTTGCCGGCGGTACGCCAGGCTGTGGAGGCGCTGACCGAACTTGGCATGCACCGCAAGGTGCAGTTGATCGTCTCCGGCGGGATTCGCAGCGGGGCAGACGTTGCAAAAGCGCTAGCGATGGGAGCCGATGCGGTTTCGATCGGCACAGCCGCTTTGATTGCCCTGGGTGACAACAACGCTGTCCACGAAGCTGAATACAATAAGCTCGGCACCAGTGCAGGGTTTTACGACGATTACCAAGATGGCCGTGATCCCGCTGGGATATGCACACAAGATCCAGAGCTCGCCTCGAGGCTCGATCCAGTGGAAGCCGGTAAGCGTTTGGCCAATTACCTCAATGTCTTAAACCTTGAAGCCCAGACGATTGCCCGTGCCTGTGGCAAGTCACATGTGCACAACCTCGAACCACAAGACTTGGCAGCCTTGACTATCGAAGCCGCTGCTATGGCAGGAGTGCCGTTGGCGGGCACCGAGTGGGTGCCGGGTAAGCAAATGTAGGCAGAAGCGTTTTAACTGTATCGGCAAAGACGGAGAAGAACATGGCAGTGGATTTGAGCAAAGAGGCCAAGAGCCGCGGTATCCAGTATTTTCTAATCAGCTTTGTCGATCTATTTGGCAACTTGCGCGCGAAATTGGTGCCGGCTCGCGCGATCGCCGGAATGCAGAAAGAGGGGGCGGGCTTTGCAGGCTTTGCCGCTTGGCTCGATATGACACCGGCGCACCCTGACATGTTTGGTGTGCCGGACCCGGAGAGTTTAATTCAATTGCCCTGGCAGCCTGAGATCGGTTGGTTGGCTGCGGACTTGTACATGGACGGTGAGCCCGTCGCCGCTTCGCCGCGCGTGGCCCTGAAAACGCAATTGGCGCGTGCGCAGAAGCGCGGGCTGCGCATGAAAACCGGTGTCGAATGTGAATTCTTCTTGGTGTCAGAGGACGGTTCAGTCCTCTCTGATCCACGCGATACCCAGAGTAAACCCTGTTACGACCAACAGGCATTGATGCGGCGTTATCCGGTGATTCGCAGCATTTGTGACGCCATGATTGATTTGGGTTGGGGTCCCTACCAAAACGATCACGAGGACGCCAATGGCCAGTTCGAAATGAATTGGGACTATGACGACGCTCTCAAAACCGCCGACCGCCACGTGTTCTTCAAATTTATGACCAAAACGCTCGCGGAGAACCACCAAGTGCGGGCGACGTTTATGCCCAAACCTTTTGCAGAGCTCACAGGCAACGGCTGCCATGCTCATGTGTCACTTTGGGATAAGACTGGAAAGAAAAACCTCTTTCTCAGTAAAAAAGACAAACGTGGACTTGGGTTGTCCTCCACGGCCTATGCCTTCCTCGGTGGCATTGTGCATAACGCGGAGGCGCTGTGCGCGTTGTTCAACCCCACCGTCAACAGCTATAAACGCATCAATGGCTCCGTCACGCGTTCTGGCGCCACTTGGGCACCCAATACTGTCACTTACTCCGGCAACAACAGAACGCACATGATCAGGGTGCCAGATGATGGCAGATTTGAACTGCGCCTGATGGACGGAGCCGCCAACCCCTACCTCATGCAAGCTGGGTTCTTGGCCGCAGGGCTCGATGGTCTTGAACAAAAGCGCGATCCAGGGGAGCCACTTTTCAACAACATGTACGCCGACCCGCAAAAGGCGCGGGGCGCAAAACGTCTGCCGCTCAATCTGCTCGATGCGCTTCGCGCTTTAGACAAAAACAAGAATCTTCGAGCTGGATTGGGTGACGAGTTGATAGACGCCTTTGTCAAACTCAAAATGCAAGATTGGGCCGATTACTGTGCGCACTTAAGTGAGTGGGAACGCGCTAACACGCTCGATTGCTAACCGGGCGCCACGTTCAGCTCGTATGCCCCGATCTGGGTTCTGGTAGGTCGGCATGCCCACCAACCGGTGGTGCTATCGCAGGTCTAGACCATCGCGTTGCAGAGCCGCTGGGGTTGTGAGGATATAACGGGCTTGCTCGACGCGCTGCAGTGGCCATACCTCGATCAACACGGTCTCAACCGACTCTGGCAGGGTCAGACTGAAGCGCTCGTGCTCCACCACCTGTGTGCGTTTTATCGGGCAATTGGAGTAGTCGATCTGATAGGGCGACTCGGTGTTGTGCGTGGCAGAGAAGCCGTGACACACCGAATAAAATGCGGGGGCGCTGGCGTCGCCTAGGCGCGTCTCAACCTGCAGCGTATTGCCTGCCATCAGTGCCGCAGAGGCGGGTTGAGATGCGTTTGCCTGCGTTGTTATTGCCGCTGCGCGGTGCAGATCGCCTTTCGGCAGCAGCAGCGCAGCCGCGATCATGGCACTAGCTCCGAGGGCTACGAGAGTGGGCTTGCCGGCATTTGTGCCGAGCTTACTGGTCTGTTCAAACACGCGTTTACCGTCCTGGCTAGCGATCTGGTTGCATCCGTGCAACTGTCAGTCTTAAGCGATCGCAGGAAACGCGCCAGCGTTGATCGTGGCCCAAGCGCTGGCTTGGGTGAACGGTGACATTTCTCACCGGGTTTGGTGTCAGCTTGCAGAGAGCCCGCGCAGGCGCTCCGAGCGGCGTCTCAACAATTCGAGTGTCGCCAGCAATGCGATTGAAATCACCACCAAGACTGTCGCCACGGCAAGAATGGTTGGGCTGATTTGCTCGCGAATGCCAGAGAACATCTGCCGTGGGATGGTGCGTTGTTCCGCCGCTGCCATTTGGATCACCACCACCACTTCATCAAAGCTAGTGATGAACGCGAAAAGCGCACCTGAAATGACGCCAGGCAGAATCAGCGGCATCTGCACTTTGAAAAATGTGCGCACGGGGCTTGCGCCCATGCTTTGCGCCGCACGTACCAGGCTCTGATCGAATCCAACCAGTGTCGCGGTGACTGTAATAATGACAAAGGGGATGCCTAGCACCGCGTGCGCGAGGATTAATCCCGTGTAGGTGTAGGCGAGGTTGAATTGGCTAAAGGCGTAAAACGACCCTGCTGCGGTGATGACCAACGGCACGATCATCGGTGAGATCAACGTCGCCATAATGGCATTCTTGTAAGGCATCTCTGAGCGGCTCAAGCCCACAGCGGCGAGTGTGCCGAGTGCAGTTGATACGAGCGTGGATAACACACCAATATAAAAGCTGTTGCGCATGGAGCGCACCCACTGCGAATTGTTCCAAGCGTCGGCCCACCAACCAGTTGTGGCATCGGGGTTGGCCATGCCATTTTGCAAGATGTCGAGGTACCAACGGGTAGAGAAGGCTTCAGCCTTGAGGCTCAACATACCCGGAGTGAAGCTGAAATAGGGCTCGACGTTAAAGCTCAGCGGGATCACAACCAAGATTGGTGTAATCAAAAACAGAAAAATGACTGCGCAAATCGCCCTGAAGGTGTAATACCAAACGCGCTCGCCGAAGCCGGCATAGGAGGGGAGTCCGCTCATCAGTTAGCCCAGCTTCATGTTGTCGATGCCAACCACTCGGTCGTACACCCAGTAGAGCGTGAGCACCACCAAGAGCAAGACCGTGCCCAGTGCTGCGGCGAGGTTCCAGTTGAGTGACCGGCGCATGTGGAAATCAATGAAGTTGGAAATCATCTGACCGTCTTGGCCGCCCACCAGTGCGGGAGTGATGTAATAGCCAATGGCAACAATGAACACCAGAATGGCACCCGCGCCAATGCCGGGTACTGTTTGCGGCGCGTAGACACGCCAAAACGCCGTCCAGTTAGTTGCGCCGAGGCTCTTCGCCGCGCGCACGTAAGACGGTGGGATGCCTTTCATGACCGAATACAACGGTAGGACCATGAACGGCAGCAAGATATGGGTCATGGCAATGAGGGTGCCAAGCTTGTTATAAATCAGTGAGAATCGGGCCTCGTCTGGTGTTACACCGAGAAACACAAAGACGTCGTTTAGTACGCCCTGAGACTGCAGCATTGCAATCCAAGCGGTGGTGCGCACCAAAATTGAGGTCCAGAACGGCAGCAGTACCAGAATCATCAAAAGATTGGACGTGCGGTTGGGTAGGGTTGCCAGCAGGTAGGCAATTGGGTACCCGAGCAACAAGCAATACAGTGTCACTTGAAAAGAAATTTCGAGCGTTCTGATCAACAGTTTGACGTGGATCCGCCGCTCTTCGGGTTGTGCGACGACTGAACCGTCCGCGAGCTGGCGCCGGTCGAGGGCATTGGCGTAATAGCCAATGGTGAACGTGCGCGATGCTGCTTTCATCGCTTGCCAAACCGCGATTTCACCCCAGTCTTTTTTGGTTTTGATCAGCGCGTCTTTAAACGGCGCCTCCATCTTTGCCGCCTTGCGTGCGGTCGAAGTGAACAGTGAGCGCGATCCGGATAGCTCGCGATTGACGCGCGTTGCGACTTTGCCGATGGTCCGAGTCTTTCGCGTCTCGACCAAGTCTGTCACCAGCGCCGCGTAGTGCGCTTCGGTGGGTTCAGTTGTACCGTCCCAGTCAGCCAACACAGCTGAGGTGTTGGGCATCTCAGTGGAGAAGAGGTCGTCGTGGAAACCCTTGGACAAAAACCATCCAATGGGCGCAAGAAAAAACACAAGCAAAAACACCAGCAGCGGTGACACCAGCAAAAAGGCGTCGAGTTTGCGTCTGAAGAGAGCGCGTGCGAGCCGTGCTTTAAGCGGTGTGCCGTCAGCTGCAATGACGGGCGCGTTGTGTGTGTCGCTCATGCAAAACTTCTGTTGTGATGTTCTGTGGGCTACATGCCAGCCAGAGGAGCGGGCCGCGCGAGAGGCGGCCCGTCCAACTGATCAACAGTGTGTGATCAGAGTGCGAGCCACGCGTTGAAACGCTCGTTCAACTCATCCTGGTTGTCTGCCCAGAATTCAAAGTTGTTGACCAATGCGTTGCCGAGGTTGGCTTCAGCTGTTGGCATGTGCGGCGCCATTTCAGTTTTGCCGTCGTTGTAGAGTCCAACGAGAGCACCAGATGACTTGCGTGCCGGGCCGTAGGCAATCCAGCTCGCCTGGTCAGCGAGGCGCTGGGTGTCAGTTGAGAAGGCAATGAAGTCGAGTGTCGCTTCCATGTTAGGCGCGCCCTTGGGAATGACCCACAAGTCGAAGTCGAGGATCTGGCCGTCCCAGTTCACTTCAAACGGCTGGCCCTCGCCCGCAGCGGCGTTGAAAATCCGGCCATTGTACGCGGTGGTCATGATCACTTCGCCGTCAGCCAAGAGCTGCGGTGGCTGTGCACCGGCTTCCCACCAGACAACTTCGCTTTTGATGGAGTCGAGCTTGGCAAACGCGCGGTCGATGCCTTCTGGAGTCTCGAGCATGTCATAGACGTCGCCAGCGGCAACGCCGTCAGCCATCAGTGCCATTTCGAGGTTGGCCTTGGGGTTCTTGCGGATGCCGCGCTTGCCTGGAAATTTCTCAAGGTCGAAGAAGTCAGCAATGCCTTCAACGCCGGAGGTCTTGGTGGTGTCGTAGGCGAAGATGGTCGACCAAACAATATTAGAGACTGCACACTCTGGCAGCGCGCCTTCAATGAAATCGTCAATAGCAGCGGTGCCATCTGGGGCGGCTGGCAAGATGGAGTGATCAATCGGCTCGAGCAGACCTTCGTCGCACCCGCGCACAGCGTCTGAGTACTCGACGTCGAGGACGTTCCACTTGACGTTGCCAGCTTCAACCTGAGACTTCACCTCAGACAGACCACCGTTGTAGTCCTCGGAGATAATGGTATTGCCAGTCTCTGCCATCCACGGCTTGTGGTATGCCTCCACTTGCGACTTGGTGTATGCACCGCCCCAAGAGACGACGGTGATAGATTCTGCGGCTTGTGCTGCTGACACCGCTGTTATAGCTGTGGCGACGCCAAAGGCGAGTTGTTTTAGTTTCATGGTGTTTCCCATCCTTTTGTCACCCTCGGAATTTATGTTGCAAGGCAGGCCCCCGGGGTTTAGGCGCTACCTGCTTCGTCACGAAAAACTAATCAGATAACATCGAGCGCGCGGCAATCCTCGCGCTCCCACGTCAAGTTGACCGTCTCACCGACGTTCATTTGTGCGTGACCGGCGGAGTTCGGCACTTTGACGATAAAACCGTTGTGGCCGTGCACATCCATGCGGCAGCGGATGTGGTCGCCGAGGTAAATCAGTTCTAGAACGCGAGCGCTGACTGAGTCCGGCGTTTGGCTGGATTCGATCTTGACCCGCTCGGGTCGGATAGACAGCAAACTGCGTTCACCGACGCCCTCGCAATTGCAAGCCAGGGCCTTGCAGGTCGCGCCGTCATCAAATTCAACTGTGGCAGTGTCGCCGTCAATTGCGATGACCTTGCCGCCGAGTTTGTTGTTCTCGCCAATGAATTGTGCGCAGAAAGAATTGTCTGGTCGCTCGTACAGCGTCTCGGGGTCGGCCAGCTGCTGGATCACACCGTCATTGAACACCGCGATGCGGTCCGACATGGTTAGCGCTTCGGATTGATCGTGCGTGACATAGACCACGGTGACACCCAGATTCTCATGAATGTGCTTGATCTCGTATTGCATCTGCTCACGCAGTTGCTTATCGAGCGCACCCAGGGGTTCATCCATCAGCACGAGCTCGGGGTCGAATACCAGTGCTCGAGCAACGGCGATACGCTGCTGCTGACCGCCAGAGAGCTGAGCCGGGCGGCGGTTGCCGAAGGCGCCCATCTGCACCATGTCGAGTGCGCGTTTTACTTTGGACTCGGTCTCCGACTTCGACAGGCCGCGAACTTGCAGCGGGAAGGCGAGGTTCTCGTTCACCGACATGTGCGGGAAGAGCGCGTAGTTTTGAAACACCATGCCGATCCCGCGCTTGTGCGGGGGGATGTTATTGATGCCTCGGCCGTTGAGGCGGATCTCGCCGTGCGTCGCAGTCTCGAACCCGGCCAACATCATCAGGCAGGTTGTTTTACCTGAACCCGAGGGCCCGAGCATCGTCAGGAACTCGCCTTTGCCGATGCTGAGATTGAGATCTTTTACCACCAGCGACTCGCCGTCGTAGCTTTTCTGCACACGCTCGAACTCGACGAATGCGTCAACGTTAGGGCCGGATGTCATGGGTTTTGAAAACTCATTCGGTTGGAGTTGGCGAGGCTCGGGCGGCTCGCACTGATTCATTCAAGCTATGATTCGAGCACAATTCCTTGGAACGTATCAAGCTCAGCTCGAAGATCAGTTTGGTGCTCAGGACTGATTCAGCGCTTCGAGCTCTTCTTGCAGTGTCATCCATTGCGTTTCGAGCTCGTCGATTTCAGCCCGCAGGATGTTGTCTTGTGCAGAGAGATCCCGCAGCGTGTCGCTGTTGCCGGCGTCGTACAAGGACGGGTCTGCGAGTTTTTGTTGCACTGCGGAAAGGGTGTTCTGCGCGCGCTCCAGGGCGGTCTCGATCGCCGAGATCTTGCGCATAAGCGGTTGCGCGCGTGCCCTAAGCTGCGCCGCGTCGCGCCGGGCATCGCGTTTTGACAGCGACGCGTTGGGTGCTTGAATCGATTGTTTGGGCTTTGTGTTGCGTTCGCTGAGCCACGTTGCGAACGCGTCGAGGTCTGCGTCCCACGGATTCGCACGGCAGTTGTCGACCAACATGAATTCATCACAACACGCGCGCAGCAGATGTCGGTCGTGTGAAATCACTATTAACGCGCCGGCGAACCCCTGCAGCGCCAGTGCCAGCGCCTCGCGCGCCATGAGGTCGAGGTGGTTGGTTGGCTCGTCTAGCAACAACACGTTGGGTTTTTGGTAAATCAGCATCGCCAGCGCCAAGCGTGCACGCTCGCCACCTGAAAAGGGGCCGACGACAGACAGTGCCCGGTCATGGCTGAAACCGAAGCGGCCAACGTAGCCGCGCAGTTGCGATTCAGACGCGCTTGGGTCGAGGCGCTTTAGGTGTTCTACGGGTGTTTCGTCGTCGTGCAGTTGTTCGAGCTGGTGTTGTGCGAAGTAACCGATTTTTGTGTGCATGTGCAGGTCGCGCGTGCCGTCGACTAAACACAAGTTCGCGTCGCCTGCCAAGGCTTTAATCAATGTGGATTTGCCGGCGCCATTTGCGCCGATCAATCCAATGCGGCTGCCGGCGTTGATGGCGATATTGATGTCTTGCAAAACAGCCGCTGACGGATCTTGGTCAGGGGCATAGGCAATGCACGCGTGCGCGAGTGACATCAGCCGCTCTGGCATTTTCTCTGGAGTTTCAAATTGGAAGCTGAACCCGCTTGATGCCACGGCGGCTGCGATGTCTGGCAATTTACTCAGGGCCTTGAGTCGGCTTTGCGCTTGTTTGGCTTTGGTAGCTTTTGCGCGGAAGCGGTCGACAAAGGCCTGCATGTGTTCGCGTTGACGCGCTTGGCGTTCGCGGGCGCTTGCTTGTTGCGCATCGTGTGCAGCGCGTTGACGTTCAAATTCGCTGTAGTTGCCGGTGTACACGGTGAGCGATGTGTTGGCGATGTGGGCGACCTTGCCAACAACACTGTCGAGGAACTCACGGTCGTGTGAGATGACGATCAGTGCGCCGGGGTATTGGAAAAGCCAGCGTTCGAGGTAGAAAATGGCGTCGATATCAAGGTGGTTGGTTGGTTCATCGAGCAGCAGCACATCCGACCTGCACATCAAGGCCTGCGCGAGGTTCAGCCGGACCCGCCAACCGCCCGAAAAATCCTGCACACTGCGGGCGCAATCGTCCTCTGAGAATCCGAGTCCGTGAAGGAGTTGGTGCGCGCGCGACTCTGCAGTCCAGGCGTCGATGTTGTCGAGGGCCGCGAGCAATTCGGCTTGCCGCTCGCCCTTAGATGCCGCTTCTGCCTCCGCCAACGCGCTTTGCAGCGCGCGCAATTGTTGATCGCCGTCGAGGGTGTATTCGAGCGCGCTGCGGCTGGTGGCGGGTGTCTCTTGGGCGACGTGGGAAATCACCCAACCGGCCGGTATGCTTATCGATCCCGCATCGATATCGAGCTCGCCCAACATGGCCGCCAGCAAACTGCTCTTGCCAGACCCGTTGTCACCGATCAAGCCCATGCGCTGGCCGGGATACACGTCAAAAGTCGCTGCTGTGATCAATTCGCGAGCGCCGCGACGGATTGTCAAATTGTCAGCGCGAATCATTGTGGCAGGTGCTCGGGGGCGACGGTGATCAGCGCAAGCATACGGGGGCGATCTGTGTCGGTCGAGTACAAGTGTGCGGGCGGTTGCGGTCGCGGTTGTGGTCAATCGTGATCACGCTCTCGCCGATTGCGGTTGTCGAATCGCCTTTCGCCGGTAAATTTGCGGTGCCAAGGCAGAGCGGATTGGCGCCGTCAATTGAGTCTTTTGTGCGGGTAGACGCGGCGTGGACTGACGGCCTCACAGGGCTCGAGGGCGTCAGCCATGTGTGGTTGCTGTTTCTCTTCCACGCGGTTCCACCAGGGCGGGTTTCAACACGCGTGAGACCGCCACGCCTCGGTGGCAACGCGCGCACCGGGGTGTTTTCGACGCGGTCGACGCACCGGCCGAATCCGCTTGGTTTGTCCCTGGTGCAGCTGGTCTCAGTGGAGGCGGATGGCCTCCGGGTGACTGGCGGGGATCTGCTCGATGGCACACCCATCGTTGACATCAAACCCTATTTGCCGTGGTCCGATTCGGCACCGGACGCACACAATGCGCTCGCTCCAGAACCACCTGAGCAGCTCGTCGTCGAATGGTCGGTCAAGGCTCAGGCGGCGCTTGAAGCGGCCTGCGGTGATGACGTCGCCTCGGTGCGGCAACAGCTGTCAGAGGTGCTTGCATTCGACGCACGGCCTGCCTATCACGCAGACGCGTCTCGCCACTATGCGGTCGAGATTGCACAGTGGCATGTGCAGTGGCGCCACCTCGCCAACGGTGTCGTTGAGGTGGTGGCGTTCTCCGAACGCTGACTTATCGGCGTCTCAGCCGATGGCAGCCCAGCTCCGATCTTGGCAATTGTTTGCACACAAGCTTTCGGCTCTGTGTTGCGGGCCTTGTTCAGTGACGTCAGTGGTGGACGTTAACGTCTTGAAAGCCTTGGCACTGGGAGTTGATCGGTTGGCATTAGAACTGCGAGCATCAAGGGCTGTGGCGAACGGAAGTATTCGACGCCTCTTAATCAGACACGGGGACAGAATTGATCGTCTGGAAAGCCTTTGCTGCGCTGCTGGGATACCTGTCTACCGGGAGTTGGGTCGGTGCGCTGATTGGCTGGATATTGGTGGAAATCGTGGTGTGGTTCATCAGACGTCCACCGCCGACACCGCCGGGCGGTGCCTTTTCCGGTGGCGCCTGGGGCGGCGCTGGTGTGCCGCACAATGCGGGCCGTTCCCGACCTGCTGGCCCGGTCGGGCGCGCGCGCACTGCGGCTGAGAGCCGGCAACAAGTTTTCCTTGAGACCGTGTTTCAGCTCATGGGCCGACTCGCTAAGGCCGATGGGCGAATTTCAGAGCGTGAGATTTCGCACACCGAGGCGTTTATGCACCAACTCGGTATGTCCGCCGCGCGACGTCGCGAGGCCATCGCGCTGTTTCAACAGGGTGCCGATTCCTCATTCGATGTCGCTCATGCTCTCGACCGATTTCGACGCTCGGCGGGCAAGTCTCCCCACCTGACCCAATTGTTGTTGGTCTACCTAATGGACGTGGCGCTCGCCGACGGCGACTTTCGTGGTCCAGAAGAAGAGCTACTGCGCGAGATTGCAAGCAGACTTGGCTTTTCATTCGTCGCGCTTGAACATTTGATCAAGATGACACACGGACAGGACCATTTTGGCTCACGTGCACGCAAGAGTTCGCGCACGAACTCCAGCCGGGGTAGCTCTGACCGCGCGGGTTCCGCCAATCCGCCGCGCGAACCGTCGCAGAACGCAACCGTGGCCGCCGCCTACCAAGCTATCGGTGTTTCAGAGAAAGACAGCGATGCCAATGTCAAGCGGGCCTACCGTAAATTGGTCAGTGAATTTCACCCTGACAAATTGATTGGTCAGGGTGTGCCCGCGGACATGGTTCAGGCGGCGACCGAGCGTTCGCAAGAGATTCAACTTGCCTATAATCTAATCAAGAAAGTGCGTGGCATTTCTTGAGGTTAGCTTTGCTGTGATCACCACACTTGCATTTGAGAACTACCGTTCATTGCGTCGGTTGGTCATGCCGCTGTCAGAACTCACAGTCGTCGCCGGTGCAAATGGGGTCGGAAAATCCAACGTGTACCGCGGCCTGCGACTCTTGGCTGCCGCCGCAAGCGGTGGTCACCGCAACGGCATGGTGGCGGCGTTGGCGCGAGAGGGCGGTTTGCAATCAGCACTCTGGGCTGGACCGCAACAGGGCAGTGTGGCAGCTGCTGCGCAAGGTGTGGCGGCGCAGGGCACAGCACGACGCGAGCCCGTGCGTTTGAAAGTTGGCTTTTCGACACGCGATGCCGAAAACGGCTATGGCTATGCTTTCGAACTCGGTCTACCAGCGCCTGGCAACACCGGCCCCACGGCTTTTTCGCTCGACCCAGAGATAAAGGCAGAAGCCGTGTTCAGTGGTGAACCATTGCGCCCGGCGACAACACTGGTCAGCCGCTCTGGGCCGCTGCTCAAATCGCGAAACGCATCCGGTGGCTGGGAAGTCTTGCACCGTTACGCTGCAAGCTACGAAAGCATGCTTGATCTGCCAGTTGATCCCGCCGCAGCACCAGAACTGGTCGCGTTAGCGCGGACGTTGCAGGGTTGGCGTTTTTACGACCACCTGCGTACCGACCAAGACGCGCCTGCGCGCCGTGCGCACGTAGGCACCCGTACGCCGGTACTCGCCGACGGCGGTGATGACTTGGCGGCGGCGCTGCAAACCGTTGTGGAAATTGGAGACAACGCGAGGCTCGAAGACGCGATTGACGATGCATTTCCAGGGGCAAGCTTGCAGATTGATGTGAGCCGTGGTCAGTTTGATGTAAACCTAAAACGCACCGGGCTCTTGCGTCCACTCGCAGCGGCCGAGCTCTCTGATGGGACACTGCGCTACCTCATGCTGCTCGCCGCACTGCTCAGTCCGCGCCCGCCGGCGCTGTTGGTATTGAACGAGCCCGAGACCAGCCTTCACCCCGAACTCATGGCGCCTCTGGCGCGGCTGATTGTGAGTTGTCCGGCACAAGTCATTGTGGTGACTCACAATGCGTCGCTGGTGCGCGAATTGGCGCGCAGCGAGGTGTGTTCGGTACTGACACTTGAAAGCCGCCAAGGCGAGACGGCGGTTGCCGATCTTGGCCCCTTGGATGAGCCCCCCTGGCGGTGGTGCAGCCGCTGATAAACAATGCAACGCTGTGTTCAGCAATGCGCGAGCAGCGTGTTGAGCATTGCACTGTCGGGGTCTTCAAGTGCGTCGATGATGTCGAAGTGGTGCTGGTCTGAGACTTCTCGCGTTGAGGTGGCACTTGCAAGACCGAACCACATTGACCCAATTAATTGCGTTTGGCGGCGCAGTTCGGGCAATTCGTTCGCTCCAACCCAGGCGTACAGCACAGCTTCAGGTAGGGGGTCGAGCAGTGCTGGGCTCTCGGCGCGGGCGGTTGGTTGCGAGAGCTGCAAAGTGGTGTTCAGGGGGGTCTTGATCAGCGGTCGAAGGTCATGCAGCCCGCTGATAGAGAGCGCGGCGCGGATGCGTTTCCTGATGTCGGGTGAGACCGTGCTGTCTTGACAGAGTTGTCTGGCGACAAGGTGCCCGCCGGCCGAGTGACCCGAGAGCACAATCGTTCCTCTCACCTTCGCCGCAGCAAAGGCAATGGCGCTGGCAACATCAGCGCTGATCGAGGCGATAGACACCTCTGGGCACAAGCGATAGGAGGGCACGGCCACGGCCAAGCCCTGCGCCAATGCGCCTTCGACGCAGTGAGACCAGTTCGATTTGTCAGTGCGCATCCAATACCCCCCGTGCACATGGACCAGCAAGGCTCTTGCAGACTGAGTGCGGGGCAGAAAGAGGTCCAAGCGTTGCCGAGGGTGCTCGCCGTAGGCGAGGTCCAGTTGCGCGCTGGCTTGGTGGCGTTGTCGTGTCTCTGTGGCGCGTTGTGCCGCGCGCTCAATCAGTGCGGCGCTGTCTGTGACCGCGTGACTGTTGTCGTAAGCGTATTGCCAATTCATGTGAGCGCTGGCCTGAGATTGCGTACAGTATGCGTCATCATGTCAGAGTGAGGTTGCGCCGCGAAGGGGTCTTAACCCGTTGTGCTGCGGTCCAGTGAGAACGATGAAACAAGACAACATCAACAAGGCGGTGCTGGCTGTTGTGGTCGCCGCCATATCCGCGCTGTTCCTGACGATGATCGCCGACTTTCTCATGGTGATCTTCATGGCCGCGTTGTTTGCCGCGCTCTTTCACCCGTTGTATCTGCGTTTGCGGCAGCTATTTGGCGGGCGTGAGGCGTTTGCATCGCTGGTTACGGTTCTGATCGCATTGTGTTTTGTGTTCGTGCCGCTGTTGCTCGTTGGCTCCGCTGCGGTCGGGCAAGCACTCGCTCTGCAAGGTAACCTCGCCGCCGTGATCGCCTGGGTTGCAGAGCCCGGTGCGGTGTCCAGTGCGCTTGAGTACCTGCCGTTCTACGAGCAACTGCTGCCGTTTCGCGAAGTGGTGGTGAGTCAGCTGACCAGTGTGTTGGGGTCGGCCAGCGCCAAAATTGTTGAGCTGTTGCAGTCGGTCACCATTGGCACCGTCAGCATGGTGGTGCGCTTGCTCATTGCGGTCTACGCGATGTTCTTTTTGCTCATAGACGGTGACCAACTGCTCAAGCGTATCCTCTACTACCTGCCGCTTGATGATCACGACGAGCGCTTGCTGCTCCACCGCTTCACCTCCGTCACCCGCGCCACGCTCAAGGGCACCATCGTCATCGGGGTGTTGCAAGGGGCATTGGCCGGTCTGGCCTTTGCGGTAGTGGGATTGCCCAGTGCCTTGTTTTGGTCAATTGCAATGATGCTGTTGTCGGTTGTCCCTGGGATCGGCACCGCGCTGGTCTGGGTGCCGGCAACGGCTTTTCTGCTGGTTACAGGTGACACGGTCAGCGGCATTGGTCTCGGCCTTTTTTGCGCGCTAGTGGTGGGCAGTCTGGATAACGTGCTCAGGCCAAAGCTGGTCGGCAGTGATACCGAACTCCACGAGCTCATGATCTTCTTTAGCACCATGGGCGGGCTTGTGATGTTCGGCTTTCTCGGATTTATCATTGGCCCCATCGTGGGCGCCTTGTTCGTAACCGTCTGGCACATCTACGGGGTTGAATTCAGTGCCTGGTTGCCGGCGACAGGCTTCAAGACTCAGAGCGATATCGACGCCGCTAGAGATAAGTCAGAGGAGGGCTGACACGTGGTGTGTTCGGTGTCAGGGCGCGTCCAAAAATAAAGCGGGGTCTATCCAGTTGCCGTTGAGACCAACCGACCAATGCAAGTGCGGGCCCGTGACCCGACCGGTCTCGCCGACTTCGCCGAGCTTTTGTCCTTGGTCAACTGTGTCACCGACCGCGACATCCATTTTGCTCATGTGTGCGTAGAGACTGATCAAGCCCTGTCCATGGTCGATGTAGACCATGTTGCCAGAGAAAAAGAAATCGCCAACTTCAATCACGCGACCGGCGGCAGGGGCGAGTATGGGCGTGCCGGTTGGGGCCGCGATGTCCATGCCGCTGTGCGGGTTGCGCGGCTGGCCATTTAAGATACGCCGCAAGCCGTAACTGCTCGACTTCGGGCCGGTGACGGGCCTGATAAAATCAAAGCCGAGCAGTTCGTCACTCCAGTGCAGTCTCGCGTTGGCCTTGCGCGTGCGCTCGCTGCGGATGCGTTCGAGATCTTGCTCGAGTGGATCGACTTTGCGGGTGTTTGTGATGGTCAAGCGTTGTTCGAGGTAGGTTTTGCCGTTGACCGTAAATTGAACATCCCCGCCGTTCACACGGACGCTGTGCGCGCCTTGTTTGGCCGACAGTGCGATGCCGACGTAAGCGTGCCAGCCGTCTTCGTGCTGAACGGTGAGCACGCGTTTGTCGCCGTATGTCACGCTCGGGCGTGAATCGAAGTCACCCAGCGGCAAAATGGCGATGCCACCTGGGGTGAGTTGCGCGCGCGGGGCTGCCACAACGGAGCCCGATATCGCGCAGCACAGTAACGTTGCAACAAGTTGGGCAAGTGACAAAGCCGTGCGGCGCACAGCTGCCCTGGTGCTTGCCGAGGTTCTGTGATTTTTCAGGGAAACGGATGTCATGGGTGGCGCTCAGGCGTGGTGTTGTCGATGGTGCTAACCCAGAGTGCTGTGGCACCCGCGACGGCGGCGGGCATCGCGATCAGGTTTAGCAGCGGGATACTGTGTGCGAGGGCCGCACAGCCGCCGAAGCCCAGTGCCGCCCCGCGGTGGGCGCGCAGTGTCTTGCGCACCGACGTGAATGTGTGGCCTTGATTGCCCATTGGGTAGTCTAGGTATTCGAGCGCCATCAGCCATGCACCAAAGAGCAGCCACGCAAAGGTCGACAGCAAATTGAGTCCTGGGATGAAGGTCAGCACCAGCAACGGCAGGGTCCAGAGCAGCAGGTAGGCGAATTTGCGCAGCTCGCTAAGCAGCGTTCGTGGCAGGGCGCGTACAGCGGCGACCCAGCTTGCGACCACGGGGCTGGTTTTTTGGCCCCTGAGGTGGCGTTCCACCTGTTCTGCCAACACCCCATTGAGCGGGGCGGCAATCAAGTTTGCGACCAGCGAAAACACATAGAAGACAGCGATCACCACGCCCAGACCAAACACCAACCAGAGCAGCCCCTGAACCGCGCCGACAAGCCATGCCAGCGCTTCGACACCTGCAAGCCACTGCATAAATGCACTGTCATTGAGGGCGCTCAATAGCTTGGCGAATTGGCGTCGCAAGGTGTCCAGCGCGGCGATAAAGAGCGCGGTATTGATCGCCAGTGGCGCGATAACAAAACGCCGCAGGCCCGGGGTTGCGATCAAGCTGAAACCGCGTCGGAAGCTGGCAGCGCCGGTGGCGGCGGTCGAAACGCCCATGGTGTGGTCCGATTCCCTTTGCGTGTCGCGTGTGTGTGACAGGTGTGTTGTGCGGCTTGAGCGGTTAGACTAGCGCGGCCGCGGGGTGACAGTGCCCGCCCGGTCTGACGTCCAATAAAGAGAAGCCACACCGTATGCGGTTGACCCGCCTAAAGCTTGCCGGATTCAAGTCCTTCGTCGATCCGACAACCCTCAAGTTGCCGAGCAACCTCGTGGGTATAGTGGGTCCGAATGGTTGCGGCAAGTCCAATGTCATTGACGCCGTGCGCTGGGTGATGGGCGAGAGTTCCGCCAAACAACTGCGTGGCGAGTCCAAAGACGACGTCATTTTCAGTGGCTCAAGCGCGCGCAAGCCCGTCGGCCAAGCGTCTGTCGAGCTGGTTTTTGACAACAGCGACGGCGGGCTTGGCGGTCAGTACGCGGCCTACGCTGAGCTCTCGGTCAAACGCACCGTCACGCGTGACGGGCAATCGGTCTACTCGCTCAACGGCACCCGCTGCCGTCGCCGCGATGTGCAGGACATCTTCCTCGGCACCGGCATGGGACCGCGCAGCTACGCAATCATCCAGCAGGGCACGGTGTCTCGTTTGATCGAAGCCAAGCCTGAAGACCTGCGCGTGTTCCTCGAAGAAGCCGCGGGCATCTCAAAATACAAAGAGCGGCGTCGCGAGACCGAGACGCGGATCCGCCACACCCGCGAAAACCTCGATCGCCTCAACGATCTGCGCGAGGAGGTCGACAAACAGCTCGGCCACCTTCAGCGTCAGGCCCGAGCCGCGGAACGCTTCAAGACCTTCAAGGCAGAAGAGCGCGAACTCGAGGCCCAGTTGCTGGCGCTGCGCTGGCGCGACTACACCGTGGAACTCGACGGCAAGCAAGTGCGAGAGCGCGGCATCGAAACCGAGCTGGACGCGGCACTGGCCGAGCAGCGTGAGGCCGAGGCTGCCATTGAAGCTGATCGCGCGGTGCTTGCCGACGGCCAAGAAGCCTTTAACGCCCAGCAGGCGGAGTTCTATCGGCTTGGCGCAGAGGTCTCACGCGCTGAACAGGCAATCAAACACCGTCGCCAGATGCGCGAAGCACGCGAGCGGGATTTGGCACAGGCTGAACAGGCGGTGGGCGAGGTCCGGCTCCACCTCGAACGCGACCGTGAGCGTATTGCCTCACTCGAATCTGACCTCGAGCGCGAAGGCCCTGAACTTGAAGCACTCGATGCACAGCGCCAGCGCTGTGACGCCGAGCTCGCAAGCGCCGAAGAACTTGCGAGCGCCAGTCGCGAGCGATTGACCGATTTCACCGCCGAGCGCAATGAGCGCCAGCGCGAGCTCGATGTGCAGCGCACGCGCGCAGAGCACCTGCGCCGCGGCGAGCAACACGTGCAGGCCCAGTTCGCGCGCATGCTCGATGAACAACGCAAGCTCAACCCCGAAGACCTCGCCGCCACGCTCGCTGAACTCGAGGCGACCGAGGCCGAGGCACTCGAGCGCGTTGAGTCTTGCCGCGCGGCACTTGAGTCTGTCCACGATTCGCTCGCAGCCGGGCGCGAGCGCGAGCGCAGATGCTTGGGCGAACTCGACGCGCTGCGTTCACGTGTACAAACTGCACAAGGGCGGCTCGCTTCTCTCGATGCGCTGCAGCAAGCGGCAATCCGCAACAATGGAGACGCCGTTTCAGGCTGGCTCGAAGCCGCCGGTCTCGCCGCACGCCCGCGCCTCGCCGAGCAACTCGACGTCGCAAACGGCTGGGAGGCCGCTGTCGAAGCGGTGCTTGGTGACGTGTTGGACGCGGTTGAAGTCGACGACCTCACTGCGGCACTCAACGGCGTTGAGACTCTTGAGAGCGGCAGCCTGACGGTGCTGGCGCCATCGCGCGCCGCCGAGTCGGCAGAGCGTCACGGTGCACTCTCCGATCACGTGCGCGGCGCTGGCGCCGCCGCCGCGTGGCTTCGCGGCGTGTACACGGCAGAAACCCTTGATGACGCTCTAGCGCGCCGTGCGGAGCTTGGCGACGGTGAGTCCTTTGTCACCCGGCTCGGCGAGCGCGTAGGGCCGGCATGGGTGCGCATTTGCCGCGCTGACGACAGCGAGAGCGGCGTGCTGGCGCGTGAGCGTGAGATCACTGAACTCTCGGCCCAACTCGACGTCGACCGCGCCGAGCTCGAGGCGCGCGAGGCTGAGCGCGAGCAATTGCGCGATGAGGTCGCTGACGCCGAGGCCGCGCGCGAGAGTGCCCAATCCGCTGTCAACGATGCACTTCGCAGTGGTACGCAACTCACAGCGCGTCGCGAGGGTGTAGCGCAGCAATGCGAACAGGCCCGCGCTCGCACCGCGACGCTCGACGCTGAACGCGCGGCCTTAGAATCGCGTCGCGTGGCCGAGGCCGGTGAATTGGCCGCCTGTCTCGCCGCAGCGGGGGCAGCGGAAACCGCGCTGTCTGTGCTCGGTGAAACCGGACAGTCGCTCGCTGAGACGCAAACACGCGCCGACGACGCGCTGCGGCGTGCGCGCGAAGACGCGCGAAACGCGGGTGAAGCCGGGCGCCAGGCGGCAGTTCGCCTTGAGACATTGCGCAGCCAGCGCGAGGCGACGCGTGAAAACTTGGTTCGAATGGAAGACCAGCAGCGCCACTTGAGCGAGCGCCGCGAACAGCTCGCACTCGCGCTTGAGGAAGTTGGCAACCCTGAAGACGACGTCGACGAGCGTCTGGCCGAGCTGCTTGAACGCCGCGCGGCGGCGGAGCAGTTGGTGGTTGCCAGCCGCGAGCAGGCGGAAACGGTGGAATTGCGCGTACGCGAAGGTGAGCAGCGGCGCGCGCGCGCCGAGCGGCTTGGGCTCGAGGTGCGTGAGCGGCTCAACGCTGAGCGACTGGCGAGCCACGAGCTGCAAGTGCGCGTACAGACCTTGCTTGAACAAGCCGAGCCGCTGGACGTGGATTTGAGCGCTGTGCTCGATAGCTTGCCGGCGCACGCAGCGCCAGTTGAGTGGCAAGAACAGCTCAATCAAGTGCAAGGTCGGATACAGCGTCTCGGCGCGATCAACCTCGCCGCGATTGACGAATACGAAGAGACCCGCAAGCGCGAAGAGTATTTACAGAAGCAGCTCGCTGATGTGAATGAAGCGCTCGCGACGCTCGAGGCCGCCATCGCGCGCATCGACCGCGAGACACGGCAGCGCTTCAAAGACACCTACGAGCGCGTCAATGAGCGCCTGCAACACTACTTCCCACGCCTTTTTGGTGGCGGCGAGGCGCGTTTGGAGCTGACTGACAGCGACATGCTCAGCGCCGGCGTTCAGGTGATGGCGCGACCGCCTGGCAAGCGTGTCAGTAGCATTCATTTGCTGTCTGGCGGTGAGAAAGCACTCACAGCTGTGGCACTGGTATTTGGCTTCTTTGACCTCAACCCCGCACCCTTCTGTATGCTCGACGAGGTTGACGCACCGCTTGATGACGCCAACGTCGGGCGCTTTTGCGAACTTGTCAGAGAAATGTCGCAGAGGGTACAGTTCATCTACATATCCCATAACAAGCTTGCAATGGAGCTCGCTGAACAGCTCATGGGCGTGACCATGAACGAACCTGGGGTGTCGCGGCTGGTATCAGTCGATGTGGGCGCAGCCGAAGCCTTGGCAACCGCCTGAAAACCCGCACCGAGTGGCCTCTGGGGCCGGTCGGAGTCGATAAACCGAACGCTGAGTTGAACGAGCGATGATGGATACCTTGCGGTGGTTACTGGTGGTTGGCGGTGTCGTCACGCTGGTGTTTGTCTACGGCAATTTTTTCCTCGGTGGCCGGCGTCGTCGCACGTTTTCAGACACCCGAGACAACGCCGTGCAGTCACTCGATGAGGCAGTGACACTCACCAATGCAACCGTTGATCCAGCTGTGATCGAGCGCGCGCTGCACCAGCGTGAACCCGATCGTCAAGCCGCCAAGCGTCAAGATGTGGCGCCAGTTGAGGCGCTTGAACCCGCACTTGATTACGCGCCTGAATCCGATGATCTCGACGCCACAGCGGCGTTGGACTGGCGGCTCTCAGAAGACGAATCAGCAATGGCAAGTGCCGCGGATGAACCCGCGCTGACAGTGATCAACGTCATGGCTCGCCCCGGTCAAGTGTTGTCCGGCGTAGCGCTCGCCAACGCCTTTGAAGCGCGCGGATACGAGCTCGGTGACACAGGGCTCTACAGCCTCAATCATGAGCACGGCGGTATATTCAGTGTGGTGAACATGGTTGAGCCGGGTCAGTTTGAGCCTGAATCTCTGCACGCGATGACAACCCCGGGCGTATCGTTTTTCTTGGTATTGCCCGGACCGCTTCGCGATGATGTCGCCTACGACATGATGGTCGCTGAAGCCTATGAAGTCTCAAAGACTGTCGGTGCCGATCTGCGCGATGAAAACCACGCACCTGTCACCCGCACACACCTCGAAGAAACCCGCTCGCGGTTGATACGCAGCGCCAACGCTCGGTTTGGCGATGTCGGAGGTCAACTGACCACGTGATGGGTCAGTGACGGTACAACACCGTGAGTGAACGACGCGCGCGCGAACTGCGCGAGTGCCTCAATGCTGCGAGCCTGGCCTACTACCGCGCCGAGCCCACCGGGCTCACGGACGGCGAATGGGACGCGCTTCTGCAAGAGTTGATGGTGCTCGAAGCTGAGCATCCCGAGCTGCAAACGCCGGACTCACCGACGCTGCGTGTCGGTGCGCCCCCCGCTGACGGCTTCGATACAGTGGACCACAAGCAGGCCATGCTTTCGCTTGCCAACGCCTTCAATGCGCAGGATGTGGTGGAGTTTGATCGCCGTGTGCGTGAACGTTTGGCGTCGCAGGGCATCGATACCGTGTCCTATGCCGCCGAGCCCAAACTCGACGGCCTCGCGGTCAGCCTGCTTTATGAACATGGCCAGCTTGTGCGCGGTGCAACCCGCGGTGATGGCCGTCAGGGCGAAGACATCACCGCCAATCTTCGCACCGTCAAACGCATCCCCTTAGCGCTGGCAGGCGCGGGATTTCCCGACACGCTCGAGGTTCGCGGCGAGCTGATCATGCCGCGCTCGGCGTTTGACCACTTCAACGCTGAACAATTGGCCAAAGGCGGAAAAGTCTTTGTCAACCCACGCAACGCCGCTGCGGGCAGTGTGCGATTGCTCGACTCTCGCATCACAGCGCAAAGGCCGCTCGATTTTTTTGCCTACTCTGTCGGTCATATCGACGGTGGCGCAATGCCGGGCTTGCATTCAGAGGCCTTGGCACTGCTCGGTGAGTGGGGACTGCCGATCAACCCTTTGTGTGACAAAGTCACCGCAGCAGCAGGTTGCGATGCTTACTACGCGCGCGTCGTAGCTGAGCGTGCCGCGCTCGATTACGACATTGACGGCGTGGTCTTCAAAGTCGACCGCCTGGATTGGCAGGCGCGGGTTGGCCAAGTGGCGCGCGCGCCGCGCTGGGCGGTGGCGCGGAAATTCCCGGCAGAGGAAATGACAACCGAGCTTCTA
>CALAMQ010000067.1 GCA_937925815.1 uncultured Granulosicoccaceae bacterium | reverse complement strand
GTTGGTTGAGATCATCGAGCAGGGCCGCGCGGACATGCGCGCTTTTCTCGGCTGCGCGAGCGGGCCGGTGTTCATTGGCGAGAGTGGCACAGAACTGCTGTTCCGCTTGGTGCGCACGGCCTGCATGGGTGCGCCCGCGGGTGGCACGGTGGTGGGCACCACGCTCGAGCACCCGGCCACCGCGAGTGCGCGCAGGCGCTGGGGCGCTGTTGCGGGGCGTGAATTGCACAGTGTGCCGCACAACGACGCGACCGGTGGCGTGACGGTGGAGGATTACGCCAAAGTTGTCACCGCGGACACGCGTGTCGCCACCATCATACAAGCCAGCCCTGTCACCGGCATTGGTGTTGACGTGCAAGCTATCGCGGCGTTGATACGCGAGCGCTCGCCTGAGTGTTACATCATCATCGACGGCATTCAGCACGCGGCGCACGGTCATGTCGATATCGACGCCTACAACATCGACGGCTACGTCATTTCGCCGTACAAGGTGTTTTCACGCCACAACTACGGCATTGCCTGGGCGTCGGACCGGCTGAGTGAGCTGCCACACGAGCAGCTTTACGGCACGCCACCCTCACAGTGGGAGTTGGGCACACGGGACACTTCGGCCTATGCCTGTTGGAGCGAGGTGGTCAATTACCTTGACTGGCTGGGGGCGAGGGTTGCGTCTGACAGCGGTGACCGCCGGGTCAACATTGGGCAAGCCGCAGACGCCATCGCCGCGCACGAACACACGCTCACCGAAGCCATGTTGCACGGCACGGGCAACTTGCCGGGCTTGGTGGACATGGACGCGGTCACTGTGATCGGTGGGGTGGAGAACCCGCAGCGAGAGGGCTTGGTGTGCATGACCGTCGACGGACAGGCGGCGCCGGATGTGGTGACACACTTGAATAACGCCGGTGTGCGCACCCACACCCGCAAAGCGGATCACTACTCCGCCAACGTGCTCACGCCGCTCGGCTTAGACGCGGCGGTGCGCGTGTCGATGTGCCACTACAACAGCACCGATGAAGTCGCGCGGTTTCTGGACGCCATGCGCCCAATTGCGAACGCTTAATCGCGGGGTTGAGCGCGGAATCAACAATGTCCCTCGAGCATAAAATCCCGCCGCCTTTACTCGCGATTGTGTGCGCGGGGCTGATGTCGATTGCTGCGCAGCTGCTGCCGGGGTTGTCGGTGCCGTTGCCCGCTTTGTGGCGGTGGACGTGCATCGGTATGTTGCTGTGCGTGACCGTGGTGTTTGACGGTGCGGCGTTGTTGGCTTTTCGCCGTGCCAAGACCACCATCGACCCCCGTAAACCTGATCAGACGCAGGCGCTTGTGACCACAGGGGTGTACCGCTGGACCCGCAATCCGATGTACGTGGGCTTGACCGCGCTGCTCGCGGCGTGGGCGGTGTATTTGGGGTCTATGGTGGCGCTGGCACTGTTGGTTGCTTTTGTGCTCTATCTCAGCCGCTTTCAGATTGCCCCTGAGGAGCGTGCGTTGCACCTGCTCTTTGGTGACGACTTTGAGCAATACTGCGCGCGCGTGCGGCGCTGGCTCTGAGCTTGCCGCAGGCGGGTTCAGCTTGAATCTTTGAGCTGTGACTCGCGGTAAATGATATACAAGCCCGACGCGAATATGATGACCGCGCCCAGATAGGTGCTTGGGTAGGTTGGGTCGCCAAAAATAAAGCTGCCGTAGAGTGATGTCCAAATCAGCCGGCTGAAATCGAGTGACATCACGGCGGTGGTGTCGGTCATTTTGAGTGCTTGCGTCATGCACAGATGGCCGATGGTGGCGAGTCCGCCGCCGAGGCCCATCCACAGCCAGTGTTCAATTTCGAGTGGGTGCCAGGCCCAAACAGCGAGGGGAATGGATGCGATTGTGAGCAAGCTTGTCATCCACGCGACCACAGCTGTGCTGGAATTGCGTACCGTCAGTCGTTTAGCCAATACCACAGACAAGCCCCAGCACACGCTTGAGAAAAGCACCAACAGCATTGCCAGTGAGAGCTCGCGGCTGCCGGGTTGCAGCACGACCAGTACCCCAATAAAGCCGCAGACAATCGCCGTGACGCGCCTCGCGCGGACGCGCTCGCGCAGGAAGACCACCGCTGCCAAGCTTGCAAAAATGGCTGAGGTGAAACTCAGTGCGGTGGCTTCAACAATGGGCGTGAGCGTCAGGGCGTAGAACCAGGTGGCCATGGCGCAAATAGAGATGCAAGCGCGCAGGATGAACCAGCGTGTATCCGGTGTTTTGAGCTCGCCAAGGCCAAGCCGAAGTAGCAGCGGCAGGATTGCGATGAATCCAAAGAGGTTGCGCAAAAACAGGATGATGAAAGGGTGCACTTCATCGCCTATGTGGCGAATGATGGCGTGCATGCTCGACAGCGCAACCGTCGCAAGCAGCATCGAAAGCAGGGCCTTGCTGCGAACGGTCATGGTGGGTGTCCGGTGTGATCTAAGCCAGAGTAACAGCCTTGCGATCGCATGGTAGCGGTGATTTTGCCGCCAAAAAAAATGCCCTCGATCCTAAGGAGCCGAGGGCATTGTGTCGTGCTATGGGTTGTGTCAGTCGGTCAGGCCGTCTTCTTCGGTCAGCCTACGCAGGGCTTCAGCGCGTGGCAGGCTTGGGATTTTGACTGGCGACCCGAGATCGTCTGGCACTTCGGACAGCAGCACTGCTTCGGGCAGTGGCAACTGAGCGTCGGTGCCAGCCCAAGAGGCGAGTTCGACGGTTGAGTCAAAGTTGTCGCCGGTGTATTGCGGTGTTGCAGCAGACAGGTCCACGTCATCGGTTGGGACGGCCGGCAGCACGCGGGCGCCACCAAAACGCGATGTGGGCTCACTGTTTAAGGTGGCTGACGGCGGGATTGCGCCAAGAGAGTCACCGACTTCGACGACAGCAATGTCGGCTGGTGCGAAGGTCTCAACTTTGGCTGTGACCGTGGCGTCCACCGCAACATCGGGAGTGTTCTCAATAGCGCTCACAACCTCTGGTTCACTTGGGGACTTGATTCGAAAATCCATGTCCTCAATTGCGATGTCGGTTGGTGCCGGTGCGGGCGCGACGGGTGTTGCCGCGACCGTGTCTGTGGTCTCTACGGGCGTGGGTACGACCGATTCAGCATCGTCCATTTCCACAGCGCTGGTGACTGAGGATTTGATCCTGAAATCCATGTTTTCAATGTCAGTGTTGTCTGTTGATGTCTCAACGTTCGGCGTTGACTCAGGCGTTGACTCAGGCGCTGAGTCCGCAGCGGCTGCGGTTGTTGTCTCGGCTGGAAGTTGTGTCTCTGCTGCGGCTGTGGCTGCCTCGGGGAGAGTGGTCTCTGACGTGTCATCCAATTCCAATGGCAGGCCAATCGACTGCGCCTCAGGGGTCAATTGCGTTGCGTAGACGGCCGTGTTGTCCAGCTCGCTCAGTTGCGTTGCGTCATCGCCGTCCGCAGTCTCCCAGACGGTGTCAGGAATGACCGAAGAGCTCACCGCGTCGTCCATGGCCAGGCCAACGGTCTCGGCTTCTGGCGTGAGCTGTACAGCGAAGACTTCGTTGTCCTCGATCTCGATTTCAACATTGGTCTTTGGACCGCTGAACGCGGCGGCAAAGGCATCGGCGGCGCGGGACTCGAAACTCGCGTCCGCGACGGCGGTTTCACGTGGTTCGTTTGTGTTTTGGCCATCTTCGCGCAGTTCTATTGCGGAAATCTCGTTGTCCGCGATCTCGCGTTCCAGAGCGACGTCATCCTCACGCGCGGCAACAAAAGTGACAGTCTCTTCAAACGCATCGTCGTTTGATGACGGCGGTGGAACGCTGCCAACGGCGAAGGGTTTGGTGTTCTCGCCCTCAATCTCCAGCGTATCGACTTCCGCCGGTTCATTCATTTGGCTGGCTTGTTGATCGGAGGGTTCACCGTTCCAGGCCGAGCGGTACTTGAGGTCACTCAGGTAGCTGTTGTCTTGCTCTTCAGGTTCAAAGAATGAAAGCGGCAAGTCGAGCAGCACAGGGTAGATTCGAAGGTGCTTTGTCTCGCCCAGCTTGGCGTGCAATACAACGTCTAGGTGGGGCTCTTTGACCGGATATTTGGTGGTGATCAGGGCCTCCATGCGCGAGCCCTG
>CALAMQ010000066.1 GCA_937925815.1 uncultured Granulosicoccaceae bacterium | reverse complement strand
AGAATTCCTCGATCTGACGCGTGAGCGCAACAAGCTCGAGACCAGCTTGGGCGGCATCAAAGACATGGAGCGCCTGCCCGACGCACTGTTCGTGATCGATATCGAGCACGAGAAAATCGCGATCGCTGAAGCCCGCAAGCTCGGTATCCCGGTCATCGCCATCGTGGATTCCAACTGCAACCCAGCACCGGTTGATTACGTGGTGCCAGGTAACGACGACTCCGTGCGCGCAATCAAGCTGTTCACTGGGGCCGCGGCCGAGGCAATCCAGGACGCGAAAACCGCCAAATCCGGCGGCCGTGACGACGACTTCGTGGAAGAGGCAGCGGCACCTGCAGCCGCGCCAGAAGCCGAGTAAGTCAACACACCTGGCGAGGTCTGTACAACACCTGTACAGGCCCTCGCGAACGCGCCGTTGCCACACTGCCAACGGCCCACAAATCATACGAGGAAGACGATGCAAATCTCCGCATCTCAAGTCAAAGAACTCCGTGAGCGCACTGGCGCTGGCATGATGGAGTGTAAGAAGGCCCTGGTTGAAGCCGGCGGCGACATGGAAAAGGCCGTTGAGAACATGCGTATCTCCGGTCTGGCCAAGGCTGACAAGAAATCCGGTCGCACTGCAGCGGAAGGCAAAGTTGTCACCGCGACCTCAGAAGACGGCAGCGCCATCGCGATGGTCGAAGTCAACTGCGAGACGGATTTTGTGTCGATGGGTGATGACTTCATCGCCTTCGCAGACGCCGTTGCGCAGACCGTGCTCGAGCGCGGCGATGATCTCGAGGTGCTCAACGCCTCGCCGGTCGCAGCATTCGGCGGCGATGCGCTGACCGATGTGCGCCAGGCAATGGTCGCGAAAATCGGTGAGAACATTCAGGTTCGCCGCGCGGTGCGTGTGAGCGCGCCAGAGGGTGGCAACCTCGGTGTCTACCTGCACGGCGCCCGCATCGGCGTGGTCGCTGCGATCAGTGGCGGCAGCGGTGATCTGGCTAAAGACATTGCAATGCACGTCGCGGCCAGCAATCCCGTGTGTGTTGATTCCAATGGTGTGCCAGCTGAGACGCTTGAGAAAGAGCGCGGCATTCTTGTCGCTGAAGCCAAAGAGAGCGGCAAGCCCGACGAGATCATCGAGAAGATGGTCGACGGTCGCATGCGCAAGTATCTCGCAGAGATCACGCTCGTCGGTCAAGCTTTTGTGAAAGACCCTGACCAGACAGTGGGCAAGTTGCTCGACGGCGCGTCTGCCTCTGTGACTGAGTTTGTGCGCTTTGAAGTGGGCGAGGGCATTGAGAAAAAGCAGGAAGACTTTGCAGCAGAAGTCATGGCCACTGCCAAGGGCGACGGCTGACCGTCAACGCCTCAGATCAAGGCCGGCATTTGCGCCGGCCTTTCTTTTGTCCATACTTGTCTGAATGCCGCGACGCGGCGGTAACCAATACACTGAGGCATCCATGTCAGACGCGAATCCAGTCGACAAGCCAGTCTACAAACGCATTCTCCTCAAGCTGAGCGGTGAGGCGTTAATGGGGGATGGGGATTACGGGATTGACCCAGCGTTTATTCGCCGAATTGCCCAAGAGATCAAATCGCTCAATGACATGGACGTTGAAGTCGCGCTGGTGATCGGCGGGGGCAATATTTTCCGCGGTGCGGGCCTCGCTGAGGCCGGTATGGAGCGCGTGACCGGTGACCACATCGGCATGCTGGCAACGGTGATCAACAGCCTCTCGATGCAGGATTCGCTCGAGAAATTTGGCGTTTTCAGTCGGGTGATGTCAGCACTTCGAATCAATGACGTGTGCGAGGATTACATTCAGCGTCGCGCTGTGCGCCACCTGCAAAAAGGGCGTGTGGTGATATTTGCTGCCGGCACGGGTAACCCGTTCTTCACAACCGATTCAGCTGCGTCCCTGCGCGCGACTGAAATCGGCGCGGACGTAATGCTTAAGGCGACGAAAGTGGACGGCATCTACGACTCAGACCCGGCCCGAAACCCTGACGCGGTGTTGTTTGATGAATTGTCATACGATGAGGCCATCACCCGCAAACTGGGTGTGATGGACACAACAGCGTTGGTGATGTGTCGTGACAACGAAATACCGCTTCGCGTATTCAATTTGAACACACCCGGTGAAATGATCCGCGTGGTGTGTGGTGGTACGGTCGGTACAACGGTGAGGTAACACAGCAATGATTGACGACATCCTCCAGGATGCAGAGTCACGCATGGCAAAGTCCATCGTGGCATTGAAGAGAGAATTCACTCGCATTCGCACGGGTCGTGCGCACGCGAGTTTGCTCGACGGCTTAGTGGTCGAGTATTACGGCTCGGAGACGCCGCTCAACCAAGTGGCCAATGTCTCGGTTGAAGATGCACGCACCCTGATGGTTAACCCGTGGGAGAAGAGCATGGTGTCTGCGGTCGAGAAAGCGATCATCGACTCCGACCTCGGGCTCAACCCAAACACCGCTGGCACGGTGATTCGCATTCCGTTGCCACCGCTCACTGAAGAGCGACGTAAGGACTTGGTTAAAGTCGTTCGCGCCGAGGCCGAAGGTGGCAAGGTTGCAGTACGCAACATTCGCCGAGACGCCAACGGCGACCTCAAAGAGCTCGAAAAGGAAAAGGAGATCTCAGAAGACGAACTGCGCCGTGCCGAAAATGATGTGCAAGCGCTGACTGACCGCTTCGTTAAGGAAGTTGATGCGGCGTTGGCGGAGAAAGAAAAAGACCTCATGGAAGTGTGACCAGGATGCAAATCTTGTTGTCCACCTACCTCGGATTTAAGGCCTGATGTCTTCTGACACTGCGCCACAAGTGACACCCATGCCTCAGCATGTAGCCATTGTCATGGACGGCAACGGTCGGTGGGCAAAACAACGCGGCAAACCCCGAACCTACGGTCATCGCCGGGGTGCCCGTGCAGCGCGCGCCGCTGTGGAGCACTGTGTGCGACTTGGCATACCCAATCTCACGCTGTTTGCGTTCAGCAGCGAGAATTGGTCAAGGCCCGTTGAAGAGGTCAACGTGTTGATGACGTTGTTTCTCAGGGCATTGCGCAACGAAGTCAAAGACCTTGTGAAATATGGCGTCAGATTGCGCTTTGTCGGTGACGTTACACAACTGTCTCCAGCCTTGCAGCAAGCGATGGCGCGAGCGGTTGAAGACACCAGCGCCGGCACTAAGCTGAACTTGAACATCGCCGTCAACTACGGTGGGCGTTGGGACATCGTGCAGGCCGCAAAGTCACTGGCAGAGCAAGTGCGTCGCGGTGAACTCGAACCCGATGCCATCGACGCCGGGCTGTTTCAGCGCCACGTGTGCCTCGGTGATCTGCCCGAACCCGACCTCTTTATTCGCACCGGTGGTGAAGTGCGAATCTCGAATTTTTTGATTTGGCAATTGGCGTACACCGAGCTTCATTTCACCGCCTGCATGTGGCCGGACTTCGGCGCCGAGGAATTCGACGTTGCGATCGCAAGCTTTAACCGGGTCCAGCGCCGGTTTGGGCAGACCGGCGAGCAAGTCGAGGCGGTCGGCGGTGCTTAAACAGCGTGTAATCACAGCACTGGTGCTCGTGGCTGTGGTGCTCTCGACGTTGTTCTTTTTGCCGCCCTTGTATTTTTCAGTGTTGATGGCAGTCGTCTGTCTGTTTGCCGCGCAGGAGTGCGCGCAGCTGCAAAATTGGTCCAAACAATTGAGCTGGATGTGTGCAGTGGCGGTGTCAGTGGTTGCACTATTGGCAATGCAGCTCATCACACCGGAGGCTGCACTGTGGCTTGCGAGGCTCGCGGCGGTGAGCTGGATTGGGCTCGTGGTGTGGTTAATTTGGCTCGAGCGCGGCAGTTTGCCGGGCTCGCCACAGCGCTGGACAGCGCTGACGGTGTTTTCACTTCTAATTGTTGTGTGCGTGCTCGATGTCTTGGTGCAGGCCAACAGCAGCTGGTTGTTACTCTATGTGCTTGCAATCGCCTGGGCCGCTGACATTGGTGCTTACTTCGCCGGCCGCCGTTTCGGTCGGCACAAGCTCGCGCCCACGCTGAGCCCCGGTAAATCTGTCGAAGGCTTGGTCGGCGGTTTGGTGTGTGTGGTGTTGCTGTCGCTTGCGGTCATGCCGTTTTTTGAGATTGCACAACAGCAGCCCGTCACGTGGGTGGTTGCTTCAGTGTTGGCAGCGGTGTTCTCAGTTGCAGGCGATCTCTTTGAAAGCACTTTAAAGCGCGCCGCCAAAGTTAAGGACAGTGGCTGGGTGTTGCCCGGTCACGGCGGTGTGCTCGACCGCATCGACAGCTTGCTCGCCTCAGTGCCGGTGTTCATCGCGCTGTGCCCAGCTGTGTTGGTGTAGGAGTGGACGA
This sequence comes from uncultured Granulosicoccaceae bacterium, assembly GCA_937925815.1. Lineage (GTDB taxonomy): Bacteria > Pseudomonadota > Gammaproteobacteria > CALCKW01 > CALCKW01 > CALCKW01. Next base: position 44,061 of record CALAMQ010000066.1, on the reverse strand, counting down.
ACGAGTCGGCATCAGTGTGCTCGGTGCAACGGGTTCAATTGGCAGCAGCACGCTTGACGTCATTGCCCGCCATCCCGAGCGCTACCGCGTGGTAGCGCTGAGCGCGGGTCAGAGTGTTGAGCTGATGTTCAGTCTCTGTCAGCGTTTTCACCCAGAGTTTGTTGCACTGGAGAACGCAGAGGCCGCGCAGAACTTACAGCTACAGCTGCAAGCGGTGAGCAGTTCTACGCAAGTGCTCACTGGGCTCGACGGGCAAGTCGCCGTGGCGACCGAGGGCGGTGCTGACGTTGTGATGTCGGCGATTACAGGTGCGGCCGGGTTGCGACCGACGCTGGCGGCGGTGCGGGCAGGCAAGCGGGTGCTTCTCGCCAACAAGGAATCGCTCGTGATGACCGGCAGACTGTTGCTCGACGAAGTTGCGCAGTGTGGCGCGACTTTATTGCCGATCGACAGCGAGCACAACGCGATTTTCCAATGCCTGCCACAGCAGGCCTCTGGCGTGTGCACAACCGGCGTCTCTGGCATCGTGTTAACGGCTTCGGGCGGTCCCTTTCGCCAGTGGAGTCTCGCGGAACTCGACGCGGTGACACCGGCGCAAGCGCTGGCGCATCCGCGCTGGCAGATGGGGCCAAAAATTTCTATCGACTCGGCGAGCCTGATGAACAAGGGGCTCGAAGTGATCGAGGCGAGTTTTTTGTTCGATATTTCGGTGGACGATATCGACGTCGTGGTCCACCCGCAGAGCACGGTGCACTCGTTGGTGCGCTACCGTGACGGCTCGCTGTTGGCGCAGCTCGGTGCGGCCGATATGCGCATACCAATTGCCCACGCGCTCGCCTGGCCAGAGCGCATCGACAGCGGTGCGCAAGCGCTTGATTTGGTCGCACTTGCGCGGCTCGATTTCGAGGCACCGGACGACAAACGCTTTCCAGCGCTCGGCTTGGCGAGACACGCGGCCAAGGCCGGTGGCACAGCCACTGCCATACTCAACGCCGCCAACGAAATTGCAGTGCAGGGATTTCTCGACAATCAGATCCCGTTTCGAACCATGATGGATATCGTTGATCACACCTTGAACCGCGTGGAAGCGCGAGCCGCGCACTCGCTTGAAGCGGTGATTGACGCCGATGCGTCTGCTCGCCGTGTGGCCAGCGCGCAACTACAACACTGCTCGGTGCTCAGCTCATGATTGGCAATACCCTCTTTTACGCCGCCGCGTTTATTGTTGCGCTCGGTGTGTTGGTCGCAATTCACGAATACGGCCACTTTTGGACTGCACGCAAGCTGGGTGTGAAAGTACTGCGCTTCGCCGTGGGATTTGGCAAACCGCTGTGGAAACGCGTTGGCGCCGACGGCACCGAATACGTGATCGCCATGATCCCGCTCGGCGGCTACGTCAAAATGCTCGACGAGCGAGAGGGCGAGGTGCCCGAGACCGAGGCAGCGGCGGCCTACAATCGCCAGAGTGTCGCAACCCGCGCAGCCATCGTCGCCGCGGGTCCAATAGCTAACTTCCTGCTCGCCATTGCAGCCTATTGGTTGATGTTTGTCATCGGTATCTCCGGGCTCGCGCCACGACTCGACACGCCCGTGGAAGGCTCTGCCGCCGCGCAGGCCGGTGTTGTGGCAGGGACTGAGATCGTGGCTGTCGGCGGACGGGACACCGCGAGTTGGGAGAGCGTCAGGCTCGCTATGCTAGACAGCGCGCTCGCCTCGCCAGATGAAGCTGTGGTGTTGCGTGTGCGCGACGGCAACGGCGTGAGTGGCGATATCCAACTCATGGTCGATGCCAAAGGCACGCTAGAACACGGGCGCGACATCGTCGCTGACGCCGGCCTGCGGCCCTGGTTGCCACCACTGGCACCAGTGATTGACGAAGTCAGCCCCGGTGAGGCGGCTGCGGCTGCGGGATTGCAAAGCGGTGACCGCATCCTCGTTGTCGAAGGGCAAGCTGTGACCAACTGGGGCGACTGGGTGCAACACATCCGTGGCAACCCCGGTGTGCCGCTGCGGCTCGAGATTGAGCGAAGCGGCGCGCGCCAGGAGCTGACCCTGATCCCCGGCGTGCGCGGCGAGGGCGACAACCGCTTCGGTTTTATCGGCGCGTCGGCGAAAGCCGATCAAGACTACTTGGACGCGATGGCCACTTTGCAGTCTGTGGACCGACACGGGCCACTCGACGCCATCGGCAAAGCAGTCGCCGAGACATGGAACATGACGACTTTGACGGTGCAGATGATTGTCAAACTCGTCACCGGTCAGGCGGCGCTTGAGAATGTCAGTGGGCCCCTGACCATTGCCCAGTTTGCCGGACAGTCGGCGAGCGTTGGCATTGACCACTACCTGAAATTCATCGCCCTGATCAGCGTCAGTCTGGCTGTGTTAAACCTGCTGCCGGTGCCAGTGCTCGACGGTGGGCACCTGTTGTTTCTCGCAGTTGAGGCGATCAAAGGTTCGCCACTGTCAGAGCGCTCGCAGCTCATCGGCCAGCAGATCGGCTTGGCTTTGCTCGCTGGGCTCATGGGTCTGGCCTTCTACAACGACATATTGCGATTGGTCGGCTGACGGGGATGTGCGTGTGGCGGTTATACGGCCAGCGGCATTTCTTCTAAACTTTCCCTCAGCCGGTGGCATTGGGCCACACGGCGGCTTTGTCTGGATCAAGTGAATAGCATGACAAAACAGCTTGCTCGCGTGTTGACGGCGCTCACCTTGCTCGGCGCCTCCGTCGCGTTGCAAGCCGAGACGATGCGCGTCGAACGTATCGAGGTCGTCGGCAATTCACGTGTGAGCACAGGCACCGTCCTCAACTACGTGCCGGTTCGAGAAGGGGACGCAATCGACCTTGATCAAGACACTGGCCGCATCATCCGCGCGGTATTCGACTCCGGCCTCTTTGACAATGTCAGCCTGCGACGCGATGCAGACACTTTGGTCGTTGCGGTGGACGAACGCCCGGCGATTGCTGAATTTTCAATTGACGGCAATGACGCAATAGACTCCGACACCTTGCAAGATCGGATGCGCAGCATAGGTCTGGTGCGCGGTAGGTTGTTCAACCGCTCGACCCTTGATTCGGTCGACCGTGAAATCCGCAACGTCTATTTCGATCAAGGCTATTACAGCCTTGATGTCGACACCGAAATCGTCGAGCTAAACAAAAATGAAGTCGAAGTCGCGATCACCATCACCGAAGGTGTGCGCGCTGAAATCCGCGATATTCATATTGTCGGCAATGACAGTTTTGCCGAGGATCGACTGCTCGACCTGTTTGAATTGCGTGCACGCCCCTGGAATCCATTCAGCAGCCGAGATCGCTACAACAAAGCCTCACTTGACGGCGACATCGAACGCTTAGAGGCTTTCTACCGCAACCGCGGTTATCTCAAATTTGAGATTGTCTCGACCCAAGTTTCACTCGGCGAGCGTCCCGAAGACATATTCATCACCATCACCCTCGACGAGGGTCCGGTTTACACACTCGGTGCAGTGCGGCTCGGTGGTGACTTTCGCGTGCCGCGCGAAGACCTACTCGACGCGCTCACAGTGACCTCTGGTGAGATTTTTTCGCGCCAGCAAGTCAGTGCGAGTCAGCAGGCGATCAGCGATCGGCTGGGCGAGGACGGCTACGCCTTCCCAGAGATCGCCATCTCGACAGACGAGGACAGCGATGCGCGAACCGTCGACCTGAATTTCATTGTGACTGGCGGCCAGCGTTTTTACATTCGGCGGATTCAGTTTATTGGCAATGTCGGCAACCGCGACGAAATTTACCGCCGCGAGATGCGCATTGTAGAAGGCAGTTTGTTTTCGCCATCGCTGTTGCGTCGATCCCGCGAGCGCATACAACGGCTGCCCTTTGTCGACCGCGTCACCATCCGCACTGACCGAGTCACCGGGCGAGACGACTTGCTCGACGTGCAAGTCACACTCTCAGAGGGTGGGCCTGGCAATTTCAGCGCGTCCGTCGGTTACGGATCCAATGGCGCCCAGTATTCGCTGAACCTCGATGTGCACAGCGCCTTCGGCACGGGGAATAACGTCAAGCTCAGCTTCTCGCGCTCGGCGACCACCGAAAACTACAGTCTGTCACTGACCGAGCCCTACTACACCGACGACGGCATCAGCCGGACCTTGTCGGCGAATTGGCGCGAGACGGACACGGACAATGTGGAGACCACCTCAAAGTGGGTTGCCAACTCATGGGGGCTGGGCGCAACTTATGGCATACCGCGCAGCGAGTATTCAACCTTGCGACTGGGTTGGGGCTACGACTCCATACAAATCGACGAGACTGACTCCTCATCGGATGAGATCACCGACTTTTTGGCGGATCACGGCGATCGCTTTTCAGGGTTGAATCTGACTCTTGGCTACACCTTTGACACCCGAGATCGCTTGGCTTTCACGTCTGACGGCACCATTCACCGACTCAATCTAGAGGGTGGGGCGCCAAACCACGATTACCCATATTACAAGCTTGGTTATGGCTTTGAAGCCTACAAGCCATTGTTTGGTGAAACGGTTTTGTCACTTGAGTTAGAAGCTGACTACGGACAGGGCTACGGCGACGCCTTTGAGAATTTGCCCTTTTACGACCGCTACTTTGCCGGCGGTGTGGACTCGGTACGTGGCTTTCGTGGCCAGAGCCTCGGGCCGCGCGATTCCGAAGGTGACGCAGCTGGCGGCGACTTCCGCGCGCTCGGCACGCTCGCGGTCTTGTTTCCCCCGCCATTCACAGACGATAACAGCGACTCGCTCGCGCCCCGTCGCGTGCGAATGGGCATGTTTATCGACGCGGGGAATGTGTTCACCGACTTTGACAGTTTTGATGCCTCAGATCTGCGCCTGAGTTACGGTGTCGGCCTGACCTGGTTCTCGCCCATAGCGCCGCTGCAGTTCAGCCTTGCCTGGCCTTTTGAGCGCCAAGCTGGTGATGATCTCGAGCGTTTTCAATTCAACATATCCTTCTGATACCAAGCTCTCAGCAGTGTCGATGAGGTGGTAGACTGAGGATCTTGTCCAACACCTGTGCCATCACCGATGACGCGATTATTTCTGATCATTTCGCTTGCTGTCGGCGCGCTGTGTGGGCCGGCTTTCGGCGTTGATGGCGCTCGCATCGGCGTGGTGGATGTGGGCTACCTGATCGACAATTCGCCGCAAGCTGAAGCCGCGACAGAGCGTTTGGAAATCGAGTTCCAACCGCGGCAGCGGGAGGTCACTGAGACCCGCCAGCTGCTCGACGCCTTGCGTGAAGAAGCCGCAGAGGTCGAAGACGACGCCGAGCGAAGCACTGAGTTGCAGCGGCGGATTGTGGAGATTGAACGCCGTCTCGTGCGTGCAGAACAAGCCTTTCGCGAGGACCTCAACGTCCAGCGCAACATTGAGCTTCGCAACGTGCGAGAGGACATTCTGAAATCGGTTGCGGATTTTGCGACCGCGCAAGGCTTCGACGTGCTGCTCACCGAGGGCGTTGTGTTTGCGAGCGACCGCGTCAACGTCACCGAACGCATCTTGCAGCAATTGCGCGAGCAAAACTGAGGTGGTGCGTGCGGTTGTCACAACCGTCGGTGAGATTGCCGAGCGGCTGTCACTCGAAGTCGACGGCGACGCGCAGACACCGGTGTGTGGGCTCAATACGCTGGAGGCTGCATCCGGCACGGATGTCGCCTTTGTCGCCGACCCAAAATACCTGCCAAAACTCGCAACCACGTGTGCCGGCACAGTGTTGATGTCGTCAGCCCACCGCGATCAATTCAGTGGTGCCAAGTTGCTCAGCGACGCGCCGTACCTTGCCTACGCGCGGCTGAGTCAGCTGCTCTACCCACGCACGGCGCCGCCGGCCGGCCAGCATCAGACAGCGCTGATTGACCCTGAAGCCAAGATCGCAGCGTCCGCACACGTTGGGGCTTTTGCCGTTGTCGGTGCGGGCAGCCGAGTTGGCGAGAACTGCGTCATTGGCGCGCACTGCGTGATCGGTGAGGGTGTCACGCTTGGAGACGGCACGGTGCTCGATCCAAGGGTTGTCTTGCACGATGGCGTCTCGATTGGTCGAGACTGCGTTCTCAGCAGTGGCGCTGTTGTTGGCAGCGATGGATTCGGATTTGCACCGGACACTGATCAGGCTTGGCATAAAATTGCGCAGATTGGCAGCGTGCGGATCGGTGACCGCGTTGAGGTCGGTGCCAACACAACCATTGATTGCGGCGCAATTGGTGACACGGTCATCGCAGACGGCGTCATTCTCGACAACCAAATTCAAATCGGACACAACGTCGAAATCGGTGCGAACGCTGCCATTGCCGGCTGCACTGGCGTCGCGGGCAGCTCCAAGATTGGTGCGCGGGTTCAAATTGGTGGTCACAGTGCCGTGCTCGGCCACTTGGATATCGCTGACGATGTGGTGCTGATGGGCCATTCGGTTGTCTCGGGCTCGATCCGCGAGAGAGGCGTTTACGCCTCGGTGATGCCGGTGATGCCAGTGCGCGTTTGGCGGCGGCTGGTCGCACGCTTTCGACAGCTGGACCGGCGTCGCTGATCGACGTCCTGCTGCCGGCACTCTCTATACTGTGACAGGGTTGATCGAAATATCTGCCCGGTAAACTCAAAGGTGATGAGCCCAATGGAATTGACAGAAATCCTGAAACACTTGCCTCACCGCTACCCGTTCTTGTTGGTAGACCGCGTGCTCGAAATTGAGGTTGGGCAGTCCATCAAAGCGGTGAAGAATGTCAGCGCAAACGAGCCCCAGTTTCAGGGCCACTTTCCTGATTTGCCTATATTCCCCGGTGTGTTGATTCTCGAGGCCCTCGCGCAGGCCTCGGCCCTGTGCGCCTTTAGGGCCGAGGACGGCGGTCCGCTTGGTGAGCTCTATTTGTTCGTTGGCATCGACAACGCTCGCTTCAAACGCCAAGTGGTGCCAGGCGATCAATTGTTGCTCGAGGTGACTGTCGAGAAGTCTCGGCGCGGCATATGGAAATTTGCCGGGCGCGCTACGGTCGATGGAGAGACCGCCGCAACAGCGGACTTGATGATCGCGGTACAGGACAAGCCCGCGTGATCCACCCAACGGCAGTTATTGATGAGAGCGCTAAGGTGGACCCCAGCTGTGACGTGGGTGCCTACAGCGTGGTTGGCGCCAACGTCAGCCTGGGACCGCACACCGTAATTGACCCGCACGTGGTGCTCGAAGGCCCGACGCGCATCGGTGCGCACAACCGCATTCACGCCTTCGCGTCGGTCGGCGGCGCACCGCAAGACCTCAAATACGACGGCGAGCAGACCTGGCTTGAGATCGGCGACCACAACACCATACGCGAATACGCCACGGTCAACCGCGGCACCGAACAGGGTGGTGGTTTCACCCGTCTTGGTGACCACAATCTGCTGATGGCCTACACCCACGTCGCGCACGACTGTCAGGTCGGCAGCCACGTGGTGTTCTCCAACGGCGCGTCCCTCGCGGGGCATGTGGTGGTCGAAGACCACGCGACGCTCGCGGGTTTTTCACTGGTGCACCAGTTTTGCCGCATAGGCCGTCACAGCTTTGCTGGGATGGGTTCGGCGATAAACTGCGATGTCGCGCCGTTCACCTTGGTGTCTGGCAACTTCGCCAAGGCGCGCGGCATCAACACCGTGGGTTTGCGGCGCAAGGGTTTTGCGCGCGAGACCCTGTCTGGTCTCAAGCAAGCTTATAACAGCTTGATTCGAGACCACGGGGATCGGCAGCAGGCGATGACGGCGCTCGAACCGCTTGCCGCAGAACAGCCCGACGTTGCGCATTTTGTGCAGTTTGTCGCCGCGAGCACCCGAGGTGTGGTGCGGCACAACACGCGTCAGGACACCAAAGCCGACTAAGACGCCGTTGCCAGTGAGTGCATCAGTGCCGCGACCCGTGCAGACGCGCCGGGGGCGCCCATGCGCTCGGATACGGTGTGCAAGTCCGCAATCACCTGAGCGCGGTGGGTTTCGTTTTCAAGCAGTGCGCTGACAGCCTCACACACAGCACCCGGGGTGGCTTTGTGTTGCAGCAGCTCGGTGACCACGCCGCGCTCGGCGACAATATTCACAAGGCCCACGTGCTCGATGCGAATCAGCCGCGACAAAATCGCGTAGTTGATCGGTTGGACTTTGTAGACGATCACCATCGGCACACCGAGCAAGGCCACTTCCAAGGTCGCGGTGCCCGAGGCCACTGCAACCGCGTCGCAGGCTTTGACAGTGCGGTGGGTGTCACCGCGGGTGACGGTGATCGGCAGTTCGCCGAGTGCGGGGTAGGCGTCGAGCAATTCTGGGTCAAGGGCATCGGCGAGGGGCAATAAAAATTGCAGGCCTGGATCTCGCGCGAGCAAGGCGCTGGCGCTGTCGAGCAGCAACGGCAACAGCCGGCGCAATTCACCGTGGCGACTGCCCGGCAGCAGTCCGACCACCCGCGCGTCCTGCGCCACACCGAGCGCCTCCCGGCAGCCACTGACCGTGAGATCGCGTGGCACTTCGTCCATCAAAGGGTGGCCGACGTACGTGACCGGTATGCCCTCGGCCTCGTAGTATTTGGTCTCGAAGGGAAAGAGCACCGCCATGTGCGACACCAAGCTGCCAATGCGCTTGATGCGCCCGGCACGCCACGCCCAGATCTGTGGGCTGACGTAATGCAACACTGGAATACCGAGTGCAACCGCGGTCTCAGCAAGCTTGAGATTGAAGTCTGGGTAGTCGACCAGCATCAGAAGATCGGGTTTGCGCTCACGCAGTCGCTCGCGCAGCAGCGCGAGCTTGCGTCGGAACTCGGGGTAGCGTGCGAGCACCTCGACAATCCCAATGACCGCGAGCTCGCGGTTGTCGACATCGAGCGTCATCCCGAGCGACTGTAATCCCGTGCCACCCATGCCAAAAGTCTCAGGTTCAATTCCCTGAGCGTGCAAGGCGCGCAACGCATTGGCGGCGTGCAGGTCGCTGCTGGCCTCGCCGGCGCTTATCATTACAGTGAAGGTCATGGTTGCACGGGCTGGCCTGATCGGTGGTAGAAACGCGGTACGCGGGCACTGATGCCGCAGAGAATGTCGTGCGCGATGGTGTCGGCAAGTCTGGCCACATCGCTGACCGGTAAGCCCGGTCCAACTAATGTGACTGGGTCGCCATTCCAAGCTTCGTCGTCGCCTATGTCCACCATAATCTGATCCATGCACACGCGGCCGATCACGGGATAGCGTTTGCCGCGTATGACGACTTCGCCTTGGTTTGACAATCGCCTGGGGTAGCCGTCGGCGTAGCCAACTGGCACCGTGACCACGCGAGTGTTCCGCTCGGTCTCCCAGGTCGAGCCGTAGCTGACCGGGTGACCGGGTTTGACCACCTTGAAAAACACCACGCTCGACTGCCACTCAAGTGCGGCTTTAAGCGGCACGCGCCCAGCCAGATGTGGCGCGGGCAGTGCGCCATAGAGTGCCTGGCCCGAGCGCACCATGTCGCAGTGCGCGGCGTAAAGGCCAATCGTTGCAGCGGAGTTGGCAACATGTCGAACTGGCATAAAGCCAAGCGTGTCTGCCAGCGCTGATACGCAGGTATTGAAGCGCTCAAGCTGCACGTGCGTGTGGGCGAGGTCCTCGGAGTCTGCGTTGGCGAGGTGTGTATAGACGCCTTCGACGTCGCACTCGGTGCAGTGTTTGGCGGCGTCGAAAAGCGGGCCGCAATTGTAATAGTGCGTGCCGATACGCTCCATGCCCGTGTCGATTTTGAGGTGCACTTTGGCGCGTACCCCGAGTTCAGCCGCCACGCGGTTAATGTGCTCGAGCTTCTCAACTGATGACGCTGCAAGTTGAATGTCATGGCGCAAAAAATCCGGTATTTGTGGCGTGACCACGCCGCCAAAGACGAGGATGGGCGTCTTAACGCCGAGCGCGCGGACCAACAGCGCTTCCTCGAGGTAGGCAACCCCAAAGGCGCTCGCGCCTGCCGCTTCGAGGTGACGGGCGACAACACCAATTCCGTGGCCATAGGCGTTGGCCTTGAGCACAGCCATTACCTTCACGCCGCTGTGTAGTTGCAGGGCGTTGTAGTTGTGCGTGATGGCGTCGAGGTCCACCTTCACATGCGTCGGCCGGGGTTGACTGGCGGGCAGTGAGGTCGCTGTTAAGAGGTCCATGAATCTGGGCCGGCGGGGTCGGATCTATACTTGAATTGCAATTTATCAGATAACCCGGTGCCGTGGTTCTGATTCGCGCCATCCGGTCGCGGACACAGCGCGGCGATCGGTGCTTGGAGACAGTCAGTGGCCAATTTCAATACCCATTTTTCAGCGGCAGCGGTGCAGAGCGGCATGATCGCAACCGGTCTTCTGGCGCTCGGCCACATTGAACCCGCCGAGGCGACACTGTGCTTTGTGCTCGGCACCGCCGGCGGTCTTGCGCCTGACCTCGACGCCGAGCGCAGCACGCCTGTGAACATCGCCTTTAGCGTGCTCGCTGTGTTGCTCGCCTTCGCCTCGGTGTTTGCCGTGGCCAACCGTTTGTCGATTGCCGAGAGCGTGATCTTGTGGCTGGTGCTCTACGTTGTCACGAGGGTGGCCTTCGCGCACCTCTTTGCTGCGATTACCGTTCACCGCGGGATGTATCACTCGGTGCCGGCGGCTTTGCTCGCGGGTGTGTTAACCGCAAACGTGCTGCACGCGCTGTTTGCGCAAACGGCGTTTATCGCAACGCTCTACGGCCTGGTTGTGAGCTTGGCCTATCTGCAACACCTTGCGCTCGACGAATTGGTCAGCGTCAACATCACCGGCCGCCGAATTAAGCGCTCTTTTGGCACCGCAATGAAACTCTTTGACCGTCGAAATTATTTCACCACGGCGTTGACATGGGCGCTGCTGGCGGTGGCGGTAGCGGTTGCACCTGATCCAAGACCGTTGTTGGATCTTTTTGTCCAGCAAGATTTGCTCGGGGCCTTTCGCGGCATTCTGTTGCCAGAGGGCGTGTGGTTCAACGGGCTGGTCAGCCGTCCTTAAGCGGCTCGACGCTGTCGTCAATGGCTTGGCAGGGGTAGAAGCGGTCGTCTGGTAGGTGCGCGAGAATGCGGTCGCGGCAGTAGCGCAGCAGCGTTTGTTCGCGTTGTGATTCAACTGACACCATGCCGTCGCTGGTTGACATCGGCATGGCAAACAGTGGCTCTTCCGGGTGCAACTTGGTGACGGTCTTCATGAAGTCGGTTGGCAGTCGGAAGCCGCCCAAGCTGACCGAGTGCACCGCGTCCACCGGCAGCGCGTTGAAGACCGCTGTGAAGAAGTCGCCGTACAGTTGCTCGTGGTTCTCCGCCCAGATCACGGGATCAAAGCGCAACCCGATACGCCAGCCGGCATCGGCCAATTGGCGGAGCGCGTCCAGGCGTTTTTGCAGGCTTGGCGCTTTGTGCTCGAGCGCGCGGGCTATTGGGTCCGGCGCGAGGCTGAAAGCAACCACGGCGTTGTCGATGGCAGGTTGCTTGAGCAAGCCGCGTATCTGCGTGCTCTTGGTGCGCAGTTCGATGTGGCAGTCGGGGTGCTGTCTGAACCAGTTGATTGCTTCAACCGCAAAGCCGCTCCAGGGTTCGAGCGCGAGCGAGTCGCAGTCGTAGCCTGAGAAGTACCAACCCGGTGTGGTCAATTCCCGCTGCGTTGCCGCGATGCGCTCAAAGAAGTCCTCGTAGTTGACGAAGAGGACGTAGTTGGCGCTTCTGAACATCCCCTGCAAAAAGCAGTAGCGGCAGTCGTAGACGCAGTTGAGCAGGTGGCTGAAGTAGAAGTTGTGCTGCCCGCCGATGTTGTATTCCGGTGGCGCTGCGAGCACGTGGTTGGCGTGCTTGCGCGCGAGAATCAACGCTGGCTGTTGTTTTTGCAGGCGGAAGTTTTGTCGCTTGCGGTTGAAGAGCTCGCCGTAGCGCTCGATGGTGTGCACCGTCGCGCGCGGCAGCCGCGCGAGCACCTCACGCGTGCGTGGGTGATCCATCACTTCCGCTTCAACGTAGACAGACTCAATCACTGGAAGGCCAACTTAAAAGACTCGATCTCAGATTCAAGGTATTTGAGGGTGGCGCGCGCTGTGGACTGACGTGCCTTTGAGGCGGTTGGCCATCGTTTGAACAAGGCGTGGTAACGGCTGCACAGCCGTGCGAGTTGCAGGCTGTCACTGTGGGTGTAGTGAATTCCCTCAGACAGCGCGTTGAGGACATCTTCAGGCACGACGCTTGGCTTGGCCTCGCGCAGTGGGTTCATGGCGGTCGCCAGTACCTCAAGTGCAGCCTGAATAGTCGCCGGCTGTGCGTTTGGTGGCGCGACGACACACTGCACGAGCTCAGCTGCTTGGTGCCGAATCAGCTTGTCGTAGATGGCTATCACGCGCGCGGTGTCCGTGGGCCGGCGCAGCGCAGTCTGCGCGAGCGGGCTTCGAAAATGGATCTGCGGGTACCGTGTGTCCCCGTCCGATGCGATGCAATTGACCAACTGTGGCTGATCGCTGTCGTGCGCCCAATTGGGGTCTTGCGTGATCACGAGATAGGCGCTGTTGTCTGCCGGGGTGCTCTGCGCGAGCGCGTCGTCTAGGTCAGTGCACACGCGTTCGAGCGACGCGGTGGGATCGAGCGCGATCACCTGCGCGTCATCAGGGCGCGTCAAGCGCGATTGCACATCAATCACGAGCACGGAGGTGAGTCTCCAATCAGGGCCTCAAAGCGGCTTTGCAGGGCATCAATTTCGTCGCCGCGACCGCGTTTGCGCGCGCCGGCACCGTAGACGGCGATCTTTTCTCGCAAGGTGGCCACGGCCGCCGCGCGCTGTGTGTCGCCGAGTGGGGTGTGTTCGAGCAGGGTCATCAGTGCCTGTATACGGTAGCGGTCCATGGCGGGATAGCGTCGTGAGAGTTGGTCGCTGTGGCCCCCGGTCTTGATCACCAGCGCTTCGTCGACAAACAGCACGGGCTCGCGCGCGCAGAAGCGCAACCAGAAATCGTAATCTTCGCACGCGGGCAGTGATTCGTCGAAATGACCGATATCATCGAACACATCGGCCCGAATCAGTGCCGCCGAGGGGGAGATCGCGCACAGTGGCAGACAGGCCTCGAAAATGTGGCCGCCACTTTTGCGGTGGCGTACTTTGGGGTTGACGCGCACGCCGCATCGAAACCACAACTCATCGCAGTGGCAGAGCCGGTGCATGGGCTCGGCGGCTAGTGCCTCGAATTGCCGCGCGAGTTTCGCAGGCGCCCAGGCGTCGTCGGAGTCGAGCAGCGCAATCCAGGTGGACGTCGCACTTTCAATGCCGCGGTTGCGCGCGGCGCTCACGCCTGAATTGGCTTGTTCAATCAGCGTCACGCTCGGCCATGCCTTGCGTAGCCACGTTGCAGTGCCGTCGCTCGAGCCATCGTCGATCACGATAACTTCGGCCGCCGCATGCGATTGGCTGGCCACGGATTCGAGTGTGGTCGCAAGCGTGTGGCGGCGATTGTGGGTTGGAATGATGACGCTGACGTCAGTTTTCACGGCTGTCATCCAGGCTTGCAAAATAGTGGTTCAACCACGATTCAATGCCGACACGTGTCTGTCGGTGCGCCTTGAACGCGAACGACACCCGCCTGTGCAGATCGTGCCCACGCTGGCTCAGTGGGTGCACCATCGCAAGCGCAAACGCACCGCTTGTCGCTTCACGCACGTGCCCAAGATAGACCGGCGAGAAATTCGCGCGCTGCCAAAATGGCAGCACCGTTGGGTCTGCGCCGAAGCTTGTGCAAAGAGCGTCCACAGACTGTGATGTGGCCTCGGAACGCAGCCACGCGAGCAGTTCGCTGCCCAAGCCATTGCGTTGCCGATCAGGGTGCACCGCAATGCGCACGACGCGCCACCAGCGCTGCTCGCATGCTGCGTGTTCTTGGTATTGCCAAGTCAACAGTTGGGGCAGCAAGTGACCGCGCGGTCGCCGCTTGCCAGCGGCGATATCGTCAACCAATGAACGGTCGGTAAATTCACCTTCGTCGGCGACCAGCGCAGCCGCCGTTGGCTGGCCACCTTGCTCTATCACCGCGATGCGCAAATTCGGGCCGTCTAGCAGTTGGCGAAGGTCCAGCGGGCGGGTGCGGTAATGGGCTGTGGCCAGCAGCGCGTACAGCGCCCGCAGCGGTGTTTCGTCAGCAGACAGCGCGTCGCGGTCCAGCCATCTGCATTTGGATTGATCGCCAGTTGTGCTGCACTCAGCATCCAGCATCAACAGTGTATTGACGCTTGTCTCCAGTGGGTCATTTTCTGGCCAACGCAACGGGACTGTCAGCGTGTGCTCTTGCGTGCGGTGGGGCAGGCCGCTGATCAGTGTTTCAAAGCGCGTGCGAAAACCTCGCCCCGCGCCTTCGTACCCGTGAACAGTGCCTGCAAATACCACTTTCTGCCAGTGTTGCAATAGTTTCCGTGTCAATCCCAGGTGCAAACCGCCCGCTTCGTCAACCAGCAAAACGTCTGGGTTCTCAATGGTGTGCGCTTGATCGGGTGCTATAAAAGCCAAGTCTGATACTTTCTGGCCTGTGGGCCAGTGCTGCGCGGCGTGTTTAAACAAGGTGTCGCAGACGCAGCGTCGCGGTGCGGTAACCGTGACACGGCGTCCGCACTTCGCCAAGGCGGCCGCCAGTTGCCCGAGTGCCGCCGACTTGCCCCGGCCGCGGTCGGCCTGAACAACGGTCGCGCATGCACCGGGTGCGCTCAAGTCGTCAATGATGCTGTCAATAAGCTGTTGTTGGTCGGCGGTGGGCCGACCTGGGCCGTTGTCATGGTTTGATGGTGGAGCTGGAACCTTGGGTTTCGGTCCCGGTTCCGGTACCGGATCTGAGTCGGCGTCGCGCAGATCGCAGGGCAGTGTTGGCAGCAACCGCGCGCACCGTGCGAGATAGCGCGAGTGATCGACAGTGGTGCCGTGCACCGCAACGCGGTCGTTGACTGGGTCGGCAAGTGTGGCCCACTCGCCGAGCGGAGGCGTGAGCAGCAGCAGACTGCCAGCGGCGCGCACTGTGCCCGCGGCAGCCCCCAGTGCGTCCGGGTCAAACCCATCGTGGGCATCGAATACCAGTGCATCGCATTCGCTGCCAAGCCAGCGTTTGGCCCCGCGCATCGACACCCCTTCAAAGGTATCTGGCGTGTTGTCGCCAACCCAGCGCTTTTGGTCAACAGCTGCGAGCGTCCGTTGCGCGTGCAGACGGCATGCGGCGGCAGTCCCCGTGATCACGGTGAGCTTACGCCAGCATTGTGAGGAGTCGGTGCTGGGCGTCGGATGGGGTGATGAATGGGTGTGCACGGCGGCTTTGGTCCGGAGTCGGGCTATTACACCACGTGGCCGGTATCGGGTGAATGGCGGCAGGTACGAAACCCGCTAGTCTTTGCAACCCACCCTTAGGTTTCTCTCGGAGTCGCGCGTGTGTCAGTTTGGTGAATTCAGCCTGCGGGGCCGGTCTGTGCCGGCGTGCCTAGCATGCGATTGACCCGGCGGCGACCACGCGTGGGGCGGCTGATACTCGGCCTGTTGTCGTTGCTGTTAGGCGCGATCTTAGTGCCACTGCCCGTGCCACTTGGATGGTTTTTTCTGCTTGTCGGTATGGCGCTTGTGACCAATGAAGTGCTGTGGTTCGGTCGGTTGATTACCTGGTTTCGCAGCAAGCTGCCGTGGGCGGACCGCATCCTCATGGGGTTCTACGCCATCTCACCGCCGATGGTGCGGGAATTTCTCGACGCCACAGCGCCCTTGCCAATTGCCGCGGCGGGCGCCCAGCGAGCTGATCCAGCGGTTGAGAGTGACCCGCAACGCTCGCGTTGAAATTCGCGCTGTGCTCAGTCGGTGGCAGCCTTGGTCAACGCCTGCATGAAAGCGACCAAGGACTCGATGTCGGTGTCGGTTAGCTCAAGTGCGTTGAGCTCGTGTTCACCGACCTTGGCTGTGTCTGGCGGACGATTGTAGTGCTGCATCACATCTTTTAGCGTCGCAGCCGAGCCATCGTGAAAGTAGGGCGCAGTGCCGTCGACGCCGCGCAGTGACGGTGTTTTGAACGCACCCTCAAGCGGGATGTGGTGTCCGCGATTCAGAAAACGCAATGCGGTGCAATCCTCGGGTGCGGCGTCGCTGTAGGGACCGAGGCAATTGAACTCATCCATCAACACCGCTTGCAAGCCAAATACGCGGCCGAAATCGAGCATGTCGCCGTCGAAGTTGCCAGTGCCAATGTTGTGAAATCCACCGTTAGTTAAGGTCGGGCCGTTGTGGCATTGCAAGCACTGCGTGGTATCAGCGTCCATGAACAGCCTGGCGCCTGCTTTGATGTCGTCGCTGATCTCGGGGGTGTTCTCGGTCTCACCTAGCGCGTCAAGACTGTCGATATAGCTATCGAATGCGCTGGGCTTGAAATGCTGCGTGCGCTCCCAGGCCGCGACCGCTTTGCCGATGTTCACAAACACGGTGTTGATTCGCCGTTGCTGCTCAGAATTCAAGCGGTACCAGCTGTCACGCAGGGCTGCGTCCGCGAGCGGGCTCGCGCGCGCCACTGCGATATCGTCAAATTCTGGCAAGGGTCCAAAAACAGCTTCGTAGTTCGCGGTGAGTGTGTGGCTTGATGCCACATTGCGGACAACGGACAAACGGTCTGAGCCCATCTCGTTGTGCGCTTCAAACGGGATCAGGGCCTGTGCCCAGAGCGAGTCGCGCCGGCCGTCCCAGTAAAACCAGGTGTTCCACGCGGTGCCGGTGATGGTTGGGGTGTTGCGGTTGCCAGCGCCCAAGCCCTGCGCGCGCGTGAGACCGTCAGCGAAATCCAAGTCTGGTGCGTGGCAGCTTGCGCAGGAGAGTTGGTCGTTTGCACTGAAGGACGGGTCAAAAAAGATCGCTTCACCGAGCGTCGCGGCGCCTGGATCATCTGCCCAGCGGTTGCCGGGCGACGGTGGCGGATCACCCAGTGCGCTGAGCGAGAAACTCTTGAGCACGCGAACCTCGCGCGCGGTCCACTCCCATGGCGTGGCGCTCGCGCTGTCCATTGCTGCGCAAAACAGCGTGACCAGTGCTAAGGCCTTAGAAGTCGACATCAAATGTGATCTCGGCAATGTCACGCGTTGTGCCGTGTTCGATGCCAAAGCGCAGCGTCCAGCTGCCGGCCATGTTGAATTTGATTCCCTCGACACGGAATTCACCGACGCGATCGGTGGGCGTGACCACAGGGCGGGTCGGCAGTCCGTGCCCGTGTGCGGCCATGCCACCGCCGACCGCGAGCGCCGCGTTGCCAAGCGGCCGTCCAGAGACGTCGAGCAGTTGCACCGTCCAGGTGTGCAGCGTGCCGATGGGCAGCAGCTGATCTTGCGGCGCGGCACTGACTTCAAAGTGGCCGCGCTCGGACACCGCAGTGAATAACGGGTTAGATTCAGCGTTTGACGCCAACGACAAGCCAGCGCCCACAGCCGGCAGCGCGAGCAAGCGGACGAGGTGACGGCGTGTGGCAAAAATGTGTGACATTGCAGTCGCGGCGGTTGTGGGATTGCCTTGCTGCGAGCAGGATATATGCCTTGGCGCAGACGGTGTAGAGGCCGGACATGACAGCGGTTGGCAGTGATGACATAGAACGCGGTGGCGAACCGCTGCGCGCGTGTTTGGTCGGCCCGGGGCGCGCAGGCGGCTCGCTTACCCTTGCGTGGCAAGCGGCGGGCTTGTTGCGCGTTGAGGCGGTGCTCGCGCGCTCAGCGCCGCACCCGGTGGCTGAACAGTTGCGCTGTGGCACCTATCTCTCCGCCACTGAGGTGCCGAAGGTCGACCTGTGGCTGGTCGCGACCCCGGACGACACGCTAGAGGACGTGGCAGCGCACATCGCACAGGCGCAAGCTGATCGAGCCACAGGGCTTGCTGTGCATTTCGCCGGATCGCGCAGTAGTTCTGCGCTCAAGGCGCTGCGCGCGCGCGGATTCTCGGTTGCAAGCGGTCACCCCATGCGCAGCTTCCCGGCGCTCGATACCGCGTTGGCTTTTGGTCAGACGTGGTGCGCGCTCGAGGGCGATCCGGGGGGTGTGGCGTGCCTGGATACGCTCTTTAGCGGCCTCGGTGGGCGGTGTTTTGCGGTTGATGCCAGCGCCAAAACCGCTTACCACGGCGCGGCGTCTCTCGCCGGAAACGCCATCGTTGCGCTGGCGGATGCAGCGATTGAGACTTGGTGCGCTGCAGGAGTACCAGAGGCGACAGCGCGGGCGCTCTTTGCCGATCTCGCCGGTGGGGTGGTCGCGAACGTCGGTGCGTCTGGCTCGGCGCAGGCCCTGAGTGGACCGGTGTCGCGAGGCGACCTCGGCACCGTTGCGGCGCACCTCTCAGAGCTCGACCAACGCGACCCGTCTGCGGCACTGATTTACCGCAGTTTGAGCACGCGATTACTCGATATCGCACCCGGCCTCGACCGCGACTCCGCCGACAAACTGAGAAAATTGCTGTCCTGATAAGGCCTTGACACTGGCGTGCTTGCACGTGGTGGGCAACAATGACGCGTTTGCGGGTTGCAAGGCGAGGAGCCAATGAGCGCACAAGCGAGTAATCGTGCCGTCACGGTGGCAACACTCCAAAAAATGAAGGCTGAACAGCGGCGTTTTTCGTGTCTGACAGCCTACGACGCGGCGTTTGCCGGTGTGCTCGATCGCGCCGGAGTCGATGTGGTGTTGGTCGGCGACTCGCTCGGCATGGTGGTACAGGGGATCGAAACCACCATCCCGGTGACCATGGATCACATGATTTACCACAGTCAGCTGGTGGCGCGCGGCATGCAGCGTCCGATGCTCATGGTGGACATGCCGTTCATGAGTTACGCCACACCCGAGTTGTGCCTCGCCAACGCCGCACGCCTGATGAAAGAGGGTGGCGCACAGGTGGTGAAGCTCGAATGGGGCGAACTCCAGCTCGACATGGTCAAGCGCTTGAGCGAGTGCGGTATTCCAGTGTGTGCCCACCTTGGTTTGACGCCGCAAGCGGTGCACAAAATCGGCGGTTACCGCGTGCAAGGTCGCGACGATGAGACCGCCCTGAAACTGCGTGAAGATGCGCTTGCGCTCGAACGCGCCGGCGCTGATATCTTGCTGCTCGAGTGCGTGCCGATGGCGCTCGCGGCGGAAATTACCCGCGCAGCCAGCGTGCCGGTGATTGGGATTGGTGCTGGCCCCGATTGCGACGGTCAGATTTTGGTGCTCTACGACATCCTCGACATTGCACCTGGCAAGCGCACCCGCTTTTCCAAGAATTTTATGGCCGGTGCCACGGGCATTGAGCAGGCAGTCCAGGACTACGTCACGCAGGTCACAGACGGCAGCTTCCCCACTGCCGAGTACGCCTTCGAGTAAGCGCGTGGACATCGTAGATTCCATTGAGGCGATGCGCGCGTTGCGCAAAACCTGGCGCGATGCCGGACAGACGGTGGGCTATGTGCCAACCATGGGCAATTTGCACGACGGCCATTTGTCACTGCTCGATCGCGCGCGGGCGCAGTGCGACCGAACCATTTGCAGTATCTATGTCAATCCCTTGCAGTTTGATCAGAGCAAGGACCTCGAGCGTTACCCGCGCACGCTAGAAGAGGACATGGAGAAGCTCCGTGCACTGGGTGCTGACGCGCTGTTTGTGCCCAGCGACACCATGATCTACCCGCGCGGCATGGCGCACGCGACCACTGTCGATGTGCCGGGCATCACCGACATCCTCGAAGGCGCGCACCGACGCGGCCATTTTGTCGGCGTGGCAACCGTGGTGTGCAAGCTCTTCAACTTGGTGCAGCCTCACGTCGCAGTGTTTGGTGAGAAAGATTTTCAGCAGTTGTTGGTGGTCAAGCGTATGGCGGCAGACCTGAACTTGCCCGTTGAAGTTATTGGCGCTGCCACCTCGCGCGAGGCGAACGGTCTGGCGCGCAGCTCGCGCAACGGTTACCTCACTGACACCGAGCGCGACAAAGCGGCGGAAATTCTCCGCACCTTGCGGGCGGTCGCGCACGCGCTGCAGCAGGGTGAACGCGAATTCGCTGAGCTTGAACGCAGCGCGGCACAGCGACTGGCAGATGCGGGTTTTGAGCCCGACTACGTCACTGTGCGCAGCACCCTCGATCTCGAACCGCCGCACGACGACGAAGGCCCTGATGCCTGGGTTGTGTTGGTGGCCGCACAGCTTGGCAAGGCGCGGTTGATTGATAACCTGCGCGTAGCCGACGCAACCCCGGACTAAAGTACCATGCAGCATCGAATCGCGGTGATCGCAGGCGACGGCATTGGCACAGAAGTGATGCCAGAGGGCCTGCGGGTGCTCGATGCGACCGCTGAGAAATTTGGCATCGCACTCGAGTACGAGCACTTCGATTGGGGCTGTGAGCGCTTCCACCGACACGGCGCGATGATGCCAAGCGATGGCTTGGAGACGCTTGCGGACTTTGACGCCATTTACCTTGGCGCCGTGGGCTTCCCCGGTGTGCCGGATCACGAGTCGCTGTGGGGTTTGTTGATCCCGATTCGCCGGCAGTTTGATCAGTATGTGAATCTGCGGCCAGTGCGTTTGTTTGACGGGCTGCCGTGTCCGCTTGCGAACGCGCGACCCGGTGACATTGATTTTTACGTGGTGCGCGAGAACGTCGAAGGCGAGTACTCGAATGTCGGAGGGCGCGTCAACGCGGGCACCGATCACGAGATGGCGTTTCATCAAGCGACTTTTTCGCGGCGTGGTTGTGACCGGGTCATGCGCTATGCCTTTGAGCTCGCCACGCGACAGAACGCGAGCTGTGTGACCTCGGCCACCAAGTCCAACGGCATCATCCACACCATGCCATTTTGGGACGAGCGCTTTGCCGCCGTGGCTGCAGACTATCCCGGATCTTGCGACCGACCAGTACCACATTGATATTCTCTGCGCCCACTTGGTGAATCGGCCGTCCCAATTTGACGTCATCGTCGCCTCCAACCTCTTTGGTGACATCCTCTCTGATCTCGGGCCCGGCGTGACCGGCACCATCGCGATTGCGCCAAGTGCCAACCTCAACCCCGAGCGCGTGCACCCGTCGATGTTTGAACCGGTACATGGCTCGGCGCCGGACATTGCGGGTCGTGGCATTGCCAACCCCATTGGCATGGTGTGGGCAGGTGCGATGATGCTCGACCACCTCGGCCACGCTGCGGCGCACGACGCGATTCTCGGTGCCATAGAAGAGGTGCTGGCCGCGCGCACTGAACTGACCCCGGATATGGGAGGCGGCGCCACCACATCGAGCTTGGGCCTGGCTTTGGTGGAAGCGGTGCTACGCGGCTAGAGACCCGGGGGCAGGCTTGCTGTAAGGTGGTCTGAGGGTGGCGCGCGACTGCGCATTGAGTCACCGTCAGAGGATTGCTGTTGTGAGTACAGAACGCCGTCGCCGTCGCCGTCGCCGTCGCCGCGATGACACGCTGGTCACTACGCGGTCGCTGCCGCAAATCGCATTCGGTGCACTGCGCAACCGCTTTGCACCCATTGCAGCACTCGATGAAGAGCAGCTTGAATTGATCCACGAGGCCTCGCTCGAGCTTCTCGAGGAACAGGGCATTGAAGTGCTCGGCTCCGAGCCGCTGCGCCTATTTCGCGAGGCCGGGTGCACGGTTGAAGACGGGATCGTGCGGCTAGACCGCGAGCTGATCATGCAGCTGATCTCAACGGCGCCAGCACGCTTTGAGCTGCACGCGCGAAACCCTGAACGCTCAATTGAGGTTGGCGGCGACCTCATCCACTTTGGTTTGGTGTCAGGCCCCCCGAACGTGCACGACCGCATGCGTGGGCGCAGGCCCGGCAACTACGCTGACTACGAGACACTGATCAAGCTCGGACAGAGTTTTAATGCGATCTCGTTTTTTGGCAATCAGGCGATCGCGCCGACGGACCTGCCGGCCAACACGCGCCACCTCGACACCACCTTTGCCAACCTCACACTCTCCGACAAAGTGTTTCTCGCAACCGGCATCGGTGCCGCGCGCGCGGCTGATGCGGTGTCGTTGTGCGCCATTGCACGTGGCTTGCCTGTGGATGCTCTCGCTGACAGCCCCTCGGTGCTGACCAATATCAATGTCAATTCGCCGCGCAAGCTCGACGACGCGATGGCCTACGGTCTCATGCAAATGGCGAAACTTGGACAGGCGACCGTGGTCACGCCGTTTACCTTAATGGGGGCGATGACCCCAGCGACGCTCGCAGGTGCGCTGGTGCAGCAAAACGCCGAGGCCTTGCTTGGCATTGCGCTCACTCAATTGGTGCGACCGGGTGCACCGGTTGTCTACGGCGGATTTACCTCCAACGTCGACATGCGCTCGGGTGCGCCGGCTTTTGGCACACCGGAGAACAGCCTTGCCAATATCGCAGGCGGTCAGCTCGCGCGCCGCTACAACCTGCCGTACCGCACCAGTGCCTGCAACGCGAGCAATTGCGTCGACGCCCAGGCCGTGTACGAGACGCAGATGGCACTGTGGGGTGCGGTCATGGGCCACGGCAACCTCATTTACCACGCGGCCGGTTGGCTCGAGGGGGGCTTGGTTGCGTCCTTTGAGAAAGTGGTGGTGGACGTCGAGATGTTGCAGCACCTGCACGCCGCGTTGCAGCCGATTGTGGTCAACCGCGAGGAGATCGGATTGGACGCGATGCGTGAGGTTGGGCCGGGTGGGCACTTTTTTGGCGCCGCGCACACCATGTCGCGCTACAAAACCGCCTTCTACGAGCCCATGCTCAGCGATTGGCAAAACCACGAGAACTGGCAGTTAGCAGGTGCTGAGGACGCGACCCAACGCGCAACCGCCATCTGGCAGCGCATGGTCAATGAATTTGAAGCACCGCCACTCGACGTCGCACGCCGTGAGGCAATGCAGGATTACGTCGCGCGCCGCAAAGCCGTGCTTGGCACCGCCGAGCCCGAGCTCGAAGTGTTTGTGTGATGCGTGGCCTCAGGTGTCACGGTTGAGCGTCCGGCTCGTCGAGCGCGTTTTCCTCGAGTAATTCTGCTTCCTCGATGGCGATCTCGGTTGCAATTTCAACCGCCACGGGTGACATCCGAGAGGGCACGTTCACAAATGGGCCAGTGTCATCGGCGGTGGCGCGTTGGGTCATCCTGTACATGCCGTACACCGCGACCACAGACATCAGCACACCAACAAATGCAAAGAAGCCGTTCGGCCCCGCGGTTGTCATAATCATACCGACGATCACCGGGCTCGCCATGGCGCCGACACCGTTGATGAAGATCAAGCCGCCGCTCGCCGCGGCCATTTGATCGTTTTCGAGAAAGTCATTGGTGTAGGCGATCAACAGCGAGTAGAGCGGGTTGGTGGTACCGCCGAGAATAAAGGCGATCACCAGCAAGTTGGTGAAGCTGTTCTCGATGTAGAAGACCGCCGCGCAGGCGGCGGCACAAATGGCGGTCACCGCAATGATCAGCAGGCGTCGATCAATGCGGTCGGACAACCAGCCGACCGGGTATTGCAGCAACATGCCACCGACGTAGATCGCGGTGATAAAGGTTGAAACTTCGGTGAGGCTGAATCCGCGCTCGGTGGCGTAGACCGCGCTCATACCGAAGAGCGCTGCAAACGCACCGCCCAGTGCAAAGGAGCCAACGCAACCGAGCGGTGAGGCGCGGTAGAGCTCAAGCAAGCTCATCGGGCGTGAAGTCTCGAACACCGGTGTCGCGGTGGCGGTCAGCAAAATGGGTGCGAAGGACACTGAGACCAGCACGGAAATCAGCACGAACAAGCCGTAGCCCGCGGGGTCAGCGGCGTTCAGCATCACCTGGCCCAAGACGATGCCCGCCATCTGCACAATCAAGTACAGCGACAGCGCTTTGCCTCGCGTCTCGTTGTCCGCCGAGTCGTTCAACCAGCTCTCAGCCACAACGTAGACGCCGGACATGCAAAAGCCGACGACAATGCGCAACGCGATCCACCAATAGGGATTGATCCAAGCCGCGTAGAGAATGAACGCCGCCGAGACCAGTGAGCCGAGCGCCGCAAACACGCGCACGTGGCCGACCCGTCTCAGCAATAGCGGTGTGATTTGGGAGCCGCCGAGGAAGCCGACGAAGTACCCCGCCATGACGTAGCCGAGCATGCTCGGGTCCATGCTCTCAATCGAGCCACGCACACCGATGAGTGTGCCTTGCAGGCCGTTGCCCAGCATGATCAGCAGCATGCCGAGAAGCAGGGGCCACGTGTTGCGCAAAAAGACGGCCATGGCGAACACCGCGCCTGAAGGTGCGGCAAGACTAGCAGCGGTATTGGCGGTTCGCTATGGCTTTTTTGAGCTTCTTTTGCGCGCGGCCTTGGCTTGCGTCTGCGCGCGGCTGAGATCAGTGGATTACGAGCGTGGGGCGGCTGTTACACTCGCCACTTTGCCGAGTCGACACGTGGCACCGAGTCCGTCAAATTTCGAAGCGATTGTGCGCACCCAAGGCCCGTGGCGCTGGTGGTCTGTGGACGAACTTGCGGACTGTCACGCAGCGCAGTGTTTTGAGCCAAGCAGCGATGCTGAGCGGATTGGTCTCGGCCGGGGCAGTGCCTGGCGGATCAACGTCGGCGGGCAGGATGCGGTGTTGCGCCACTACCGGCGCGGCGGGCTGCCGGCGAGGTTCTCAGCGTCGAGTTTTTTGTATTTCGGTTTCGCGCGTACCCGGCCGTGGCGCGAGTGGCAGCTGAGCTGCCGCCTTTGGCAACTCGGCTTGCCCGTTGCCAAGCCGCTCGCCGCCGGTTTTACACGGCGCGCTTGGCGCTACCAAGCGGCGCTGTTGACAGCGCGTCTACCCGATGCCGAGAGCTTAGGTGAAAAGCTTCGGCACAACCAAGAGGTGGACTGGTCTTCGCTTGCGAAGACGGTGGCAAATTTTCATAATACAGGACTGGACCATGTCGATCTCAATGTCGACAATCTGCTGATCAGTCGCGGGCGGTGGTACATGATCGACTTTGATCGGTGCCAGTTTCGCCGCCAAAACCGCCGGTGGCAGGCGGCCAATTGTGCGCGACTCAAGCGTTCGCTTCACCGCAAAGGCGTATTCAGTCAGTCCGGTTGGTCAGAATTTGAACGTGCGTACAGCGCGTCAATTTCAGCGGTGTAGCGCGCGAGTACGCCGTCAACGGTGCTGACCGCGCGTTGCGCGTTCAGCCCTTGTTGTTTCCGGGTCTGAGCATCGGTCAGTGCACGGCTGATGCGCTCAATTAAGTCGGTGGCGTCATCAACCGTGGTCAAGCCTGACGCTTGGCTCAAGAGTGCGGCTTCCTCCTTGAAATTGTGCAGCACAGGACCGGTGGTGATAAAGCGCGCGTGCACCGCGGGTTCGAGCAAGTTGTGGCCGCCAACGGGTGCGAAAGAACCACCGACAAAGACCGCGTCAGCGTGGGCATACCACGCGTTGAGGTCGCCGAAACTGTCGGCGAGCACGATGTCATTGTGGTCAGACATTGCATCCGCGTTGCTGAATAATGCAACCTTCGCCCCGAGTGCCTCGAGTTCGGCTTTGATCTCTGGTGTGCGTGCGATATGGCGCGGTGCAATAACCAAGACGTGGGACCGCGGTGCTGGGGTTGCCAACCACGCGCGCGCGATATCGCGTTCCTCGCTTGCGTGGGTGGAGGCGGCGAGCCAATAGGGCGCGTCGTGCAAACGCGGCGGGTCTGATGCAAGACCCGCGAGTCCGGCAAATTTCAAATTGCCGCTCACCCTGATGCGTGCGCGGTCAACACCTAGCGTTTGCCAGGCGTCGGCGTCGGCCGCGTTGCGCGCGAGCACGCAATCAAGTTGGGAAACCGCGTGCTCAAGAACAGGGCGCAACAGTGCGGGCGGGTTTTGCGTGCGGGAACTGAGTCGCCCGTTGACCACCGCAAGCGTGACACCAGCACGCTTCGCCGCGTTGAGGAGATGCGGCCAGATTTCTGTCTCGACCACAATGCCAAGGAGGGGCTTGAGCGCCGCGAAGAAGCGCGCGCAGCCGCGTGCCGAGTCGATTGGCAGGTAACAAACGCTGAGGCGCTCACCAAAGCGCTTGCGTGCGGTTGCGGCTCCAGTCGGTGTGACCACGCTCAAAGCCACGCGGTGTCCTTGATCGAGCAGCACGTCTACCAGCGGCGCGACGGTCACCACTTCACCCACCGACGCGCAATGCACCCAGATGTCGACAGCGCCGGGCAGCGGGGCACGCGCCAGACGCTGCGGCAACAGGGTGCTGTCGTCGGCTTTGACACCCTGGCGCCAGCTCATCCACAGCAAGATCGGCCAAGCCAGTCGGCAAAGTAGCCGGTAGCGCAGCGGCATTGTCGCGCTCGTGTGCTTGCGGGGCTCAGTGGGCGTCATAGCGCGCGGGACTCGCGCCGAGGTGTGGCCATTGGCAGCTCGGTGTTGAGTACAGGAACCTGCAAAAAAGGTCTGCGCAGTGTACCCAATGTCCACCGAGTATCCTGCGGCGCGTGCTTGCGTCTTGGGACTGCGCTGAGGTGTAAGCAGCGCAACTCAATTGCCACGCGTTGCACGGATTGTGGTGCGCACGCGGCTCAATATTCGAGCAACGGCGCTGCCGCCGCGGTACCGCCCTTTCTCTTGGTGGCGTATGCGGTGCAGCCCGACGATATCCACCGGTGTGCCTTGATCTTTGATCAATTTTCGAAAGGCCGTGTCCTCGAAGGTTTTGCGCCAGTGCGACGTCGGGCGTTGGTAGGGGCCAAGGTGTGGGCAGTAGCCGCACTGCCGCGCCACGTCGCCGTGGACTATTTGAAACGCGCCCTTGGCCTTGTGGATGGGCGAACCCGAGAAACGCTGCGGGTCGATGATTGGTTGCGGTGTCACGCCTGGGTCGACGTGCAGCATCGCGTCCTCTGGCGGCAATAGGGCGGTGATGCATTCGCTCGCCGGGTAGGCGAGACGCAGCGCGCGCTTGCGCAGAGTGTTATCCAAGCTTGCAATACAGTTGCGGTGGAAAATCAGATCGCAATCGGCAAACCATATCCAATTGGCCGTGGTCGCCAGCGCACTGCGGTTGCGCCCAATCGCGCGTCGCTTCAATTCGGTTGCTTCAATTGGCTGCCAGTTCCAGTGCAGGTGGTCTGATTTGAGAGTGTTGTAGTGGGCAATCAGCGCTGCGGTGGCGCGGTCTTCGGGCGAGTAATACAGCGTGTAGGTTAACTGGACGGAGTCGGGTGTGTGCTCCCAGACGGACTGCAGTTGGTAGGCGAGCATGTGCGCGTACTGCCAACAGTGCGCGACGATCTCGATTTTCATCGGCTCGCCTGCCTTGGTGAGCTCGGCCTCGGGCGGTGGCTCGGGGCCAAACCAGCGCACGGGTAACACAGACCCTATCAAGCTGACGACACAGCGGTTGTAGAGCCACATTGAGAGATCAGAGGCCATGGGGTGGTCCGGTGAGGTCCTTGGGTGGGAGTGTGACGGTGCGTGGTCGGTCCGCTATCATGCGCGGGCGCGGAGCAGTGTGCGCCCCCCAATTGTATTTTCTTGTAGGCATCCATGAAACCCACAGGCGCCGCGCCCGCGACCCTACCGCTGTTGGACCCGACGGCTTGGCCGTTGTTACTGGGCCTGGCTGCGATCCGGGTACTGTCGAGCTTGCCTGAGCGCAGCTGGCCCAGTGTGAGTCGTGCGCTGGGTTGGGTGATGCGCCGGTCGGTCCCGCGCCGCCGTCGCGTGGTTGAGGTCAATCTCGCGCGCGCGTTGCCAGAGCTCTCAGCGGCAGCACGCGAACGTGTCGTCAGTGACTGCTTTGACGGTCTGGCCCTGTCGTTACTGGAAACCGGCAAGCTCTGGTTTGGCCCAGTGGACTTTGCCAAGCGGCGAGTGAAGATCGTCGGTTTGGAGAATTGGCAAGCGGTCAGTCTCACCCATCCGGTGTTGCTGACCACGCCGCACATGATGTCGATCGAGTTGGTTGGTCTGGCGCTCTGCCAGCACGCGCCGCTCTCGGCGTTTTATGCACGCGCGAAAAATCCGCACTTTGAACGCTTCGAAGTGGCAAAGCGGTTGCGGTTTGCCAAGTCGGTCATCGAGCGGCACCAGACCCGCAAGCTTGTGCGCACGCTCAGAGACCGGGGCTCGGTGTGGTGGGTGCCTGATCAGAGCGTTGTCGCCCGGCACGCCGCAGTTGAATCGCGTTTTTTTGCGCAACCGGTGATGTCGAGCCGTGCCACCGCCTGGCTGCTCGAGAAACTCGATGCGCGGGTTTTGTTTGTGGATATTCACCGTGAGGAGAACGGCCAGCTGGTGGTGACCATCAACCCGCCGACCGAGGCACTCAGCGGTGACGCCAGCGCGGTCACAACGCAGCTCGATGCCCATTTCGAAACCATGATCCGCCGCCAACCGAGCGAATACTTCTGGATGCACCGGCGCTTTAAGCCCGTGCAGCCGACTGACCCTGATCCCTATAGAGAGACTTAACATGGTCGAGATTAAACGATTTGAATCCCGCGCTGAACTCGCCATCGCGCTAGCCGACGGCATCGCCTCGGCAATCACTGAAGCGCTTGGCGCGCGGTCACGGGCAAGCTTGGTGGTGCCCGGTGGAAGCTCGCCTCAAGCGTGCTTCGCAGAGCTTGCCACGCGTGAGCTCGCCTGGGCACAGGTTGATGTGTTGCTCAGCGATGAACGCTGGGTCGACGATCGAGACGAGGCGAGCAACCAGAAAATGCTCGGTGAGTCGTTGTTCGTGGGCCACGCGGCGGCGGCCAACGCGGTGTTGCTAAAGGGCGATGAGGCGTCACCTGAAGAGGGTGTAGCGGCTGCTGTGGCGCGTGTGTCGTCGCTCTCTCAGCCCTTTGATGTTGCGTTGCTCGGCATGGGCACCGACGGCCACACCGCGTCGCTGTTCCCGGACATGCCCAACATCGCAGAGGGACTCGCCGACGCCGCGGCGCTGTGTGTGCCAGCGCGCCCGCCGTCTCAACCCACGGCGCGACTGTCGCTGTCGGCTGAGGCGCTTGGCAACGCGAGCAACCTCTGGGTGTTGATCACCGGGGACGAGAAGCTCGACGTGCTCGAGCGTGGGATGGTGGCGTCAGCGCCACCGCCGATTGCGAGTGTGCTGACGCGTCACAGCGCGCCGGTGGTGTGGTGGGCGCCCTGAGACCAGATTGAGCCGAGGGCCTGAATTCAGGACTCGGCTTCGCTCTCACGCTGTAAGCGGGCGATCAGTGCAGACTTTTCTCGCAGCAGGTTTTGGTAGTACTGCTCTTTGCGCTCAAGGTTGATCTTGCTGTCGGCTTGCAGTTTGGCGAGCCGCGTGCGCAGGGACTCGAGCTCGTCGCTGGTTTGCGCGTCGTGTTCACCGTTTTCGTCACGCGCGATCAATTCACTGAGGCTGCTGCGCAGGTTGGTCAGCTGGTGTTGCAGCGGACGCAATTCGTCGAGTTCCGAGTGTGCCCAGCGCAGTTGCTGGTCGCGTGATTCGAGCTCGCGTCTCGTGGTCTGCAATTCCGATTGCACGGTGCTCAGATCAGATTGCAATGTCCCGGTGTCGCCACGCAAACCGCCCAAGGCTGCCAGCGGTACCGCCGGGGCGAGTGTGGGCGCCGCGTCTACGGCGAGTGCCTGATCTCGCTCGGCAGTTGTCGCATCGAGCAGAGATTGCATGGACGCGATGTCGTCGTTTAATCGCGCGCACTGTGCTCGCAGCTCGTCGGTCTCTTGCGCCTGGCTTTGCGCCTCGTCGCGCAGCGAGTCGAGGTCCTTTTGCAATGCAGCCGTGTGTTCTGCATCGCTTGCACGCAACCCGTTCAGTTCGCTGATTCGGTGTAAGAGGTTCGCACGCTCCCGCTCAACCTCAATCAGCCTTGAACCGTCTGGTTGTGAGGCGAGATCGCGGTCGACCATGCCAGAGAGCATCGCTCCGCTGTCTATTCCTGACAAGCGCGCGATGGCGGGTGATGCGCTTGGATCTGGTTGTTGTTTAGAGCGCAGCTCGGCCAACTCAGATTCTTGTTCAGCAACTTGGGCGCGCATGTCCACCAACATCGCTTCGAGCTGCTGGCGGCTGTAGTTTCGGTCGTCGTACACACTGTGCTCAGCCGTGCCGTCTTCAATGACCGCTTGGTCTTCACTCGGACCCTGTTGTTCGAGTTCGGCGATACGCTTGTTTTTGTTGATCACAAGCTGGGCAAACTGGGTCCGCTCGCGCTCCCAACGACTGCGCAGCGCTGCGTAGCGCGCCTCCAATTCAGCGAGCTGCTGTGGCGCGCTGGGTTTGGATTCTGTGTCTGAGGTGATGGTGGGTTTCGGCGAGGTGTTCAACTGCGCTTTGAGCAAGGTGTTGTCAGCCTGCAGGGCGCCGACGCTCTGGTGACTCTCTTCGAGCTCGGTGCGCAAATTGGCGATGTCCAATCGACCGCGTTGCAGGGCGTCGTTCTCGGCTTGGTCGACCCGTTTTCTCATCTGATGACCGCGCCATAACCAAGTCAAAATGCAACCGAGCAAAAACGCGATAAACAGGCTGACGGAAATTTCTGTGAAGAGAAAACTCATGGTGCACTTTGCCTTTGGCTTGGTGGTGGCGTGCTGGCGTCGAGATTGACAACCGCTGCGCTAGACCACATCACGACTTTGGCCGGTGCGCTGGGCGCCCCTGCACAGTTGTCGTGTGGTGATTGAATAGACTGCTGGGTTGTGGTCATGATTAGCCTTACACAGACTGGTGGTCGCGCTCGACTACGTGGGCAGGTGATATACCCACCAGACGTGGACGGAAACGTGGCACTAATATCCGACAATTTGTGCGTCATTTCCAAATCGCTGCGCAAAAGCTGTGAAGCAGTTCCACGCACTGCGGACTTTGCGTCAGCAGGTGTTACGACAGTGATACATCGGCAGCCAAAATCGGCTAGCGGGGCAGGTTATTGGCGTTTGCGAAACGGCAGCATGGCGAGCGCGAGGCAGGCGAAAATCAGTCCGCCGACAGCCGCACCAGCCAAGTCGATTCCGATGTCCGCAAGCCGACCGCTGCGACCGGTTAGAAAAAGCTGGCCAGACTCGGTCGCAATGGCCAGCAGCACCAGAAACCAGATGATGCCGAGCACCGTCGCACCGACAGCCCGCCGCAATGCGAGCGCGAGGAAAGCGAGTGCGGCAAAACCCACAGCGTGACCGAGTTTGGCAATGTTGGTCAGACCAAAACTCATGTCGCCAGGCAGGATGCCTTGGGCGGCGCTGAAAATGGGCAACAGCAATGACCGCATGTGGTCGCCGGGCAGGGACACACCGATCAAGATCGCAGCAGTGACTGCCAGTGGCACCAGTGCCACCAACAGAGAGCCCCGCACTGCGAGGGTGTAGAGCACCGTCAAGGCAAAAAGTCCCCAGACCGTGGCAAGCGCCAGCAACACGCCGTTGAACCCCTGCCAAGGTTTGACCAAGACGGCGGACGGATTACTGATCGTGGCAGAGCCTGTGGTCTCGAACAGGCGAAGTAACACGCCCACTTGCGTGGCGTGCGCCGGCACGGGCATGGAGCGTTCGTAGTGGAGCGCAGAGGCGTCACCCGCAAGGGCTTGCACGGTCTTACCCGCCTGTTTGATGCGGTCGTTGTTTTCGTCGTAGAAAAACACCCCAAAGAGGGCAATGTGCCAGTTCTCCTCACCCACAACGACATCGCGACTAGACATGGTGCCGCTGGCGAGCAATTGGGTGGCGCGATCGGCGCTTGGGGCGGGCAACGGGTAGCGCACTTCACCCCAGCTCAAGCCGGGCGATTGTCGGCTGACGGTCAGGCTGTTGTCGTCAAAGCTCACGCCGTCTAGGCGCTCAACCCGTTTCCAATTTTCGCTGATCACTTGCTCGCCGGGTGCCCCCGGAAAATTCGCCGCGAGATTGCCGGTGGTGTTCTCGTAACGCGAAACGGTGTTCCCGACGATGAAGGTGCCAGCCGTTAACGCGGCAAACAGAGCCAGCAGCATGGCGAGAGAGAGCGATTTGCGGTGTTGGCGCGGCATGGTCTGTCTGTTGGTATTCAAGCGAGAAGGAGCTGTTGGCGGTGGTACCACCGACTGTGGCAACCTAGAGTGTAATGTAAGCCACCGGTAACACCCTTTTATGGCGAAAATAGTGCCATTCAAGCGACCCAGCGCCTCAAAACGCGCCGAGGGATTGACGCTGTGCAAAAGTGGCTTTCACAAATGGCAAGCCGAGGCGGGCACGCCGTTTGACGCCAAAAAGGGCAAACTGGTCACGCGCTCGCGCTGCAAGCGGTGTGGTGCGACCAAAACCGAGGCGCGCTGAGGGCGCGAGGCGCGTGTCAGGACCAGGGCACAGGCATTGCACGGTTTCTGGGCTCTGCCACACTGGTGTTATGCTGTTGAATCAGCGCGGTCCAACCGTCTCTGTGCACACCGCTGCTGTGCTGTTGGGAAAACCATGATCGATCTACACGCACACATACTCCCTGGAATCGACGACGGCCCGTCGACACTGGGCGAGGCGCGTGATCTGCTCAAGGCTGCAGCGACTGCCGGCACGACGCACATCGTGGCCACCCCGCACATGAACCCAGCGCAATTCCCCAATACACAGGCGGGAATCTGTCAGGTTTTCAACGCCACACGCGTCGAACTCGAGCAAGCGAGCGGTATTCGCCTGGCGGTATCAGCCGAAGTGCGCGTGGGTCTAGACACCGTTGAGTTGGTTGAGCGCGACGAAATCCCCTGGCTTGGCGAATACGACGGCCAGCCGGTGATGTTGGTGGAGTTTCCCCACACCCATTTGCCCACTGAAGCTGTGAATGTCGTGCGCTGGTTGGTGACACGCGGCATCGTACCGTTGATTGCGCACCCTGAACGCAACCGCGAAATCATGAACAACTACAAACGCTTGCGGGAACTCGCCGACCTTGGCTGCCTGTTTCAACTCACAGCCGCCGCCATGGTTGGCGGCTTTGGTCCGATCGCCCAGCAAGTTGGTCGGCGCATGGTGGAAGACAAGCTGGTGTACGCGCTGGCGTCTGACACGCACAACACGCGCTTTCGCCCCCCCGCCCTTGGGCCCGGTGGGCGCGTGATCGAGAAAATGATCGGGTCGAGCCGCGTCTCGGATCTCGTTTTCGACAATCCCTGGCGCATTGTCGCGCCGCTCTTTGAAGCGCCGGCAATCGACTTGGTCGTCTAGCCTTCGCGGCCTCGTCAGGCGAAAGCGCTACACTCACATTTTGATCTGGACTGATAGCCGTGGGCGAAGTCTCCCGATTGCGCTGGCGTTGCCGGCGCGGCATGAAAGAACTGGACGTGGTTTTGACCGCGTGGCTCGACCGCCACTACGACAGCGCGAGTGAAGCTGAGCGGGCACATTTCCTTGAACTGCTCGACATGGATGACCCCGATCTCGCTGGGCTGTTATTGGCTGGCCAGTCCTCAGACAACCCGGAACGTGACCGTGTCGTTCAAAGCATCCGCAGTGCCGTTGCATCTTGAGCTCAAAGGCTCGGTGATCTTGCGTGCTGCGCTAACGGCAGTGCACGGGGCGCTGGCTGTGCTCGCCTTGCTTGCCGGTGCAGATCGGCCCACCACGGCGCTGGTGTTTGCGCTGTTGTTGATCTCACTTGGCTCGGCACTGTTCTGGGTGCGCCGGCCGGCAACCTTGGTCTGGCGAGAGGACGGCGCGGTCGAAGGCACTATTTGGCGGAACACCTTGCAAAACGCCGCGATGCAGCCCGCGACCTTTGAGAGTCAACGGCTTGTCATATTGCATTTAGAAGAATCAGACACGGGCACGCGATGGCGTGTGCCCATTGCGCATGACAGTGTCGATGACGATACCTTTAGGCGCTTGCGTGTGCGTTTGCGCGCGAGCACCCCTTGAGAAACCTGCCGCGGGCAGGTGTGTGAATACACAGCAGTTTATGCCGGCGAGAGCCGTGACTTTTTGGACGATGAAATGACTCGACAAATTTATCTTGGCGTGAACGTGGACCATGTTGCAACCCTGCGGCAGGCGCGTGGCACCAACTACCCCTGTCCGGTGCACGCAGCCCTCGTGGCTGAGCAAGCCGGCGCCGACGGTATCACCATGCACTTGCGTGAAGACCGCCGCCACATCGTCGACCGTGACATCGAACGCATGGCTGAGATGACACAGTCGAAGCTGAATTTTGAAATGGCTGCGACAGAGGAAATGCTCGAGATCGCGCTGCGAATCCAGCCTGCTGACGTCTGCTTGGTGCCAGAGCGTCGCGAGGAATTGACCACTGAAGGCGGTCTTGATGTCGTGCGCAATCGCAGCCAGCTGACCGATTTCTGCGGCCAATTAGCTGAGGCTGGCATTCGTGTGTCGCTCTTCATTGATCCCGATGCGGCCCAGATCGAGGCGAGCTGCGCGGTTGGCGTGCCGGTGGTTGAGTTACACACCGGTGCCTATGCTGAAGCCGGTTTGGATATGGCCGATGAACTTGCGCGTCTGAGTCACACTGCCAATTTGGCGGACGGACTTGGTTTGATTGTCAACGCGGGGCATGGCTTGCATAAGCGCAATGTCGCGCCGATAGCGCGTATCCCACAGATTCACGAACTCAACATTGGTCACGCGTTGATCGCAGATGCTGTGTTCTCAGGCCTGAACACAGCGGTTCGCGACATGAAACACTGTATGCAGAGCGCGAGGGCCATGGTGTGATCCGTGGCATCGGTGTCGATGTGACCCGAATCTCTCGAATTCGCAGTGTGTGCCAGCGGTTTCCAACGCGCTTCGCCGAGCGCATCTTGAGTGCAGACGAATTGCGCGACTTCTCTGCGCTCAGCGCATCGCGCGCCGACGCCTTTATGGCCAAGCGCTTTGCTGCCAAAGAGGCTGCAGCCAAGGCGCTTGGCACGGCCATTCGCGATGGCGTGGCAATGAAAGATTTTTGCGTTCAACGTGGCGAGCACGGTCGCCCGCTGCTATCGGTCTCGGGCCGGGCACTGGACAAGGCTCGCGGTCTTGGAATTTCAAACTGGCACTTGAGCATCACGGACGAAGAGGACACGGTAGTGGCCTTTGTGGTGGCGGAGGGTGACGCATGAGCCCAGAGAGCCGACGGCGCATTGCCTTCTCGGTCGCGGCACTGGTTGTGATTGCGGTGTGGCGGCCACTTCGCGCTGCGATAGAAACTGACGCGTTGTTTTTCGCAGCCGCGCTGGGTGTTATTTTGCTCGCCGGCAAACTCGCGAGTTTGGTTGGTCGCTAGGGTGCCTCAGCCAAATGCGCGCGCCACGCGTTGACTGCAAGTTCAGGGTCGGGGTAGGGCTGTAGCGGGTGACCCCATACGGGACCGGGCCAGTGTGGGTCGTCTGTGAAACGCCCAATGCAGTGAATGTGCAGCTGCGGCACGATGTTGCCAATGGCAGCGACATTGAGCTTGTGTGCTCGGGCGGCGTTGAGCAAGATGCGACTCACGCGGTCTTGCAGCAGATGCAATTGCGCGCGCTCGGTGTCTGGCAGGTCGATCAACTCCACCGCACCCGTGTGTTCCGGTACCAGCACCAACCACGGCACGGCTGCGTGATTTTGTAGCCGAATTTGAATATTGGCCTCGCGCGACACCAGCAATGAATCGCGCGCAATGGCCTCGTGAAGCGTGAATGCCATGTCCGTAAGCGTGGTGCCTAGCGCAAGAACGGGTTGGTTTGTCGCTCGTGCCCGAGCGTGCCGCTCGGTCCGTGGCCGGGGATGAAATACACCTCGTCACCAAGAGGCAGCACTTTTTCGCGGATGGTGTTGAGCAGCTGCGCGTGGTTGCCACCGGGCAGATCTGTGCGGCCAATCGATCCATTGAAGATGACGTCACCGCTTTGCAGGATGCGCGAGCGACGCTCGTAAAATGACACGTGACCAGGCGCGTGCCCGGGTGTGTGTATCACTTCGAGTTTCACTTCGCCGAGCGTGATCACGTCGCCTTCCTCAAGCCACTGGTCCGGTTCTACGCCTTTGACTGGCGGAAAGCCAAACATCTCAGCTTGGGATGCGAGGTCGTCTAGCAGCGGCGCATCGTCTTTGTGTGGACCGACGATGTTGACGCCGAGCGCGCTCGCACACTCGCGCGCGCCGCCTGCGTGATCGATGTGTCCATGGGTGAGAAGCACGGACTCGATTTCAATACCAGCCTGTTCAATGGCTGCGTAGACGGTGGGCAGATCGCCGCCGGGATCAACCACCGCGCCTTTTAAAGTGTGCTCGCACCACAGCAAAGTACAGTTTTGCTGAAACGGCGTGACGATTACAATTTCGTGGCGCATTAAAACTCCGGTTGCTCATGCGTTTAAGTCTGGGATGAGTTGGCTTTTGATCTTCTCGATCTGGTCTTTGAGCATCAACTTGCGCTTCTTCAAGCGCCGCAGTTGCAGTTGGTCGGTTGCGGTCTGGGTCGATAGCGTCCTGATCACCAAATCAAGGTCACTGTGTTCGTGGTGAAGCTCTGTGACCAGCAGGCGAAGCTGCTCGCGTTGGCTTTCATCCATACTGCATGTTCCCAGTGATATCGCGACGCAAGCGCTTGGTGGGTTGCCACGTGTTCACGTAGCAAATGGGTATGTCAGTGCCGTTGCTGCGCAAAAGTTGTCAGGGCTCGGACAGTCTCAGATGGCATCATGGTAGACCACTTTGATATCGGATCTCCACGCTTGAGAGACAACCACATGCCTGAACTCGCGCGCGCACACATTGGCGAACCCTGTTTAGGGCGGTTTCGCCTCCGTCCAGAGCACTTTGTGGTGCTTGAGCAATTGCGCGAATCACCCAGTGGCGAGGGCGAACACAGCCTCATAGAGGTTGAGAAAATTGGACAAAACACGGCGTGGGTTGCGCGCTGGTTGGCGCGTGAGACCGGTGTGGCGCCGCGTGATGTCGGCTATTGTGGACAAAAAGACCGGCATGCACGCTGTCGTCAGTGGTTCAGCGTGCCGAGGCACGTGTCGCCAAGCGACCTGTCACCGCCAGAGGGGGTTGAGGTACAGACGGTGGCTCGGCATCACCGCAAGCTGCGGCTCGGGGCGCACAGTGCTAACCACTTCGAATTACAGCTCGCAATTGATGCCGGCGCAGAGGGTTTCTTGGCGCGCTGCGAGGCCATCGCGCAGCACGGCTGCCCAAATTGGTTTGGCGCGCAGCGATTTGGCCGCGACGGTGGCAACCTGGCCCGCGCACGCGAGTGGTTCGAGAGCGGCGGTCGCGTGCGGCGGGATCAGCGCAGCTTCCTGCTCTCAGCGGCCCGGTCGCATCTTTTTAACCAATTTTTGATGCAACGCGTCGCACAAGGCACATGGAACACGGCTGTCGATGGCGACATTCTCAACCTCGATGGTTCGGGCAGCGTATTTTATTGTGAAACTGCGGATGACGCGATCTGTGCGCGTGTTGCATCGGCTGACGTGCACCCCACTGGCCCGATGTGGGGGCGAGGCGAGGCCACGCGCGATGGACAATGCGCGGCCCGCGAACGCGCGTTGCTCGCAGATGAAAGCGCGTTGATGGACGGCTTGGAACAGCACGGCCTGCGGGCTGAACGGCGGCCGCTTCGCGTGTGTCCGAGTGATTTGCAAGCGACGCTGAGCGACGATCACAGCACAGCGCGACTCACCTTTACCCTGCGCCCTGGGCAATTCGCGACCGCTGTGCTTCAGGAAATTGGCGAGTTTGAAGACGCTTCAGTGCCGAATTCGACTGACTGATTCGCGGCCTGCAAAGCGAGCGAGTAGCCACAACCCGATTAACAGCAACGGCGACACCGGACCGCCGCTCTTGAGTGCGGTGTCGGCACTCAGGGCGCCGGTTGTCGGCGCGCCGGCGGCGGCCAGGACGGCATTCTCGGCATTGAGCAAACCCGCGCCGCAGCCGCTGCAGGCCGACGTCGTGGGCGTGCTCGAGTCGGCTAAGTGCTGCGCGATGTCATCGACGCTGAGCAAGGGGTTGACCGCGATCATCATCGCAACCGTCGCACTCACGTGCGGCGTTGCCATGCTGGTGCCGTAGCGCCGACCATAGTCTTCGGTGTGTGCCGGCGCGCGCGTGCCGCTGTCCTCTGTTGTGATCACGCCGTCGTTGGGTTCGCCACCGGGGGCGAGAAGGTCAACCGCGCTGCCATAGCTGCTGTAGCTTGACAGCGCGCCGTCGCGCCGCGCCGCGCCAACGGTGATCACGTTGTCACAGGTGGCCGGGCTGTGCGGCTCGATGTCCATGTTGGCTGCCTGGTTGCCGGCGGCCACCACCACCACGGCACCTGCGCGCGTGACGTCGTCAATTGTCTGCTGGAATGCGGTGGTGCAGGCTGAAGTGATGCCCAAGCTCAAATTGATCACTTGGGCAGGGTTCGGATTGTCTGGGGCGCCTGGCACATCGAGGCCGGCCGCCCAGCGGATGCCGTCAGTCAGGTCGGCGACGGTGCCGCCGCACTTGCCCATCACCCGCACTGGCAACACATCGATATCCGTTGCGGCCCCGGCGATGCCACGGTTGTTGTCCCGGGTGGCGGCGAGAATGCCGGTCACGGCCGTGCCGTGCCAAGTGCTTGACTGTACCTGGCAGTCGTCGTCGACCACGCCGCTGTCGATGTCACTCGCCGAGACCCAGTCACCGGTGTCGCTCGGATCGTTGTCGCGCCCGTCGCCGTCGTTGCCGGTTAGCGGGTCGCTGATGAAATCGTAGCCCGGCAACAAGTTGCCAAGATCGGGGTGGGTCAACACCACGCCACTGTCGACCACCGCGACTGTGACGCGGCTCTGCGCGAGATCGGATTGCCAGGCGTCTAGCAGCTGGGCGCCGCCGGGGTTGGTCGCGGGATCGGTCAGAGCCCATTGGTCTGAGAGCAAGGGGTCATCGTCGATGTCGTCGCCGAGCTCGCCTGGAATGGCGGCGTTGAAGGTCAGCGCTTTGCGGGCGATGGGGGTCGCGTGGGCCGTGGCCATGGGCGCTTGGATCACTCGTGCGGCACGGGGTTGCTCGACGCGCGCGTGTGCGGCATCGCTCTGCAGCCCAACACCGACTGAGAGCAACGCGGTACAAATGAGGCGGCCTCGGGTGCCAAGACATTGGCGAAAAGGCCTGATACGCGGGCGTGGTTTGTCCATGCCCAGATGCAGTGCAATCGGGGTGCCGATGTGCACCGCGACAGGCGATCTGAGTGTGGTCGGTTACTGCGTGTCGTCTGCGATGACGCGCTTATCCAAACGCGGCTCTAGCGCTCCTTGAGCCGAGGCATCAACATCGGCAGGTTGCACGGCAGGGTGCGGTTGTCGAGCTGGCTCAGGATCAGGCGATCCCACGCTGTCGCGCACGCGCTCGGCGAACCCGGCAAGACAAAGAGGTAGGTGCCGTTGGCAACGCCTGCAAGCGCGCGCGATTGTAGGGTCGAGCTGCCGATCTCTTCAAACGACAGCATGCGAAACATCTCTCCAAAGCCATCGAGTTGTTTGTCGAGCAACGGGGCGACCGCCTCGGGTGTGCCGTCGCGGCCGGTCACACCGGTGCCACCGGTTGTGATGACCACGTCAATCTCGGGGTCGGCGATCCAGCCGCTTACCACGGCTCGAATGCGGTAGATGTCATCTGGCACGATTTGTTTGTCGCAGCCGGTGTGCCCGGCGTCGTTAAGTCGGCCCAGCAACAGCGAGCCCGATGCATCATTGGCTTCGGTGCGGCTGTCTGAGGCGGTGAGAACTGCGATATTGAGTGGCAGGAACGGCCGGCTTGGTTCTGACATGGCATGTGGCAGTGTGGCGCTGAGGGTTGGTGTGCAGCCAGAGCATGATACCGGCTTTGGATTGTGCTGACGAAAGCCTGCAGTGCTCGCCTTGAAACTGCGTGGACGCCTGAGCTGGAGTCACATGGATCGCACGGGACGGGTGCAATCGTTGCTATCATGCGCGCCTTGCCCAAGAGTGCTTCACATGGCCCAACGACTGCAGAAATTGCTCGCGTCTTGCGGATTTGGCTCGCGCCGTGCGCTTGAGCAATGGATCCGTGACGGCGACGTGCGCGTCAATTTTGAGCGCGCCGAGCTCGGGGCCAAGGTCGGTGCTCGCGACTGGGTAACCGTGCGCGGGGTGCACCACCAAGTGGTTGACCGCGGTCGCGCACCGGCGCGTGTGATGCTTTACCACAAGCCTGTGGGGCTGGTGTGTACGCGTGATGATGAACAGGGGCGCCAGACGGTGTTCGACAAACTGCCCGCGTTGCACAACAGCCGCTGGGTGGCGGTCGGCCGACTCGACATCAACACCAGTGGCCTGCTGCTCTTCACCGACGATGGTGAGCTCGCCAACCGCATGATGCACCCGTCGTCTGAGTTGGTTCGCAAATACGCGGTGCGGGTGCACGGTGAAGTGGCGGACGATGCATTGAAGGCGCTGCTCGCCGGTGTCGAACTCGACGACGGCCTGGCCTCGTTTGACACCATCACGGCCGCAGGTGGCGAGGGCAGCAACACCTGGTACCACGTGACCCTGCGCGAGGGGCGCAACCGCGAAGTCAGGCGCTTGTGGGAGTCACAGGGCATGGTGGTGAGCCGCCTGACGCGGATTCAGTACG
This sequence comes from uncultured Granulosicoccaceae bacterium, assembly GCA_937925815.1. Lineage (GTDB taxonomy): Bacteria > Pseudomonadota > Gammaproteobacteria > CALCKW01 > CALCKW01 > CALCKW01. The sequence goes on along the minus strand of CALAMQ010000066.1, from coordinate 3,542 downwards.
GACCTGTATCATTGCCGCGCTGGCTCGCGAGAGGGAAATATGACCTCCTCAAGGGTGATGACTTATCTGCGTTGCTCAAAGCCGTTGGCCGCGAGCAATCAGAAAATTTATCCCTTGTAAAAAAACAACCACCGCGCGGACAGCGCACCGCCGACACACAACCCAAACGGCGCGCGCCGCGGCCGTCCAAACGCCAAAAACCCTCATGAGCAAAGACCACTTATACCGCGTTAAATTCGTCAACCAGAACCAGCTCATGGAGGTCTATGTCCGCGAGGTGTTCCAAGCGGACCTCTACGGCTTCGTCGTGCTGCGGGATTTTGTCTTTGGCGAGACCACCAGCGTGGTGGTTGATCCGGCGGAAGAGAAGCTCAAAGGCGAATTTCAAGGGGTTGAGCAGACCTGGGTGCCTATGCACGCGATTCTGCGCATCGACCGCGTTGAAAAGCGCGGAACCGCGAGCTTGACCGAAATCAGCAAAGACAACATCACCGCCTTTCCAAGCCCGATCTACACGCCGAAGAATTTGCCAGATAGTTGAGGTGAGCTGAGCCGGGGTGGTGCTCTACAATTTACAGCCGTGGCAAACTCGATCGGGCCAATGACGTGAATGTGACAGACGCCAAAAACCGACCAACGTCTCATGCGTTGCCGGAAGCGGCCCTGCTCTGGACCGGTGTGTTTTTGTTTGCGATGACCTACCGCTCCAAGACGGTGGTGTTTTTTGTCGGCTACGTCTTGATGCTGCTGTGGTTGTGGCGGCAGCGTGACAGCATTGTACCCAAGTTACCCCGCGCTATTGAGCTTGTGGCCTACGGCTTTGCTGTGTGGGTTTTGGTCTCAGCGGTTTTCGCCGCGGCTCGGGGACAGGTGCCACCTGCCGACGTCCTTGCAGGCACCGGCCATTTTCTCGAATTCCTGTTGTTTATTCCGCTCTCGGCCGTCTTCTTTCACTTGCGTGATCGCATGCTCTGGGTGATGTGGTTGCCCGTTGGCGCGGTGCTGTTGCGGATCGTGACCAACATCGACTACGGCTCACTTGAGACGACACTGTTCTCGCCAAAGCAATACGGTTTTGGCAAGTACTATACCTCCTTTGGCATGCAGGGCATGTTGGCGCTGATCTCAGCTTGCTGTATCGCCGTGTTCACGGTGCAGAGCCGTGTTGGCCGTGTGCGGCGGATCGCGGTGGGAGCGGCGGTGGTATTTGCGATTTTATTGTTGCTCCAAGCGGTGCTGACCTCTGGGTCACGCACCGCGTGGATCTGCACCGCAGGCACTTTTGGCCTCGCCGTGTTGGTGGTGCTGTGGCGCACCCGTGGGCGCACCCGGGCCATTGCATTTGGCGCAATTGCGGTGACGCTTGTTGTCGGTGCGGCGTTTAGCTACCTCAACAAAGACCTGCTGGACCGGCGCTTGGTGCGCGGCACCAATGTGGACTTCGCGCTGACCTTTGACACCAGTCAGTTGCCGCGTGACCGCGATGTGTTTTTTGCCAGGCGCGTGCACCTCTTCGCGTTTGGTGTCGATCACTGGCACAGCCACCAGATTGTTGGCCACGGCCCCAATGCCGCGCGCTCGTTGTTGTTGTCTGATCCCGATTTTCATATTCACCCGCACCTGCACAGCACCCACCTCGAATTTTTGGTCGAGTTGGGCGCGGTGGGCTGGTTGTTGATCTACGCGCTCTTTTTAATGCTTGCATGGTACGTGTGGCGGGCGCGTGAACGGCACGGGACGCTCGAGCGCGTGATCGCGCTCAAGTGTTTGCTGTACACCGCAGCGCTCACGGTGTGGTCGCTGCCGATGACGCACCTGCATTGGTCAGATCAACGTTTTGCTATCATTTGGCTGATGGCGTTGGCGGCGTTTGTCATTCGCCAGTGCACCTCAGAGCGCGCACCGTCTGCGCGCGACCCACACCTTCAACGAGACCCCGTGTCATGAACAGGCTGACCGTGCTTGTCAATTCGCTCCTTGGCCGCTCCGTCACCGGAACGGTGAACGTCATGGGCGCGGCGCTCACCATGGATGTGAATTCATTGCGGGAATGGCGACGTGTCAACGCCATCCGTAAAGAATCGGATTTGGTCTCACGGGTGCGCGAGCATTGCGGTCCGGACGCCGTGGTGTTTGATATCGGTGCCAATATCGGCTTGATCTCGTTGTTGCTCAATGCAAGCGACGCCGGGCAGCGCCCAGGCTGTGTGCACTGCTTTGAACCTGAGAGCCGGAATTTTGCCAAGTTGCAGCGGAACATCGCGTTAAACGGCTGCGAGGACATCCTCAATCCTCACCGCCTTGCGCTCGGCGATGTCACTGGCGACGCAACGCTCTACACCCACGGTGAGACGGGCGACGGGCGTCACTCCATCTCAACAGACCACAAAGCAACCGGGCAGGAAACCGTGCCCGTGATGCGCGCGAGTGACTTTTGTGAACAACATGGCGTCTGGCCGACGTTGGTGAAGATTGATGTTGAGGGCGCTGAAGGGCTGGTGCTGAGCGGCATGGCGTCGCTGTTTGAGTCGCACCCGCCGGCGCACGTGTTTGTGGAGGTTCATACCAAAGGTGGCGCGGACCGCATGCCCGACGGTGAATTGATAGAGACCTGGTTTTCGCGCCACGGCTATTCCCGTTGCTGGACGCACACCCGGAAGTCCGATGAACACCGCCATTACGCTCGCGCCTGATTGGGTGGTGTGAATTGGCCAGTCTTTTTGCACACCTCGCCTTTGGTCGCCGTCAGCGCCGTGAGGGATTCAAAATTGAGCGGCCGTTTCGCAATCTGGAATCGGTCAACCGAATTCGGGTCGGTGCGGGTAGCAAAATTCGACAGCACGCGTGGTTTACGGTTGGACCAGAGTGTGCGGTGCAGATTGGCCAGAACGTCTCCATTGGGCGCTATTTCGGCCTCTCTGGCGTTGGCAGCAGCATCACGATTGAAGACGACGTGCTGATTTCTGAGCGCGTGTTTATCACCGAGAGCTACCACACGCTGCCCGACGCCACGTACCCTGTTCGGCACCAGTCGCACTCCATCGGGCCGGTTCACATTGGACGGGGCACGTGGATTGGGATCGGGGTTGCGATCATGCCCGGTGTAACAATTGGCAAGCACTGTGTGATTGGCGCCAATTCCGTGGTCACCCACGATGTGCCGCCCTACACGGTGGCGGCCGGTGTGCCAGCAAAAGTGATCCGGCGGCTCGACGGGGGCGATGACGCGTCAGCGCAGGGCGCATTGGGTGACCAGAACAAGGACAACGATTAATGCACCACGACACGGTGTTGACCACCTATTTCACCACGCGACCAGACCCGCAGGCGCGAGCCAAGCGCAAGACCAACCTCCTGAAACACATCAAGACCCATTTTCGGGCGCGCGCCGGTGGCGCCAGGCGTGAGATACCCGGACTTGCAAAACCGGATGAATTTGACCGCATAGCAGTGTGGTACGAGAGCTTGCACGCGGTCGGCTGCCACGGTGTCATCTTGCACGATTGCCTGAGCGATGCCTTCGTCGAGCAATGGACCAGCCC
>CALAMQ010000065.1 GCA_937925815.1 uncultured Granulosicoccaceae bacterium | reverse complement strand
GGAGTTCGCGTTCGACGCCATTGGCTATGGCTGCACTTCCGGCGCGACCTTGATCGGCGAGGCAGAGGTGGATGCGCTGATCCGCGCGCAGCACCCAAACGCCAAGACCAGCAACCCCATCACCGCTTGCAAGGCCGCGTTGAGCGCACTGAAGGCGGAGCGGGTCGCCTTGCTCACGCCCTACACACCCGATGTGACCGACGCCATGCGCGCAAACCTCGCGGCATCGGGCTTCGCCGTGAACGCGGTGGCGTCCTTCAACCAGTCGGACGACTTCACCGTCGCGCGCATCGCGTCCAGCAGTATTCTCGATGCCGCAACTGAGGTCGGCGCGCGGGATGATGTGGACGCGGTGTTCGTGTCCTGCACAAGTCTGCGCGCCTTGCCCGTCATCAACGTGGCCGAGAGCGCGCTCGGCAAACCCGTGATCGCGAGCAACCAGGCGCTCGCCTGGCACTTGATGCGCCTCGCGGGTGTCGACGACACGCCGGACGGTTGGGGCCGGCTCTTCAACGCGCCGCTCGCGGGCGCATCCGCGTGAGTGCGCCACTTCCGTCCCACGCGCAGGTGGTGATCATCGGCGGCGGCATCCACGGTTGCTCGGTCGCCTACCACCTCGCCAAAGCCGGCTGGACCGATGTCGTGTTGCTCGAACGCAAGCAGCTGACCAGTGGCACCACCTGGCACGCAGCGGGGCTGGTGGGGCAGCTGCAAGGCAGCCACGCCACGACCTCTTTTGCCAAGTACGGCATCGAGCTGTTGCAGGAGATCGAGGCCGACACCGGTCAGAACCCGGGCTACCGACGCTCGGGGTCGATATCGATTGCACTGAACGACGAGCGCCACGCCGAGCTCAAGCGCAAGGCCGACTTCGCAACCCTGTTTGACATCGAAGCCCACCCGATGTCGACAGCGGAAATCACCGAACGCTGGCCGCTGATGAACCCGGACGGTGTTCTCGGCGGCATCTACATGCCGAGCGATGGCTCCGCCAACCCGACCGACCTCACCATGGCGCTCGCCAAGGGTGCGCGGCAGCGCGGCGTGCGTATCCTTGAGCACATCAAAGTGGATGACGTCACCGTCGAGAGTGGCCGCGCCACCGGTGTGCGCACGGAGCAGGGCACCATCACCGCCGATTTCGTCGTCAACTGTGCCGGCATGTGGGCGCGCGAGCTCGGCCAGAAGAGCGGCGTTGGCGTGCCGATCCACGCCTGCGAGCACTATTACCTCGTCACTGAAGCCATCAAAGACTTGCCAAACGATTTGCCGGTGCTGCGCTCCTACTGCGACGGCACCTACTTCAAGGAAGACGCGGGCAAGCTCTTGTTCGGCTTTGCGCACAACCGCGCCAAGCCCTGGGCCACGGGCGGCATCAACGACGACTTCTGTTTCGACAGCCTGCCGTTTGTCGAAGATGACGTCATGGACGTGCTGGAGCTCGCGATGAACCGTGTGCCGGTGTTGCAAGAGGCCGGTATCCGTACCTTCTTCAACGGCCCTGAGAGCTATTCCTACGACGGCCGCTTCACGCTCGGCGAGGCGCCGGATGTGAAAAACTATTTCGTGCTCGCCGGCGTCAACAGCACCGGCATCCAGTCCGGGCCGGGCGCGGGCCGCGCGCTCGCCGAGTGGATCATGGCGGGCCACCCAACATTGGACCTCGCGGAGATGGACCCGGCGCGGTGCGAGGGTTTTCAGGCGCGCGACCCCTACCTGCAACAGCGCGCGCCCGAGACGCTTGTGCTGACCTACGCCATGCACTGGCCCAACCGCCAGCGTGAGACGCTGCGCGGCCTGCGCAAGAGCCCGTTCTATCACGCGACCAAAGCGCGCGGCGCCGTCTTCCACGAGACCCACGGCTGGGAGCGCCCGGCGTGGTACGCGCCCGAAGGCGTCGAGCCCGTGCAGCAGTACACCTTTGGCCGCCACAACGGTTTCGAGTATGTCCTGGAGGAGCAGCGCGCCGTGCGCCAGGCCGTCGGCCTGATCGACTACAGCATGCTCGGCAAATGGCAGGTCGAAGGCCCGGATGCAGAGGCGTTTCTGCAGCGTGTGTGCAGCAATAACATCGCCGTCGAGCCGGGCAAGGTCGTCTACACCCTGATGCTCAACGAGCGCGGCGGCATCGAGAGCGACGTCACCGTCGCCCGACACAGCCCAGAGCGCTTCCTGCTCATGAGCCCCATCGCGCGCACCCGCCGCGATGGCCTGCACCTCAAACGCCACCTCAAAGCAGACGAAGACGTCCGCATCACCGATGTCACTACCGCAACCGGCGTGCTCTCTATCGCCGGCCCGAAGGCGCGCGAGGTCTTGCAAGCCCTCACACCAAGCGACGTCTCAAACGACGCCTTCCCCTTCGCCACCCACCAATCAATGTGGATCGGCCACGCTGAAACCCACGTCCAGCGCATGTCATACACCGGCGAACTCGGATACGAGATCTTCGTCACCCCCGACCTCGCTGAGCACGTCTTCGACACCCTCATGGCCGCAGGCGAGCCACACGGTATTCGGCTGGTCGGCGGGGAAGCACTGAACAGCCTCCGGATCGAGAAGGGGTATCTGCATTGGGGGAGTGATATGTCTTATACCGAGGCGCCGCATCAGGTTGGACTCAACTTTCTGTGCAAGGCGGATAAGGGGGAGTTTGTTGGTCGGGAGGCGTGGTTGTCCCGGAAAGCGGAAGGATTGGGGCCTGTTTTAAGTTTGATGTGTCTGGAGGATTCAGAAGCAATTTTGCTTGGTAATGAACCGGT
>CALAMQ010000064.1 GCA_937925815.1 uncultured Granulosicoccaceae bacterium | reverse complement strand
CTAAACACTTGAAAACGCTGTGTACATTCAAAACGTTTTTGGCGTGCATTCAAAATAAAAAAAAGATAAGTCTTTGAATTGTCACGGCTAGAGTCTTCGCAAGAGACTGCGCCACGCAATCCTTTCCAATTCTGACTGAGTTGATCACCTAAGCGCACCAAGCCGTTGATCGGCAACACAATGCGCGCACGCGCACTGTCATCGGTGGGCGGCGTTGAGTGTTTTGAATGCACAACGCCCTGTGCATTCAAAATTTAGTGATCTCCGAGATCTCGTAGAAGCTCCTTAGCACCCGATGGATGCAAAGGAAGCGTGCTATGCGATGTCTCACAACGGCACTGGCGTGCGTTGTTGCCGTGTCAGCAAGCGCGGCCAGCGCCGCAACACTCAGCCCAGCGCCGGTTGCGGCAATTGAAAGCGAAACGGTCGAGCCAGCCACGACGCCGTGGCGCGTAACCGAGCAAGCGCACCGAGATGGCGTGCTCGGTGGGTTGACCGAGAACCAAGCGATAAGTTGCGCTGATCACGGTTGTTTTAATCGCACCGTGATGACCGTTGCCACCGGTAAAGAGGCTGCCGACCTCACCAAACTGCAGTCGCTTCTCGACACCATCGGTTCTTACACACTCGCCGGCACGCCGACGGCCGCGATACCCGACCTCGCGATTGACCACCTGGTGCGCATTGCAAGGCGCAGCGCAAGCGCGCCAGCGCAAGTGCTCCACGATGACAATGCTGGCAACCAGGTCACAGCGCAGCTCATGTCAAACGCTGACGAGCGCGACATCAACATCGTCGACACGGTGCTGCGCGTCGCAGAACCCGGTCGCCTGTCAATGGACAGCGACTTCATGGACCTTCCGCACAACGACTACGGCCCACTGACGACGGTACTGGACCCGCTATCGGCGAGCGTGGACGACGTGGTGGTCACGAACAAGCGCATCGCGACAGTGCCAAGCGTGGCCGATGTGACACTGATAACCGCAAGCGCACCGCCTGTGCTCAATGTGTCGAGTGACCCGTGGGAAGTGCCCGTTTCGGGCGATCTCTCGGAGGCGGCAACGCTTGAGGATGCGTTCGCAAGCTTTGCTCACCGGGTGGGGTATCGCTTCGTGTCGGACGGCCCAGCGTTCGACACACGAGTTATCCCTGCGTTGATGTCACCGGTGCCCGAATCACTGAAAACACTGCACGCCGGAAACATGCGTGACGCGATGGTGCGGCTCGCCGGTCCCGGCCTGACCGTTGTGGTTGATCACGCGAGCCGCGCGGTCTCAGTCGATTTCTGTCCGGGCTACAACAACATGCTGAAGATGGCCAAGCACCTTGCAGAGGGCGTTCAACATGAGTCGCTGTAGCGCGGTTGCGTTGGTTTTTGTGTTGAGCGGGTGCGCGGGCTTGCAAACCGATCCTGCGTTGACAAGCGGGGTCGGTGTCGAAGCTTGCAGCGAGCATGTCGAAATGGCGCACCGTGATCTAAGCGGCACGGTGGCGTTTGAACCCGGTGCGACGGTATACCTGCGCGACGGGAGCCAACCGTGCAAAGGCTGAGGTGGGCACTGCCACTGTTGCTGTGTGTCGCAGGTAATGCGGCGGCGCAAGCGGTGTCGAGCGATCCGCTCGCAAGCACGCTGGAGCAAAGCGCGACCGCTGCCGCAGCGTTCAGAAGCGCCTGGGGACTCAGTGACAGAGAGCACGCGCGCTTTGAGCGCGAGCTACGCCTGATGCAGCCCTTCGTCGATACCCAAATCTCACCACTCGAAGTTCTCGGTATTGCAGCGCAGAGCGAAAGCGAGCGCAGACTGTACGCGTCGCGCTATGTCGAGGTGCAGCGCGAACATAACATGCGTGCACTTCGGTGGGCGATCCACGTCGAGCAGGCGGCGCTCAACGCAGGGCTTCGCGAAGCGTTAGAGAGTGACCCACTGATACAGGGTCGCCTCAATTCAGAAGACAAGCGTCTTCAAGGCGAGCGCAAAGCCTACTTTGGCACCAAGTTACCAGCGAAGCAAAGTGCTGGACACGATCCGTTGAGCACCGACCATTGGCCAAAAAACCAACAGGTCCCTGGCCGGATAGTGGTGTTCGTCGCGCCCGATTGCGCGGCGTGCGATGACGCGTTCGAGGGCGCACGGCGCTCCGTTAAGACGGGCCTCGCTGACGCCGTTGACGTGGTGTTTGCCGACATGGGAGCGCCGGATCGTGACGTAATCACAAGGTGGGCCGTTGACAACGGCATTGAAGCCGATGACGTGAGCGAGCGGCGGATCACTTTGAACTATGAGTCCACGCGCTGGAAGACATTGCGCGGTGAACGTGGCGTACCCGTTGTGGTGGGCCAGTGAACGCTCGACGCGTGGTCTTGGGCGTCGTGCTGGGTCTCGCGTTGCTCGGTGCGCAAAGCCCGAGTGCGTCGCCGCGCTATGTGCCAGAGGTCTACCACACAGTTGCGGGGGAGACGGGCGTCCCGGCTGACGTGCTCTATGCCGTCGCGCTTGCCGAGTCCGGTAAGCGCATCGCAACCGGCAGCCTCAGACCGTACCCGTGGACAGTCGTGACGCGAGGCGCACCGGCTCGGTATGCGAGCAAGCACGAAGCGGTTGAAGCCGTGGTGGCGCTGCTTCGCGAGGGCGTGACGAACATCGACGTTGGGCTGATGCAAACCAATTTGCACTGGCACGGCTACCGCTATGCGTCCGTCGAGGCGGCGCTTGACCCATCTCGCAACGTGCGAACTGGCGCGCAAATCCTGATCGGCGAATACGAAAGCGGAGCGTGTGAGCGCGACTGGTGGTGCGCCGTGGGGCGATACCACTCGTACCGCAAATCGCTAGGCGGCGCGTACACACAGCGCGTTAAACAGTTCCACGACTCACTACACGAGCAGGGGCAGGGCTGATGGGATTCGAGGCATTGCTTGAACACGTTCCCGCACTCCGCAAGGGGAGCGAGTTAGAGCAGTTCAGCGGCGGTGTTCCTGAGCCGATGATCGCCGAATTTCTACGGCCACAAGTGATCGGCAGGCCGCGACGGTTGCGGCCAAATAAAAACGTTCGGCCATTTCTGGTCGTCGGCACCGAGGGGATCAGCATCGCGGTGCTCCATACGTGGGCGGAGGAAATCAATCAACGCGACGGGATCGTCTTGGTGATTTCCATCGACAACGAATTCATGTTCGGCAAGCTCAAGCGTGCGCTTGGCAAGATGCCGTACATCGTGCTGCGCGATGACACACCCCTAGAGGATGCACTGGGACTCAGCGAGTACCCGTGTTTTGTCGATCCCGAAAAAGGGGTGATTTTTCAATGAGGCTTGGCGTGCACAACTCGGTTCGCGGGCTGTGCCTCGCTGTCGCATTGGCCTCGGGCAATGCAGCGGCGAATGTCGAGCTTGCATTGCCGGGTATCGACTACCCGCTCGAACCGAGGCAGCTCAGTGCAGGGCGCTTGCCCGCCCCCATCGCGCTCAAAGGCTCACAGGGGCAACGTGCACTCGCTTTGATCGGCACCGAGCGATTGAGCGCTTCGTGGTTTCGCACCAACGTCAGCTACCTGGTGGAGCGCCGGGCGATAGTGCTTGTGGTGCAGGCACCGAGTGAGGCGCATGTGGCAGCGATACGGCGCGAGGCGCAGGGTCTCGTTGTGTTGCCAACGCGAGGCGGCGACGCCATCGCAAGCGCCCTCGGGGTCAGTGTGTTTCCGGTGTTGATTGATCCGGGCGCGGGAGTGGTGCGCCAATGAACAGCCGCTATGAACTCGAAGTGCTGTTGCGCCCTGCGGTTGAGGTGTATTCCGTGGTCGTGTGCGTGTGTGCGGCGGTGTTGTTGTTGCTCGCACCGGGGCTGGTGTTGATGCCGCCGCCCGTCGCAAGAGGCTGTGCGGCGGTACTGCTGTTCTGGGCGGTGCTCGATAGCTGGAAGGTGTACCGCATCTGGCACTACCGGGCGGGCATGAAAGGGCAGCCAGGGTATCGTGTTCCGTCCAAGGCGATCCCAACCAAGCGCGATGGCTTGTTTATCGGTCGCGGTTTTGAGTGGGAGCAGCACCACACGCAACGGCTTGTCGACACCCACGACACGCGTTACTCAAGTTTTGCCAAGGAGTACGGTGTCGCCGATTGGGCGCTGTCGTACTGGCGCGGCAGACCGCGTGAGTCGGGTGGGAACCCGTTTCTTCACGGCGTCGAGCCAAAGGAAAAAGACCTCTTCTTACCACTGAGCGCCCGCGCTAATCACACCATAGTGTTCGGTGTGCCAGGCGTGGGTAAAACGCGGCAATTAGAGCTGTTTGTCACCCAAGATATTCACCGAAAGCCGCATGAGCCGGTGATTGTTGTCGACCCGAAGGGCGACGCCGAGCTGCTTCGTCGCATGTACATCGAAGCCAAAGCCGCTGGGCGCGAGCAGGAGCTGATCGTGTTCAGCCTCGGGCACCCGGAGGCGAGCGCGCGGTACAACGCTGTCGGGCAATTTAGTCGCATCACGGAAGTGGCGACGCGACTGTCGAACCCATTGCCGCGAGAGGGCAACGCTGCGGCGTTTGCTGAATTCGCGTGGCGGTTCACCAATGTGATCGCAAAAGCGCTCTACACCTTCGGTGAGCGCGTCGATTACAACCAAGTCCGAGACCATATCGTCGACGTTGAGCCACTGTTTATCAAAGTGGTTGATAAAGCGATTGCCGAGAGCGACGTTGAGCACTGGACCGCCGTGCTCGATCAACTCGACTCACAGCTCGGCAAGGGCGTCATCCCTCGACCCTTCACTGAGCGATCGCGCGAGGGATACCTCCGGTATCAGCTCGTGGCGAAGCACGGTGGCGATCTGGGGTCCGATGTTGCGCGCGATCTCGCAGCCGCGTTCAAGTACGACCGAACCTATTACGACAAGCTGGTCAGCTCGATCAGTCCGCTGCTCGAAAAGCTGACGACCGGCATGGTGGGGGAGCTGCTGGCACCCGACTACTTCGACACCCAAGACCCTCGTCCGACATTCGATTGGACCAACGCACTGCGTCGCGGTGCGATTGTCTACATCGGACTCGATGCGTTGTCAGACACAACCGTCTCCTCGGCAGTGGGCAACTCGATGTTGAGCGATTTGGTGAGCGTCGCGGGCCGAATCTACAAGCACGGCCTCGACAGTGGCACGCCAGCGAGCGACGCGCCAAAGCGCGTGTGGCTGCACTTCGACGAGATCAATGAGCTTGCGGGCGAAGAGTTCATTCCGATGGTGAACAAATGCCGGGGTGCCGGCATGTACGTCACGGCCTACACGCAAGCTGTCCAAGACATCGAGGCGCGGCTCGGCTCCGGGCCAAAGGCCGAGCAATTGCTCGGCAATTTTGGCAACAAGCTCTTCATGCGCGTGGGCAACAACGATTCGGCGAAGCTCCTCACCGAGTCCTTACCCAATGTGCGTATCAGCACCATTATGGCGGTCTCTGGCGTCACTGACAGCAACGATATGGTCGGCGAGTCGCATTTCTCCAGCCGAAACGAAGACCGTATTTCAACCGAAACGGTGCCGCTGATCGACGAGTCAGCGGTGGCGCAACTGCCGATTGGGCAAGCGTTCGCGACTACCGATGGTGGGCGTTTGCTCAAAACACGCATTCCGTTGATCGCCGATAAGGCGGGCGACGAGTCGATCCCGGAGCGAATCAGCGATCTCGTCGATGCGCTCTCGCAAAACCGCGACCCTGGGCACAACTGGGCGCGCCAAGAGCAGTGGTGGCACGAGGACGTGAGCCATGCGTGATGTGCAGACAAGTCACCCGCGTGACGTGCGCCTGTCGCTCGGTGGGACGGTGCTCGCGGGGGTCACCAAGACACTGTTTTGGCTCGTGATGGCAGCGCTATTGAGCGTCCTGATCGAACTCATCTTGATGACGTTTGTGTGGCCAGAATTGGGTGTCCGCCACAGCGCTGACATGCTGCAACAGGAGCGTATTTACCTTGCCAACGCGGCGGACTCGATCCCGGTATTCAGCGACCGTGAGGCAGTGCTTGCGTCCTCTAGGGAGTGGACGCATTTCAGTGTGTATTGGTCAGGGCTTGCGTTTCTTGAGCAGTGGAACCTTGGCCTGGCGAGCGACTACATAGCCGCCGCAATCAACATAGTTGGCGTGTTTATCCATCGTCTTTTTGTATTGATTTTGGCAACGCCTGCGTTCCTTGTTTTTGGTGTCGTTGGCTTGGTGCGCGGGCTGGTGGCGCGCGAGTTACGCAAGTGGTCTGGGGGACGTGAAACAAGCGGCACCTATCACTTGGCGCTGCGCGCGCTGCCCGATGTGACGCTTGGCCTTTGGGTTGTCTACCTCGCGATGCCCGTCAGTATCAACCCGTTTTTTATCGTTGGACCGGTGGTGATCCTGTTCGCCTTTGTGCTGCAACAGCTTGCTTACCGGTTCAAGAAATACGTGTGAGGTGCACGATGCACAAGTGGATAGTGTTGTTTGGATTCCTGCTGTTGCCAGCGGTTGCAGCGGCTGACCGTGACCAGGAACGCGAAGACCTGATCGCGATCATCCGCGAGCTCGAGGTCGTCGTGAGCGTGGTCGAGCGTGCCCGTGACCGGCACAGCGGACACAGTGACTCGGTGGTGTTTCGCTACGACGCGCTACAACAGCGCATCGCGACATTGACCCGAGACATCAGGTTGCACATCGACACGATGGACCGCGTGCCGCGGTTCAGCCGCTTCGACACGGAGTAGTCGCTATGGACCCGCTCCAATTATTCACCAATGGCTCTGGGGGTTTGGGCGACTTCGGTGCGGGTGTCGAAGCGTTGATATTTGTGCTGGTCGTGATCATGGCGGCTTGGGCGGTGTTGGCGGGCTTACGCGAGACAGCGGAAGCGGGGCGTGCGACGCCACTTGTCGCCGGTGTCGTGCGCGGTGCAGTGGTTCTTGGATTGGCAGGCGCGTTGTTGTTTGTCATTCGAGGGTAGCGGTCGGCATTGGCTGACTTTTTTTGTCAATCGAAAGGTAAAAGACATGATGCATTTGAGGAAAGTTATGAATCGCTACACGGCCATGACGGGCCTGCTGGCGGTTGCGTTTGCAGACTCTGCTTTCGCCGATGGTGCAGCCGCAGGGCAGGAAGCTATGAACCAAGTTGCCGCCATGTTCACCAGTGGTGTCAGCGTTACGTTGGCCGTGATCGGTGCGCTCGTGTTCGCAATTGCAGCCTACGCGGTGATCATGAAAATGGTGGCGGCGGCTTCCGGTCGTGGCACATGGGGCGAGGTGCTTGTGCCGTTCATCTTCGGTGCGGGCGCGGTGATCATCATCGGCTACTTAGTGGCAACAGGTACGGCGGAAGTCGCTGCAATCAATGCAGGCGCAGGTGCCGGTGGCGATTGACGACACGTATCCCCACTGACGGAGAAGCACACTGTGGACAACGACCTTCGAGAAGTCATCCCAAGTCACGTCAATGACGAAGTGGCGGTTTTTCGTGGGTGCACGACAAGCGAAATGATCGTGATGATCGTGGCCGCATCTGCCTTCTGGGTGCCGGTCACGATCATCGTGGGGTTGTTGTCAGGGCAGTTTTTCATGGTGTTCGGTACGTCGATGTTGCTGATCCTGGTGACGGTGTTCGTGCTCACGGTGGTGCTTCAGGCAATAAAAATCGGCAAACCCGATGGGTTCTACCAGCACAAGGCGTCCCTTGCTCTGGGGCGCTTTGGGCTTCGCAAGTCGGCGCATTTCGATCACGACGGACCGCTTGCGATTGATCGGACAGAGTGCATTGTGCTGCTGCACAGAGACCTCAAGCGGCCAGCGGCAAACGGGGAGTTATAGATGTCAAGAACAGTGAACGCATTGCAAGCGCAGCGCACAACGATCTCCATATTGCTCGTTATGTTGATCATCGCGAGCTGCTTCCTAGTGCTGCTGTGGTGGGGCTGGAAGAGTGCGCCGCGCGACATCCGCATCAGCATCCCGCCCGACTTGCGGGCCGGTGCTGTGGTCAAGCCAGATGAATTCAACGCGGCAACAGTGTTCGGTTTCACAAGCCTGTATTTCAAAGAACTAAACCGTTGGCCCGAGGACGGGCAGGTTGATTACCCGGCGAAGATTGATCAGTTCCAGCATTACATGACCCCGAAGTTTTACAAGGAGATCATTGCGGTGATGAACCGCAAAGCGGCCTCTGGGGAATTGCAAGGACGCGAGCGCTATGTGCTCGATGTGGATGGGTACGGCACCTACGAAGCGGCAAGCGTGGAGTCGCTTGATGACGGTTCGTGGGCCGTGACGCTGCGCTTGGAAGTCGTTGAGCGCTTGGCATCGCTAGAAGTCAAGCGGGTGACGATTGAGTACCCGTTGCACGTTGTGCGGATGAACGTGTCGCCTGACAGAAACATTTTTGGACTGGCGCTCAATGGTCTGGTGCCCGGTCGCGAGGAGCGGAAACTATGAACAAATTTGCGCGATGGTGCCTTTTGGCAACAGCGGCGGTCGCCGTGCTCTCACCGGCGATGCTGCTGGCAAACAGCTTCGACACGGGCGGCACCGAGACGGTGTATTACAAAGGCCGACCGTTGATTGTCGAGGTGCCGGTTGGTGGTGAGCGAATGCTCGAATTCGGTCGAGCGATCCAAGTCGGGCTGCCCAAAGCCTTGATTGGGAAAGTGCAAGCCGAGTCGATAGCGGGCACGGTGTATCTCGTTGCAAACGAAGCCTTCGAGCATGAGCGGTTTCGGTTTCGGGACGTTGACACGGGGGAGATCCTGGTGCTCGACATGACGGCGCGACCGGGCGGGGCATCCGCTCCGCTTCGCATCCGAAGCGCAGCGACACAAAGCGATCAAGTGCCAGAGGCAGTGACTGTTGAGCCTGCGTCTAATGGAGTGCTACCACCAAGCGATGTGGCCCTGGTGCGCCATGCGTTCCAGTCGGTCTACTCGCCCGACAGACTGGTCAAACCTATCGCCGGTATGCAGGCGGTCACGCTGCGCGATGACACCGTGGTGCGTCGCCTGATCCCAGGTTTTGATGTCGCCGCAAAGCCGATTGCACAGTGGCGCTCGGACGACGGCCGGTTTGTGACCGCCGTGTACATCCGCAACCTTGAGCAGCGTGTGATTGAGCTTGACCCGCGCTCGATTCGAGCGGGCAGGGGCTGGATCACCTCGTCGTTTTTGACCGGTGTGCTCGCACCCGCCACCAACGTGGGCGATGCCACGACCCTCGTCGTGGTGAGCGACGGCGACTGGGGGGAATTCGCATGGCTTCGCTGAGAACCAATTTTGTGTTGCCCATTGCGGCAATGGGTTTCTTCGGGCTAACCGGCTACGCGGTCTACGCGGTCACAAGCGAGGAAGACCAGTATGTTGCAACGGCCGGGGAGACCAAAGCGGTGCCAAGTGTCTTTGGACTCGATGCGGACAACACAGCCGACACCTTGAGAGCAGTGCAAGCGACGGTCGAGCAGCAGCGGGCCGATCAGCGGCGACTCGAAGAGCTGAACGCCGAACTCGCCCGCAAGACCGAAGCAGCACTGGACGCAAAATTAGCAACCGAAAAGAACGTTGAGAGCGCCGTGCGTGAGGCGGTTGAGGCCGAACGTCAGCTTGCGGCCAAGCGCGCGACGCAGCTCGAAGAGAACATCGGCAAGCTCGGTGAAATGATGGTGGCCATGCAACGCCAGCTCGACGCGAAGCCGACCGTGGTCGAGGTGACGCGTGAGCCACTTGAGAGCGAGATCGTACCGGACTTTGGGTTTGGCCTGGACGGCGAACTGAGTGGCGCTGTGATCGACGGCGAGCGGCTGATCGACACGGTGTGGATCAACCCGCTCGACCGTCCCCTGCAAGGGACTGATGGCGATGAGGGTGGGTTTACACCGCTTGGCGCGGCAAGCTCACTGCGAAACGGTATCTCAAACCAAATCAGGCGAACAACGGGCAGTGCGCAGGCGTCGAGCGACACAGCGCGCGCAGTGCCAGCGGTCAGCAACACCGTAGCGGAGACTGAGCGTTATTACACGCTGCCGGATCTCTCGGTGCTCTCAGGCGGTGTTGTCGCGACATCGCTCGTCGGGCGCGTGTACTCGGATGACATCAAAGACCCCTGGCCGTTCAAAGTCTCGATTGCGCGCGACAACTTCACCGCTAATTTCATGGCGCTCCCGCCCGAGATCGACGGGATGCTGTTCGAGGGGTATGCGGTCGGTGACTGGACGCTCTCCTGCACGCGCGGACACTTGATTGCCGCGAGCTTTGTGTTTGCCGACGGCACCGTGGTCAAAGCCTACGGCACAGATGTTGGCTCGCGTCCGCGCGAGGCGCAGATAACGCGCAACACGATTGGCTACATCGCAGACCCCTTCGGGAACCCGTGCATTGCAGGCGAGAAACACACCTCCGCGCCGAGCTACCTCGCAGCGCGAATGCTTGCGGCGGGGGCCGAAGGCTACGGGGTTGCGCTTGGCGACGCTGAAATCAGCCGCGAGCGAGTGACCAATGCGAACGGGACTTTTATCAACGAAGTGGTGACCGGTGACGTTGGGGCCTACGCGGGCGCGAAAGCGCTGGAAGAAGGTGCCGACGAGACCGCGAGCTGGCTTCGTGAGAGACAGGGACAAATATTTGACCTTGTGTACACCAAAAGTGGCTCACCGGTTGATGTGCACCTCCAGCAAGAAATCTACATCGACAAAAAGCCCGATGCACGCAAGGTGCGCTACGCAACAGGAGTGTCGCGATATGAAGACTTGGACTAGGCCAGGGTTGGCAAGTGCGCTTGCGCTCGCGCTCATGGGGTGTGGCACCACGAGCGTCAAAGTGCTTGAAAACGGCACCGAGGCGGCAGACATACTGCGAAGCGGCGCGCCCACAACGCAGCGTGTAGACGCCGACAGTGCAGCGCTCTACGCCGAACTCAGGGCGCACAACGAGGGGATCACGCGCGAGCTGCCACGGTACGAAGCGTGGTCACGCTCTGCGATCAACGAGATCAATCAGCTTTTCCCGCAGCTCGACAACCCAACGATCACGATGTATGTCTACCCGCACCTCGCGACGCGCGATCAGGTGCCGGTGCCGGGGTATACCACGGCGTTTAGGCTGTACGACCGTGATCAGTACGCGCTTCCCCACGAACTGCCCGCGAACTACCCACATCGTGCCTTTCGGCGCACGGTCGGTTTAGAGACGCCCGCGACGCCCAGCGCGCCCCTGACGGGCTATGTGCGTGATGGTTCAACGCTGAGTGGGGAGTAAGCCATGCTGAGCGGACTCAAGGACGCGTTCGGTGTCGGTGACACCCAGGCCAGAACCTCAGACTTCAAGCGTCAGTATGAAGCGCCACGCAGCCTGATCGACATGCTGCCGTGGGTCGAGTACCTGCCAGAGAGCCAGCAATTCTTGTTCGCCGATGCGCGCAGCCGCATGGCGGGTTTCGAGATCGAGCCGATCCCGACCGAAGGCCGTGGCCAAGACGCGCTTGAGAAATCAGCAGGCGACCTCGCTCAGTTGATCAGTGACAGCTTGCCTGAGAAGCACACCGATCCGTGGGTGATTCAGATTTGCCAGTCTGAGGACGCAGATTTTCGGGGCGAGCTTACCAACCTTGAAAGCTATGTGAAGCCCGACGCGCGGGGCAGTGCTTACACCGAGGACTACCTGCGCCGCGTCAGCAAGCACGTCGATGAGATTGCAAGTCCGGGCGGCTACTTCCACGACGACGCGACGGACGCGCCTTGGCGGGCCAGCCGCTCGTCGGTAAGGGTGATCATCTATCGCCGCTACTGGCGGCTCGCTCCACGGGACAACCCGGAGATCGAGTTGATGGAAGCGGTTGAGAAAATCACCGCCAACCTGGACGGCGCGGGCCTGCGATGGCGACACCTGACTGGTGAGCGGTTCTACAACTGGATGGTGCAGTGGTTCAACCCGGCACCTGAGCAGTTTGCTGGCGACAGCAGCAAGCTGCTCGAAGCGATGCCGTGGCCGGGCGACGAAGACGCGCCCGTGGGACGAGACCTGGCTGCAATGCTGTTCGCCGATGTGCCGCGTTGTGACAGCAAGAGCGGGTACTGGTATTTCAACAACCAGCCTCACGCAGTGGTTAGCGTGGGGGCGCTGCGGCGCGCGCCGCTGATTGGACAGCTCACCGGCGAGATCGACCGGGGCAAGGTTTACGCGCTGACCGACCGGCTACCAGCGGGCACGCGCGTGATGATGACGATCACCTTGCTCTCGCAAGATGAGGTTGCAAACCGCATCACCGTGATCGACGAACGGGCGATGGGTGACACGGCTGAGAGTCGATTGGCTAGGCGCGAATCGCGCCTGGTGCTTGAGAAACAGGCACTGGGCGACAAGCTCTACCCGACCGAGATTGCGTTGTTCGTGCGCGGCGGCGACGAGCGAGAAATCAGACGTAACGTGAACGTCGTGGTCAGCCTGGTAAACCAGCAGGGCGTATCCGCCATCGACCCAGCATCTGACCCCATTCGTCTCGACAGCTATTTGAAAAACCTGCCGGGCGTCTACATCCCGGAGCTAGATCGCGTAGCGCGGCGGCGGTCCCGTGTGACGTTCGCGAGCCACTGCGCGGCGCTCGCGCCTGTCTACGGGCGCAGCCGGGGGACTGGCCATCCAGGCATGTTGTTCTGGAATCGCTCAGCGGAACCGCTGACGGTTGACCCTTTGAACCCGGCCGACCGAAAAAAGAACGCACACATGCTGGTCATTGGCCCAACCGGCGCGGGCAAATCCGCAACCCTGGTTTCAATACTGGATGCGATGGTCGCGGTGCACAGGCCCCGGATTTACATCGTCGAAGCAGGGGGGAGTTTCGATCTTTTTGGGGACTACCTCCAAACGCTCGGGGTGAGCGTTCACAAAGTGCGCCTTTCGATGGACAGCGACGTGGCGGTGCCGCCGTTTGCCGATCTCTACAAGCTCGCCGACGAGCGCGACCAAGTGCGTCTCGCCGGCGACGGGGACATCAGCGACGAGGCGGCGCGGGAACTCGACGAGTTCGATGATGAGGATGCACAGCGCGACCGCCTCGGCGAGGCTGAAATCATTGTTCGGATGATGATCACGGGGGGCGAGGCCGCAGAGGAAGCGCGGATGCGAAGAGCGGATCGCAGCATCATTCGTCGCGCGATCATGCTCGCGGCGACGCGCGCCGCCGAGCGACCAGCAGGCGAGAGCCGAGTGGTGATGCCAGAGGAAATCTCGGCGTGTCTGCGCGAGATCAGCCAACTCGATGAATACCGCGACAGCGCGAAAAACATTCGCGAAATGGCCGACGCGATGCTGATGTTTTGCAGCGGCTTGAACGGGCACCTCTTCAACCGTGAGGGCGAACCCTGGCCCGAGGCGGACGTGACCATCGTGGACATGGCACAAGCGGCGCAGGAGGGCTTTGCGGACACACTTGCGGTTGCTTACACGTCTTTGATGCAAACGATCAACGCGGTCGTCGAGCGCGAGCAACGCTCCGCGCGCAACACGATAGTGCTCACTGACGAAGGGCACATCATCACAACCAACCCATTGCTATCGCCCTACATCATTAAGATCACGAAAATGTGGCGAAAGCTCGGTGCGTGGTTTTGGTTGGCAACGCAGAACATTCAGGATTTTCCAGACGACGCACAACGGCTATTGAACATGATGGAGTGGTGGCTTGCGCTCACCATGCCGCCCGACGAGATCGCGCAAACAGCGCGCTTTAAGACACTCACCGACGAACAAGCGCACATGATGCTCCAGTGCCGAAAAGAGCCTGGGAAATTCGTCGAGGGCGTCATTTTATCGGACATGGTGCAAACGCTGTTTCGCAACGTACCGCCGCCACTGAGTCTTGCGCTCGCGCAGACGGAGAAGCACGAGAAGGCCAATCGGCAAAAGATCATGGACGAGTTCGGGCTAGACAGTGAGGTACAAGCCGCGTGGCATGTCGCCAGTCAGATGGTTGAAAAGCGGAGGGCTGAACGTGCTGAAAATGGCCATGCTTAGCGTGCTCCTGGCACTCGCCACGTCCCACGCTAAAGCGGCGGAGTATTGGGCGGTGTCGAGTTACCGCGAACCGTTTAGCAACGTGGACGTGCTGCGCGCACAGGGCCACACGGTTCGCGTGCTGGTTGTTGATATGCACAAGCAGTTCACAGCAGCGATCGAAGCACTCAGCAACGCGCAAACCCAAGGAAAAAGTCGCGCCGATCGCGAACGGTACGCGCAAGACATTGCGAACCAGATGGACATGCAGGCGGCTGCCAAAGCGCTCAAAACCGATCTAGCCCTGCGACGTATGATCAAACGACTGGGTGTGCGAGAGGTGCCAGCGCTGATCCGGTACACGACTGGGGATATCAAAGCCGCCTACGGCAGTACAGATGCGCTGCTGCTCGCTCAGCGGATAGCGGGAGCGCACTGATGTCACGGCGTCTGAAAGTGAACAACAGGCGGCGCAGGCGCTCGATTCGGGCGAGACTCGCTAAGTGGTTGGCACTGCCGCTGTCATTTTTTGCTGGCAGCGCAAAAGCCGACATGACGGTTGTCGAAGCCTTCCTCGCGGGCAACGACTGGGACTGCATGGCGTTAACGTTTGAGGGGTTTTGCCTCTTCTTGGTCGTAACGGTCTCGCTCACAGGGGTCGATGTGAGCATCCACTTGACCCCGAAAATCAGCCATTACAACCCTGAGTTGCTGGTGGCGACAACAGGGCGCATCAACACCTCGCCACTGACTGACGCCAATTTGCTCTACGGCACGCTGGCGCGCGAAGCGAGCAAGCCGTTTATTTCGTTGCTGACCGGTGAGGGCGGCTTGCCGCCGAACGCGTATGACAATGTTGATGGTGCCTACGCCTCGCGTGGCAGCACAACAGGCACAGTCTCGCCTCGCGCAAACAACAACACGAAACGCAGCTACATCTTCTCCGAAGTGGACATTGTGGGATCACCCGGCAACGTGCTGACGCTCTACGCCGAGGGGTTTGAAAGTTTGAGCGAAGCGCCGATGAACATGGTCGAAGGCGTGCAGTCGGCGTTAACCGCCGTGCAACAGATTCCAGATGTGATCGAGTCAACATCCGAGGCCATCGCACCGACTGAGGTGGACGACGCTGAGCGAGTAAACGATCTCGCTGAGAGTGATCAATACGACGGCTGGTGGGAAGACATCGAAGTATCACCAACAGCAGTTGCAACCCTGTTACTCGGCGAGGACGTGGCAGGTTTGATAGAGGGTGCAACAGGGATTTACGACGCGCTTGAACCTTTTGATTTTGAGGTTGATGCAGCCCTTCTCGCGAGCATCGAAGACGCGGAGCAACAGATAAACGATGCAGTCGAAGACGTTGAGACAACGCTTGGAGATATTAACGACTACCTCGATGACAGCGATGACGTTGACGATCTGGCAGACGGTGCAGCGGATGCCGACCTAGATGGGTCTGACGTGACAGACGGCATCGACACACTGACTGATGAGGTGCTGTCCTGGTCTGTCGAAGAGCTGGCCGACGCGCTCGAAGAAAGCATAGAGGACATTCAGGCGCAAATTGACGAGGTGTTGGGTCAGGTCCAACAGCTTGAGGACATCTTGTCTGCGATGCAGGGCGGCGGGGCTGGCATCGTCATTCACCCGTGGCGCAATTTCTGTAAGCGCGATGCGTCAGTTTACAAGCCCTATTTCCTGTCTGGACTCGACATCATTGCGTGGCGATGGCGGCTGCCGGAAATGGTCTACCCGCAAACGTATAGCGTGCCTCTACGGTCTGACGGCGAAGGTGGCTTTGGTTTCTTTAGCAAATCTAACCACGTCGGTAACTTCGATGTCTCGACATTCGACTTTGGAGAGTTTGAGTTCCCGGAGTGGAACTACTGGGGGCCTATCTACCCGCGCGCGGGTGGGCTAATGCAAAGCGACATGATCAAAGCACGCGCTGTAGCAGCATCCCGAGCGGTACACGTTGTGACGCGTGCGGGTGAACCGCATATCTACTGGCCGCTACGTGTCAAACAGCACAACGACTGGATCTACGACGGATTCAAAGGTTCTGTCAAAGCACCGCCAACTGAATTTGACCCGCAAGACGGTGAAACAGGCTTGTGGCAACTCATTGACGCGGGTGAACACGGGGGCGGCGAGCACAGTTGCCTGCGATTTGGTGAGGAAGATGCCTTAGCCCCGGTCCCGACATTCAACGATGACGGTGAAATTGACGGTGTTACTGCGGGCAGTTACCCGGAGCTTGTAGACAGCGACGATGGCCGATTGCTGTACAACTTTTGGCGTAAAAAGGTGTGCTGCGAAGACCCAGACCCACCTAATGGCATCAGCATTTACCTCGAAGACTTAGACCTCCAAATCGAACTCAGTGAGGTGGTGGGGTGAGTCACGAGGAGCAACCGCCTCGATCTCGCACAGCGATATGGGTGGTGGTTGTTTGCGCGGCTGTGGTCGCCGCCACGTCGATTGGTGTCTTCCAGGTGCCAACGGGTGGGCTTGATCAACTTGTCTACGACATGCGCAGCGCTGAGCGCACCGGGCTGAGTGCGCAACTGATTCGCATCGCGTTGATCACCGCGATTTTTATGATTGGTTGGGAGCGTATGGCGCGCTGGATCTCAAGCCGTTTCACGCTCGACGCAGCAAGCGTCATCGCAGTGAAGTGGCGCGTGTTCGGGTGGTATCTCGCCTTCGAGGCGGTGCTGGTAATCAACTTCATAAGGATTGTATAGGCATGAAGAAAACTGTCATTGCAACAGGTTTTGCCATCGCCGCGTTTGGCGGTTCGCCCGCGGCTAACGCCGCGACAGGCGTGCCGCTCAATACGCAAGGCATCTACTTTGAGATAGGTGGTGGAGATGTACTGCGTGACACACTGAATGCGTCACCGATTCTCAATGCTGGCCTGAGCGCCGAACTCAACCTTGCGATGAGTTGTGATCTCTGGGACGGCATACACATCGGCCTCGATGCCTACGCAGAAATGGTGGCAGACCACCTAGAAGCCGAACTGACGGCGTTGCCTCAACAAATCGTTACGCAACTCATGAACGGTGTTCAGGGCTACTTGACGGCAGCACTGCAACGGGCAATGCCAGGCATGTACGACTGGGCCATGAACATCGATGCTCAGCTTCAAGGCGACATCGAAGTGGCAAGGATGTCGTGTGAGGCGGCGCTGGAAGATGTGAACGCTGGCAACAACCCGTTTAAGGGCTGGGTCGAGGAATCCGAAGCGTTCAGTTGGATGGCTGCCATTGATCAAGGCCAAACCGATTTTGATGACGGGACGGAGGTTTTTGAGGATGGTACACCGAACATTCTCTATGCCAAGGAAGCGGTTGCGACGAACAAGGGTGAGGCTGATGTACCGTGGTTAACCGGACCGGCAGGTGGTGCGAGTGGGGAGCCGATCAACCTTGTAAAAGACACTGTTATTGCGGGTTACGCCATCCAAGCTGGCGACGCTGATCTTGCCAACGAAGCGGCAACGGCAGTGCAAGAAGTAGCGTACAACAACATCGCTGGCGAGCCTCAAGAACGCGTGCAGCGACTTGGGGAGCTGTGGGCAACGGCTGGGGACGCTGCTGCCTGGGCTAACGAGGTACTAGGGGAACAGACGATCTCCTATTGTGATGAATGCGAGGGTTCAACGACAGCGGGCAAGGGCCTCGGCTACGCGGCACACCTTGAGAAAAATACAGTGCTCGATGCGTGGAGTGCTTTGCTCGAGGAGGGTGACTTGATGCGACGAACCGTCGCGGAGCTTCGGACCGTATCAAGCACGAAGGTGCAAATTACGCAGGACGTGATGGAATCGTTATCCTCGATGGCCGTGCAAGACCGAAACCTGTTTATCACTCGGTTAGCGAGTGATGTCGGCACCTACCGGGCCGTCGAGAAAGCACTGTCGATGCGCCGTTTGCTGCAATCGGCGTTGACCACACCCGATGTCCAGGCCCACCCACCAGCGGTCGAGGACGTTGAGAAACTGATCGCCGAGCTCCGTCGTGAAGTCGAAGATTTCATGTTTGAAATCGAGACCAGTAAACGCCTTGTGAGCGACGTGCCAGCAGCCCTTATCGCCTACAGAGACGCGACCAAAGCACGCAGCGTACAGACGCTGTATGGCGCACCGGGTGCAGCGAATAGCGCCACGCTACGCGGCACCGTAATCGAGTGACCAGAGGGGCAGGGACATGGAAGCAGGTGACACTCTCGCGATCTACGCCGAACTCTACGGCTGGTACTACTACGACATCATCTGGGATGTGCTGGCGTCGACAGGTGTTGCGCTAATTCCGGTTGTCGCTGTGATTGTGGGGCACCTGATCAGCGCTCGCGAGCGCGCGTCCGTCCTTGGCCATTCTGCTGACAGTTTGCTCTCTGGGCTTGAGACGAAGCTACTGGTGCTGATCGGCGTGATGCTTTTGGCGGCAGTACCCAATCCCCTGACAACCGTGTCACCGGGCAGCTATACGCACCTCGCGAGATCCAGCATCTACAATGAGGAGGCTGAAATACACACGGTTGGTGCAACAGGCACAACGCTCGATGACGCCGCTATTGATCCACGGGTTGGAGGCACAGCAGTGTCAGTCCAGGTGCCTCCGTTTTGGCTTTTGGTCACGGCGATAAGCCACGGCATCACACATGCGGTGCACCAGCAGGTCGATGAGCGCGGTCGGGCGCTCGAAGGTGTGAAACGGGCGTTAGAGCTTGCACAAGTGCGAAACGCCGATGTGCGCGCGAGGCTTCAACAGTTCTACAGTGAGTGCTATACCCCGGCGCGCGAACTCTATGCGCGCAGCCTGTACAACCGGGAAGACACGGTGCTGAATGCCGGCGGTGCAGGTGGAGACGGCGTGCCCGAAAGCCTTGACGGCTTTGAAGGGCTGGACATAGGCAAACTAAACAGCAACTACTTCATCGAAACGCCTGGGTACTATTCGGGAATCCGAACCGCGACGCCGGTGCCCGGATTCGACTACGACCCCGATGTTGATGTGCAGTACACGGTAGCCCCAGCTCACGGGCACCCAACCTGCCTTGCATTTTACAACCAAATAGTTGGACTTATTCAAGCAGACAGCAACTACGGCACAATAGCAACAATGCTGCTCAATGGCGGGCGTTACATACCCGGCCTCGAAGACAATATTGATGAATTGGTCTTGGACCGATATTTCGGCGATCTCGACCTTCACTACCAATCACCGGCTGATGTGGCGGTAGGCCGTCGCAATGGCGATACGGCGAGTGCTCTTGGCGTGATTGGCGATGGGATCGGTGTGTACAAATTGGCCCAGCTCGCCATCGGCGCTGACGTGCTGGTTGATGCATTGATCTATGCGCTTCACCAGTTGCGTTCTGTATTGATGATTATCCTGCTGATGGCGCTGCCAATTGGCCTCGTGATGAGTGGATACAGTGTCGGTTACATTATCCAAGCGGCGTTTCTTGTGTTCGCCGTGATCTTTATCACGGCGATCTGGTCAATTGCGTCTTGGGCGGATACGTCTCTCACAATGTCAGCGTATCCAACATGGTCGGAGCTGAAAGGGTTCTTTGGCAACATCGAAGACAACGCCGAGAGTCTGGCTGCGCTCAAAAAGCGGTTCGCACTGACGGTTGGGGCATTCCTGTTTTACACCGTTCTGCCGTTCGGCTTCATGTGGGTGATGGTGGCGGCAGGTTCAAGAGCTGCCTCGAATGCTATGAACGGGTTAGGAAACTCTGGGACACCACAGGCTAGCGGGATTGGTACTCCGGTCGGGAGCACCTATAGGGGAGCGAGGAGCTTAACTAGAAAATAACTTGAGGTGCCTTAGTCATCCCAACACGCATCGCAAAGCGGATCTCCAACATTAGCTCCAACGTAGGGTGCTCGCACAGATAGACCTATTTCTGGGATTGAACCTACTTCAGAAGGGTCGTAGTGATCACTCTCCACGGTATCTCGATCACCTCCAGAGAAGTAACTTATTACGCCAAAAACGAAAAGACAAAAAGCAGGAATGATGACGTGCATGGTTGCCGCAACTGCCAATGAAATCGCAAACGCGATCAGCAAGAGGGCCAAGCCTTTGCCCCAGGGTTTCCAACTGATCGACTTATGCGACATACGGCAATAAAGCGCATAGCCCAAAAAGGTCAAGCAGAATGCGATGGCAATCAATACAAAGGAGCCAACACTAAAAACAAAAATAGTATTGGAAGCAGATTCGTATTCTGATTTATTCACATTCGTTCTCCTGATTGTGCGGGCAGTTAAGCCAGCGGCGGTGTGCCGCACAACATGAAGGGTACACCGCTGCGAGATTGACGCCAAACCCACTACACATTAATGAAGGGAGCATACAAATGAAAAAACACTCTATGTGTCTTGCCGTGATGATTACAGCCGCACTAGTAGTCGGCTGCGATAGTGGGTCGTCTCAGACGGGCGGGCTTGATATTTCGGAGCGCGACGAAACGCTCGAAGAGCACATGTTTAGGTTAAGCCCGCAGGCAGGGGAGGACACCATATACATCGGAGACTTTGCGCCAATTGACATCGAGGCAACAGCGGCAGCACACGGCATAGCCCTGTCCGAAGTGAATTCAATCCCCCAGACAAAAGAACGCGAAGTCCTGTCGCCCGTCGCAGGGCACCGTGTCTATCTCAGCGACGGTTCATTCATTGACTACGGGTGTTGGCTCACATCCGTGACCTTTGCCGAAGGTGGACGGATGCAAGGGTCTTTTATGATGGAACCGGTGACACCACGTAACACGTACTCTCCGAACAACCAAAGCAACACGGTCACAAGGTTCATTGATCGAGAAAGCAATAATAAGATGATTTTGTGGTTTGAGGAACAAGCTTACGGCGGCATTGATATGGGTGATGTCGCGAACCCCGAGTTTGCAAACCTTCCAACCGTACATATCAGCCACGTTGATTCAGTTGACTCTGACCCGCCGTATATAGAGGTGGGCAGAACGGTTGGAGCACTGGCAACGCTCAAGATAGATCGCATCGTGCGCTTTGCACCGTACTCGGACATGCCAGAGGGGTCCAATGGGACATCCGTAGGCTGCGAGGAATACAGCTTCTATTGGGACCCAGCACTAATCGAACCGTTACCGGGATTTGATCCCAATGGTCAGAGGTGGTCTACAAGAGCGCCATATCAATGCTATCTGTCAAATCTACCTGACGGACCTATTGGCATCACAATCAATGTTGAGCGACTGGCTGGCTACAGCATGAGTCTTTGCGCTCTTTGGGAAGCGGAGAAAGGTTGGTGAGAAAAGCACGCAGGATACCGGTGGGCGATCCGATACCGCCGTTGCCGTCAGTGTCTATCTGGCTAGATGACAGCGACTACCAAGCAATGGTTGAGCAAGCAGATAGGGCGGGGATCAGTGTCAGAGACTGG
>CALAMQ010000063.1 GCA_937925815.1 uncultured Granulosicoccaceae bacterium | reverse complement strand
TCGAAGCGGTCTTTGCCCGCCGCGCTGATCTCGCGAAACATCGAGTAGTGTTTATCAAAGCCTGCAAGGATGGTTGCAGCTATTTCGCGCGTGGCGTCCACTGGTGGGCTCCGGGGTGTGTCAGAGTCCCTGCAGTGTAATTGAGCGCCCGGCCGATTGCCGGGCGCAAGTGGCGTTTAAGCCTTTTGTCAGCCGTTGATCTTGGCGATCAAGGCGTCGGCGAATTCCGCGGTGCCAACGGTGGTGGCGCCGTCCATCTGGCGCGCGAAGTCATAGGTGACGGTCTTGTCTTGGATGACTTCACCAAAGGCCGCTTTGATCGCGTCCGCCGCCTCGTTCCAGCCGATGTGCTCGAGCATCATCACGCCCGAGAGCAACAAGGACGAGGGGTTGACCTTGTTCTGGTTGGAGTATTTGGGCGCGGTGCCGTGTGTTGCTTCAAACACAGCAACATCGTCTGAGATGTTGGCACCTGGCGCGATACCCACACCGCCGACTTCAGCCGCGAGTGCGTCTGAGAGGTAGTCGCCGTTCAGGTTCATGGTGGCGAGCACTTCAAATTCCGCCGGACGCAGCTGCATGAGCTGGAACATGATGTCCGCGATGCGGTCTTGGATCATGATTTTGCCTTCAGGCACCTTGCCGTCGTGCTCGTCCCAGACGGTTGCTTCGTCGATCACTTTGTCGCCGAACTCTTCTTTGGCGAGCTCGTAGCCCCAGTTACGGAACGCGCCTTCGGTGAACTTCATGATGTTGCCCTTGTGGACAAGCGTCACGGAGGACTTGCCGTGGTCGATCGCGTACTGGATCGCCATGCGCACCAGGCGCTTGGTGCCGAAGGCTGAGATCGGCTTGATGCCGAGGCCCGCGTCTTCAAAGAAGTCCACGCCCATTTCTTCGCGCAGGAATTTCGCGAGCTTTTTGTTCTCGGCGGTGCCGGACTGAAACTCGATGCCGCAGTAAACGTCTTCGGTGTTCTCACGGAAGATCACAACGTCCACGTCTTCGGGCTTCTGCATTGGCGAGGGCACGCCGCTGAAGTAGGTGACCGGGCGCACGCAGGCGTAGAGGTCGAGGTCTTGACGCAGGGACACGTTCAGAGACCGGAAACCGCCGCCCACTGGCGTGGTCAGCGGGCCTTTGATCGCGACGCGCAGGTCTTTGATGGCGTCC
Source organism: uncultured Granulosicoccaceae bacterium (assembly GCA_937925815.1). Taxonomy (GTDB): domain Bacteria; phylum Pseudomonadota; class Gammaproteobacteria; order CALCKW01; family CALCKW01; genus CALCKW01. The sequence continues at coordinate 24,007 of CALAMQ010000063.1, read as the reverse complement.
AGGGTCTCGGCTGGGAAGTAGTCGCCTTCGTAGAGGCCAGCGGCCTTCTCACCGAGGTACAGCTCGCACCAGTGCACTTTGCGCTCGCCGCCGTAGGCTTTGGCGACCGCCGCGTCCCACACACGCAAGCTTGCCTGGGTGATGTCCGGGCCGATGCCGTCGCCTTCAACAAAGCCCAAGATGGGGTTGTTGGGGACGTTCAATTTGCCGTCTTCCAGTGTGACTTTTGCGCCGCCCTCGGGCAGTGTGACGTGGGTATATGCCATATTGAATGCTCTCTAAGGCCCTTCGCAGTTGGAGGGGCGTGGGATCGGGTGCTGAATATGGGCGCCCGCGTCGCAACGCAGACACCGCCGCATAGATCGCGGCAAATTAGCGTCAGTGGCCGTTCTGTTCAGGCTTCAAAAAGCCCAAAGTGCCTGCGCCAAGCACGCCATGCTAGCATACCACTTGGCGCAAACTGACGAATTTCAGTCGTTCGCGGGTCAGGCGCCGGCCCTCAAAGACGCTGCCCGCGCTCGATTTCAATGCCCACACCGGACGCGTTGGCCACCGCCTCGGGCTTGGTGACCCGCAGCCGCACCCAGGCCAGCGAAAACTCCTCACGCAGACGCGTGACCACGGTCTCAGCCAGGGTTTCCACCAGCTCAAACTGGCCCTCGACCACCCAGCTGCTCACGGCCTCAGCCACCGTGGCATACGAGACGGTGTCGGCGATGTCGCCTGATGCGGCGGCTGCGCGCGTGTCGAGCGCGTATTCAACGTCCACCACCACCCGTTGAGGGGTAATGCGCTCAGCCGGCAAGATGCCGAGAATGGCCTCGATCTCAAGGCCGGTGACAAAGAGTGTGTCCACTGGGTCAGTGCTCCCAAAACGAGCGCCGACGGTATCACGCACCCTTGGTGCCGCGGAACTGCGCCATGAGCGAGCCGTCGAGGCGGTAGTGGTGGGCCATTTGCTGCTCACCGTATTGGTGCTCTGGCGCCACCGGGCAGGCGCGCCGGGCGAGGCAGTTTGCCGCGCAGGCGCTGCCCTCACTGAAGCGGTGATCGGCGCAGCGCCCGAGGTCCGGCCCCTGCCCGCTTGCGAGTGCGCCCGCCGGACAGCTGTCCACGCAAGCTTGTGACTCACAAGTGGCGCACAGATCCGGCGCGGGGATAGCGGGATGCTTAGGCAGTACAGGCGCACGGTCCAGCCACCACACCGCACGCACCGCCGACCACAACCCAAAGCGCGCGTTGATGCCGAGCCCAAGCGGGGACGGCCGTTGCCAGCCCACCGCCGCCAGCAAACGCATCAGATTGAGCTCACAGTCTGGCGCTGGAAAGAGTGCGGCACGTTCGCAGCTGAACACGCTTGCCAGTAAGTTGTCCGTGACATTGAGGCTGAAGCGGTCGAGCGGGTCATCTGTGGGCGGCGACGCACTCTCTTTGTACTGCTGCCAAAACGCGGACCCACCTTGACCTAGGATTAAGATGCTGCCGTTAGTGCGTTGGGGCGCGCGCAGCCAGCAGTCGGTTGGCAGGTTCTTTGCGGCAGCCCAGCCCATGCAGACCAATCCTGCACGCGCCAGCGCGGTGTTCAGCGCGCTTGAGGCAGTTTGGTCACTGTTGAGGCTTGAATTTATATCCACTGTGGGTTAGCCTTAGCTGTTTCGCCAGATCAGACTGGCTCAATGTAATTCGGAGCGGACCATGTCCCGAGTTTGCCAAGTAACGGGCAAGCGCCCGATGACGGGCAACAATGTATCGCACGCCAAAAATAGAACCCGGCGTCGGTTCCTGCCCAACCTGCACACCCACCGCTTTTTCGTCGAGAGCGAGAACCGTTGGGTCAGCCTCCGCGTGAGCTCAAAAGGCATGCGCATCATCGACAAGAAAGGCATCGACTCCGTGCTCGCAGAAATGCGGACCCGGGGCGAGCGCGTCTGAACCTGAGGATAGCGCCGTGCGTGACAAAATTCGCCTGAACTCTTCTGCTGGTACTGGTCACTTCTACACCACGACCAAGAACAAGCGGACCATGACTGAAAAGATGGAGATCAAAAAATTTGATCCCGTCGTGCGCAAGCACGTCATGTACAAAGAAGGCAAAATCAAATAACCCACCCTTTCGGTGAGGTTAGAAAAAAGCCGGCGCAAGCCGGTTTTTTTTGGTCTTCAATTTTCCAACTTGTCAGCCACCGGCCGCGCAAATGGCAAGGTGGTTAGAAAGCCCATGACAAGCCGGAAACAGCATTCTTTTAGGGCTTTCACTGCCATACGCTTATCGCTCCTGTTCACTTACAGACGTTTGGTAAGCTATGAAAAAGTCTTTGACGACAATCGCACTTTCCTTGGCCTTGTCCACCGCATACGCGGATTGGAGCGGCACCGCGTCGCTCGGCGCAAGTTTCGCCGGCGGCAACTCTGAAGCCGAGAGCATCTCCGGTGGATTGCGGTTGAGCTCTACTGTCGATAAATGGCAACACACCATTTTCGGCGACATCCTAAAAGGTGATGCAACCCTGGTTATCGTCAACCCAGACGGCAGCCGGACTTTTGAGACCCTGCCCACCTCTGACCGCATCGCGCTTGGCTACCAGCCAAAATACTTCTGGCGCGATGACACTTACCTCTTTGGTGTGCTCGACTGGAGCCAAGACAAGCCGGCTGACATCGACAACCGCACCACACAAGTGATTGGTGTCGGTCACCGGTTTTGGTCAGACGACACAAGCCGCCTGACAGCGGAACTCGGCTTCGGTAGCAAACAGACTGCCTTCGTGTCTGACAACGATGATCTCAGCGAGGGGATCCTGTACGCGGCGGCCAACTACAGCAACCGCATCAACGAGCAGACCACCCTAAACGCGGATTTTCGAACCGACATCGGCAGCGACAACACCGCGACTGATATCGGCATCGGTATGGCGTACAAGCTCTCTGACCGCGTGGCGCTCAAGTTCAGCTACTTGATCCGCAACAACAGCGATATCGTCGGTTCACTCGGCGAGAAGACTGACAGCGTTGCAGGTTTCAGTCTGGTCAGCGACATCTGATTCAACAGACTCGCAAAACCAAAAAGGGGCAGCTTCACGCTGCCCCTTCTTTGTCGGGGTACTTGGCATTGCACCGGTGCCCTCGGGCACTCAATGCAACGCCATCACCTGGCCCTACTCCGCAGTGGCGTCACCGGAGACCACGCTGCGGTACACAATCGCACCGATAGCGGCACCGGCTATTGGCGCAAGCCAGAATGCCCAGAGCTGCATCAACGCCCAATCACCCGCAAACAGCGCCACACCGGTGGAACGCGCCGGGTTCACTGAGGTGTTTGACACGGGAATGCTGATCAAGTGAATCAGGGTCAAGCCAAGACCAATCGCGATGGGCGCAAAGCCCGCCGGCGCGCGGCCGTCGGTTGCACCCATGATGATGAAGAGAAACATCGCTGTCATCACCACTTCACACACCAGCACCGCCATCAGGCTGTAACCGCCCGGTGAATGTTCACCGAATCCGTTCGAGGCAAAGCCACCGGCCAAATCAAAGCCGTCTGCACCGCTTGCGATCACATACAACGCTGCCGCCCCGACAATGCCACCCGCTACCTGCGCGACGACATAGGGCACGAGCTGGCTCGCCGGGAAGCGACCGCCAATCATGAGACCCACGGACACAGCTGGGTTCAAGTGACAGCCGGAAATGTGACCAATGGCGTACGCCATGGTTAAAACTGTGAGTCCAAACGCAAGTGAGACCCCAAGCAATCCGATGCCGACTTCCGGGAATGCTGCCGCCAGCACGGCACTGCCGCAGCCACCGAGCACCAACCAAAACGTACCGACAAATTCGGCGATGTACTTATTCATTCGCTTAACTCCAAAAAAAATTTACAGCAGGTCAAGCGCACGGGTTGACGCAGGACTATGCAGTATTATTTTCTTAATGAAAAAAAGCGATGGTCCGACCCATCAATGCGCGCAATCACATGCATTAATGGCAGGCAGAGCGGCCTGTTCGTGGAACTTTGATTGAAAAAAATGCTGGGAAAACCCTCAGTCGAGGGCATCGAAACAATATTACAACCTTGAAAAATACGAGGCCACTCAAGCGTGATTGACTATTTTTTCGCCATTCAACGGATTGGTGCAAAGGACGCACTCGCTTTCAGCGAATACCCGCGCAGCCCAACGGCGAACTCCTGCAGCGCATCGATGCCACTTGCTTCGGCTTCACGGCACCACTCTTGTAATGCCTGAACAAGGCGATCATTGCTCGCGCTGGCAATCTGCCAGATCGCGACAAAGCGCGCGCGGGCTTCGTAGACCGCTCGCAGCGAATCAGAATCCGCCAACACCTCTTGCAGGCGCTGGGTGGATGCCTCGTCGAGGAACCGCTCAACGTCAATCAACGCCGAACGCACGCGCCGCAGATTTTTGCGGTCATCGCCGGAGGCGCTGTGCACGGCCGCTTTGTGCACTGGCTTGATCACGCGTGAGGCGTAGTGCTCCATCACGTGCATCTTGCTCGCGATGATGGCTTTGACGGTGTCGAGATCCACCGTGGTTTTGCCGTTGTCGTAGACCGGCACCGGCGCCACGCGCTTGACCTTGGCCAAGCCGAGCAGACAAAACAGCCGGATGTAGAGCCAGCCCAGATCAAACTCCCAACGCCTGAGCGAAAAGCGCGCTGAGGAGGGGTAGGCGTGGTGGTTGTTATGCAGCTCCTCGCCAACAATCACAATGCCCCACGGGGACACGTTGGTCGAGGTGTCTTCGGATTCGTAGTTGCGGTAGCCGGTGTGGTGCCCAACGCCGTTGATAACCCCGGCTGCGAGCACCGGAATACACAACATCTGTACCGCCCAAGTACTCAGGCCCAGCACGCCAAACAGCGCCACATTGAACGCCAGCATAAACACGATGCCAAGCCAGATGTACGGCTTATAGAGCCGGCGCTCAATCCAGTCATCCGGGCAGCCTTTGCCGTATTTGGCGATGGTTTCGGCCTTGGCCGCTTCGTGGGCGTAGAGTTCAGCGCCGCGGAAAAACACTTCTTTAAGTCCGTAGACCATCGGGCTGTGTGGGTCGTTCTCAGTCTCGCAGTGCGCGTGGTGCTTGCGGTGCACCGCCACCCACTCGACCGTGCGCATGCCTGTACAGGCCCAGAGGATGAAACGGAACACGTGCGCCAGCGCCGGGTGGAGTTCAATCGACCGGTGTGCCATCGCTCGGTGCAAATAAACCGTGACCGACAGCAACGTCAGATGGGCGATCAGCAGCGTCACTGCCGCCATTTGCCAAAAGGTTCCGTCCAACAGGCCTTGCCACATGGTGTGCGTTGCTCCTAGCGCGACGACGGGTGCTCCCACCGTCAAATAAAGGGGTTGATTGCGCAGCGCTGTGGCACCGCGGTTAGCTGGACACAATAGTGTGGCTGTTTCGACAGAAATTGCACTGCTCGAGAGTGGCCAATTTTTTGCAGTAACGGCAAGGCAGAGGCCGACATTTGCCGCTCTGTGCGGCGAGACGCCCGGCTTGACCACCAGACACACTGGCACAGACCAAGGAATTCACGCATGACGACACCGCAGACGGACACCCCGCCGCTGGTTGTCAGACAGTTGACGCTGCACCGCGGCCAAGCTGTGATTGTCGCGGATTTGGCGCTCAGGTTGCAAACCGGCGACGTGCTCGGGCTCGTTGGCGCGAACGGCGCCGGCAAATCGACCACCCTTCAATGCCTTGCAGGCCACCTCAGCCCAAGTGAAGGCGAGGTGTGGGTGGCGGGACACAATCTCGTGGATGCCCCTGCAAGTGCGCGCGCGCACATTGGGTATCTGCCAGACCCGCCCTCATTGCACAATGAATTGCGCGTTTCGCGTCACTTGCGCGCGATTGCCTCGCTGCACGGACTCAAGCGCGCGGCAAGTGATGACGCCGTTGCGCGCGTGCTGGAGCTGTGCCGCTTGACTGACGCTGCGTCAAAGCGCATCGCACACCTCTCTCAAGGCTACCGCCAGCGCGTTGGCCTCGCACAAGCGCTGTTGCACCAGCCGGCTGTGTTGTTACTCGATGAACCCACAAACGGGCTCGACCTCGACAGCCAAGACCAATTTGCCGAGACCGTGCGCGCAGTTTCAGCGCACTGCGCGGTGATCATCAGCAGCCACCACCTGAGCGACTTGCGCGCGTGTTGCAACCGGATGGCGTCGCTCACAGCCGGCAGATTAATTGAACAACACAACAACACGCTCAACCCACGGCGTGACACGCACGCCGGGCGCGAGCCCGAGACTGTGTTCATTCGCGTTCACCAGCCGCTCGATGTCGACGCACTGCAATGCCTGCGCGGCGTGGTGTCGGCAACAGCCGAGCGCGACGGCTGGAAGATCACATACCGCGGCGACACAGCCGAACTCAGTCAAGCTATCGCCGAACGCGGCTGGGGCCTACGCCAACTGTCACCGATGTTGTTTGAACCGGGCGCGGCCGGCGCAAAGTCCACGCCGTCCGTCTCCTTGGAGCCTGCACCGTGATTCCAATCATCTCTCTGGAGCTCGCACGCACCCTGCGCAACCCCGCCATCTGGCTGATTGTGACGCTGTTGCAGTGTGCGTTCGCGTGGTACAGCTTGTCCGCGCTCGAGGCCTATCTTGAATTGCAACCCCGTCTCGCTTTGTCTGACAACGCGCCGGGGTTGAGCACCTGGCTCATGGGCCGCTACACCCTGCCCGCCACCTTTGCGTGCATGCTCGCGGTGCCGGTGCTGTGCATGCAGAAATTCGCTGGCGACCGCCAAAACGGCGCTCTTAATTGCTTGCTCATGGCCCCTGTGAGCAGTTTAAAAATCGCACTTGGCAAACTGTGCGCGGTCGCCTGCGTGCTCGCCGGCATCAGTGCCCTGTCTGCCTTGAACGTGCTTGCGCTGCGGGCGGTTGCGCCAATTGACACCGTCGCGCTCTTGTACGCCCACGCCTGCCAGTGGCTCTACCTCCTCGCCTGTGCCGGTATCGGTCTCGCCTGCTCGGCGCTGTGCCGCTCGGCGCAGAGTGCTGCCTTTTCAAGCGCAGCGGCCTTGCTGATGCTCTGGTTGTTGAGTCAGGGCGGCGCAACATCGGGTATCAATTGGCTCGCAGAGCTCTCAATTGCGACTCACCTCAGCCGCGCGCTCGCCGGCGTGCTGCACACCGGCGACCTCGTGTACTTTGTGGCGGTGATCGCGGTCTCGACCGCCGTGGTCACGCGCGCGCTTGAGAACGCGCGCGTCTTTGGAGAGCGGACATGAACCTGACCGCCAAACTCGACAACCTCGTGTTCCACGTGTTGCTCGGCGCGTGCCTGGTGGCCGTCACCGTGTTCGGCAGCCGCTACGCCCTCAGCCTTGATTTGACCCGGGACGCGCGCAATTCCCTGAACGCGCACAGCCTGAGCGTGATCTCAGCGGTCGACACACCCACTGAAATCGCGGTCTACGCCGGTCGCGGTAGCTCGTTGGTGCAGGCCGGTCGCGACCTCAGCGAACGCTACACGCGTGAAAACCCGCTGATCCAGTTCACGCACATCGACATTGACCGCGACCCGAGCCTCGCACGCTCCGTTGATATCAGGGGCCAAGGTGCAGTGGTGGTGCAGATGGGCGACGCAAGGCAACACAGTCAATCGCTCAGTGAACGCGCTGTGACCGGCGCCCTCGAGGCTTTGGTGCTCGGCCAGGCACGCCGCGCGCTGTTTGTCAGCGGACACGGTGAACGCAGTGCCACAGGCGCCGCCAACCACCACTACGGTGAGTTCAGTCACCGCCTCCAGCAACGCGGTTACACCATTGCAGACACCAACTTACAAATCGATTCTCTCACTCCAATCGCAGGCGACCTCCTGGTTATTGCAAGCCCGCAACGCGCCTTTGAAACGGCGGAACTCGCGACCCTGTCGGCCTACATCAACGACGGCGGTCATGTGCTGTGGCTGACGGACGGTGACCTCCTCAACGCTGATACGATCGCGCAGTTGACAGGCTTAACCCGATTACCTGGCGTGATCGTCGATGCCGCCAGCGAGTCGCTCGGCTTGCCGCGGCCAGACTTCGCAGTCGTCAATGAGTACAGCTCCCACCCGATCACAGACGGCATGGACGGTATCGCACTGTTTCCACGCGCGGTCGCGTTTGCAGCCGATAGCCTCCAAGAGGGCTGGCAGGCCACGCCCTGGCTCAGCTCCACCGCACGAAGCTGGAACGAATCAGGCGACATCGCAGGCCACATTGCCCCGGATGCGAGCGGCGAGATGGCAGGCCCACTCGCCTTTGCTTGGACCCTCACACACGCGCACACCCGTGGCAGCGTCTCTGTGATCGGCGACGGCGACTTCCTCGCCAACAGCTGGCTCGGCAACGGGGTCAATCTTGCACTGGGTGAGCGAATTTTCGACACCCTGAGCCGCGCGACATCGGCAGCGCCGCCACCGCGCGCAGCGGCTGTGGACCGCACGGTCACGTTGAGCCGTGCGCAAGGCCTGGCGCTCGGCACGGCGTTGTTTGGCCTGCTGCCCTTGGCGCTTGCTATGGCGACCTTCTGCTGCTGGCGCCGGCAGGCGCACTGACCGTGGCCCGCCGACGCAACCCCAACTCGCGCAAGCGTGCCGCCACCAACATCGTGATGTTTATCGGCCTCGGCGCGCTCGCGTTGGTTGCCTGGTACGACATCAACGGCGAGTTGCCCGACCGCCGCGTTGAAAGTGTGCAACACACGGTTGAACACATGACCGTGGTGCGCGGCGACGGACAGACCTTTGCGTTTGCACGCGAGGGTGCCAACTGGCAACTACGCCAACCGGTCAACGCACCCGCTGCCGGTGAGCGCGTGAGCAGGCTGGTTGCGCTGATCGACACCAACACCGAAAACGGTTACGCCATCGACGAGATCGATCTGGACGCAACCGGCCTCAGCGACCCGCCAGTGCGCATGCGACTTGGCGACGACACCGCCGTGTTTTTCGGTGGTATCGAACCCGTCAGCGGCCGGCGCTACGTGCAGATTGACGACCGTGTTGTGCTGCTCGACGACCAACACGTGCCCCTTATCGACGGCGGCCTGAACGCCTTCGCCGAGCGCCAACCGTTCAGCGCAGCGATTGACTCGGTGAGTATCTCAGGCCAAGACGCCGACGCCGCCGTGTGGCAGTCGCTGACAGCGCTCGGGGTCAAACCCCAACTCGATGGCGTATCGACCAACGCCACAGCCGTTGACGTGACCGCCGAGGGCACAAGCCAAACCTGGCACGCCTGGCAAGACGGTGCGCTGGTGGCACTGCACCGAGCAGGGGATGAGGTGCGCTACTTGATAAGCACTGCCGACGCGGCGACACTGGGCCTCTCTTTTTAAAGCGACGCCACTGTGCCCGAACTGCCGGAAGTTGAAACCACCCGCCGAGGCATCGAGCCCTGGCTGCACGGTGCCAAGGTCACCTCTCTCAGCGTCCACAACCGCCAACTGCGCTGGCCGGTGCCAGATGACATCCAAGAGTTGGTTGGACAGCGGGTCAGCGGTGTATCACGGCGCGCAAAGTATTTACTGATCCACTCACCGCCCGGCAACGCCATTGTCCACCTCGGCATGTCTGGCAGTCTGCGCGTGCTTGAACACGATGAGCCCTTGCGCAAACACGACCACGTCGAGATGACGCTCAACAACGGCTGCACGCTTCGCTACCACGACCCGCGTCGCTTTGGTTGCTGGCTGTGGCAACCGCAAGACCAGAGCGTGCACCCCAGACTCGCGGCACTTGGCCCAGAACCCTTTGATGACGCCTTCAGCGCAACCAGGCTCTACGAGCGCTCGCGCGGGATTAAGTCGCCGATCAAGTCCTTCATCATGAACAATGCAACGGTGGTGGGGGTTGGCAACATCTACGCGAGCGAGTCGCTGTTTCGGGCGGGTGTGCGCCCAGGCCGGGCGGCGGGGAGCCTGACGCGCCCGCAGTGCGAGGCGGTTCACGCTTGCGTTGTCGAAGTGCTACAGGCAGCGATTCAACAAGGCGGCACAACGCTCCGCGATTTTGTGAACAGCGATGGCGAGCCCGGTTATTTTGCGCAGTCACTCGCGGTCTATGGGCGTGCGGGCGAGGACTGCAGCCAGTGCGGCGAACCAATCCAAACCCGCACTATCGCGCAGCGCTCAACTTTTTGGTGTCGGCGCTGCCAACGCTAGTGCGGTGTGTCATGAGCCCAAAGGGTGCATAACTCAGGGATCGAGGTTGAATTCTTCACCGACGCCAAAGACCGACAAGGCGCCCGTGGCGGGCTTGGCGTCTTCGACAACTGCCGCATCCACCTCTTCAATCACAGCAACTTCTTCAATCGACACCGTGTCTTCGGTATCGAGCTGAACCGGTGCTTCAGCCTCGTCAGGGCCTTGTTGAAACAAGTTGCGGACAAAGGCCACGAAGCTGTTCTCGGGTGCCTCAGTCGGTGCGCTCTCAAGCGCCGCGGTAACTAGTGCGCCGTCTTCGCTGTCCAGCTGATCATCTCGGGTGATCAGTGCAGCACGGCGCGGTGCGCCGGGCTTGGCGATGTCCATGCGGATACCGATACGCACTTGTGCGCCTTCGTCGTAGAGGAGTTCGGCATTGGCGCTCACGGTCTCGTTGAGATCGACCAACAAACCCGCGTGCACGGAGCGTGTGGCTTGGTCATCACCCATCCAAATTTGTGCACCGCCGTAGGTTTCGCTGACGGCAAAAGGTGATTTGCCAATCTGGCGGTCCAAGGCGCGCCGCAGTTGTCCGGCGAGCAGCACACCGGACTCGCTGTCATCAAAGCCGCCACCGCTGAGACCGGTGTTTGCCAGTGACACGCCGATGTCGGCGTCGGTGTCGTCGAGGTTGGGCATCTCAAAGAAGTAACGTGTGCCGACTTCAATGCGTCGGGCTTCGACAGTGTTACCGTCGATCGAGGCCGTCGGCACAGCAAGGCGACCGATGAAGGCCACGTTACTTGCAAAGGGCAGCGATGCGCCCACTTCCATGCCGTCAAAGTCATTCGGCTGGCTGACAAAGCCCGCCTGAAAATATTCGTAGTTCGTGGCGTGCGGCTTGACCTCGTCAAACAATCCCGCGACAGACCATGGGGTCCACACGACACATGCCAATGCAATCCAAGCTGACCGTTTCATCGTTTCACCTGTATTCGCTATAGCCCACCCTCGCCGAACTGGCCGCGGTGTCACCAATGGGCGGTAGAACGCCCGGGGACTGAAGACAGGAGCAAATTACGGTCCTATGTGCGAAAACCCGCGTTTTAAAAGCGTTTTTTAACCCAAAAGAGCCAAGTCAGGGTCTTTTTGTGCAAGCCGGGGGCGGCTCAGGAATTGACCAAAAGGTGGTACTTGGCCATCAGTGCCACGTGGTCTTCGATGTGATCAGGGTCTTTGGGGATGCAGTCCACCGGGCAGACAGTGACGCATTGGGGGGTGTCGAAATGCCCCACACACTCGGTACAGCGGCTGGGCGCGATCTGATAGAACTCTTCGCCGAGGCTGATCGCGTCATTTGGGCACTCGGGCTCGCAGAGGTCGCAGTTAATGCAGTGGTCTGTGATCAACAGGGCCATGTCAGGCGTCCCGGCTTGGCTGCGCGCTAGCGGCGCGGTGGCCCGTATACCTTGGCAAGCGCCGTTGCCACCGCTGGGTGCACGAAATCCTGCACATCCCCGCCGTGGGATGAAATCTCTCGCACCATGCTCGAGGACAAGAACGCGTACTCCTGGCTCGCGGCGATGAAAATGGTCTCAACATCCGGCGCCATGCGACGGTTGAGGTTGGCCAGTTGCACTTCGTATTCAAAGTCCCCGATTGCGCGCAGACCGCGAATCACCACATAGGCGCCTTGCGCACGAACAAAATCCACCAGCAGCCCGGAGAACTCGACCACCGTGACGTTTGTCAGCGGGGCCAACACCTCTTGCGCCAGTGCCACTCGCTCTTCGAGTGAAAAAGCCGGGTCTTTGCGCTCACTGGCGGCAACCGCCAATACCACGCGGTCAAAAATGGCCGCCGCACGCGTTGCCACGTCCAAATGTCCACATGTGATCGGGTCAAAGGTGCCTGGGTAAACCGCCAAAGTGCCCATAGTCCGCTGTCTACACCGGTTTCGGGGGGCCAATCATGCCCCAGCTCGCCCATTGAAAGGAACCTTTTTACGCCAACGCCAGGGTTGGGAATTCACCCTGTAGGGCATTCCGCGACCTGGTACAGCTGGTACGCCGCCTCCCCCGCCCGGCCTGCGCGGTGCGACTGCCAGCGTGCGGGCAAGGTCAGCGCCGGGTCACCGTGGCGAGTCTCGTGGTACACCCAGCCACCGTCGGCCACCAGGGCATCGATGTCGGCAAGCGCCTGCTCGCTGAGCGGGTGATCAAAGGGCGGATCTAAGAACACCACGTGCCAAGTCGAGGTATTGGACGCGACAAAACGCGCGGCTGTGCTGCACACACAGCGACACAGAGGCGTGTCTTCGCCAGACTGTAACCGTGCCAAGGTGTCTTCGAGCTGCCGCGCGACGGCGACATTGGACTCAACCAGCACCACCTGCGCGGCGCCGCGCGACGCCGCCTCAATACCGAGCGCACCGGAACCGGCGAAGAGGTCGAGACAGCGCGCACCGTCGAGCCGACCCTGCAACCAGTTGAAGAGTTGTTCACGCACGCGGTCAACCGTGGGCCGCAGCCCATCGGCGTCTGGCACGGGCAGCGCACGACCGCGCCACCTGCCGCCCACCACGCGCAGCCGCGACGGCTTGCGCGCCGGGCTCATAGACCCAAGAAAAACATCAGCATGCGGGGTAAAATACGGCATGCCCCGATTGCACACAATCTTGTGCCGCGCCCCGACCCGGACCCCCTGACATGAAGCTGTTCAGTTTCCTGCGTTCGCGCAAAGCCGATACCGAGGCCGACGCGAAAGCCGACAGCCCCACCCTGGCGAAAAAGCTCGACAAAACCGGCAGCCGACTGCGCCGCGGCTTGTTTGACCGCCTGCTCGGGCGCAACGCACTCGATGAAGACTTACTCGAGGAGCTCGAGTCCGAGCTGCTGATGGCGGACGTTGGGGTTGAGACGACCAACGCCCTGCTCGCTGACTTGCGCGAGCGCGCCAAGCGCGACAGCTCCGGCACCAGTCTGCGCGACCACCTCTCGGCCTGCTTGGTTGACCGTCTCACCCCGGTGGAGCAACCGCTGGATATCGAGCGCCGCTCGCCCTACGTGGTGTTGGTGGTCGGTGTGAACGGTTCGGGTAAGACCACGACCATCGGCAAGCTCGCCAAGCAACTGCAACGCGGCGGCCTCTCAGTAATGCTCGCCGCCGGCGACACCTTTCGCGCGGCCGCTGTCGAGCAATTGCAAACCTGGGGCGAGCGCAACGACGTGCCCGTGATCTCGCAGGGGCCGGGTGCAGACTCCGCGTCCGTGATCTTCGACGCAGTCAGCGCCGCACGCGCACGCGGGGTTGATGTGTTGATCGCTGACACCGCCGGGCGCTTGCAAACCCAATCCAACCTCATGGACGAGTTGTCCAAGGTGTTGCGCGTGATCGCCAAGCTCGACGACTCGGCTCCGCACGAAGTCTTGCTGGTGCTCGACGGCAGCACCGGTCAAAACGCGCTGAGCCAGGCGCGCCAATTTCACGAGGCGGCCAAGGTCAGCGGTTTGGTGGTCACCAAGCTCGACGGCACCGCCAAGGGCGGGGTGTTGTTTGCGCTCGCGCACGAACTTGCACTGCCGGTGCGGTTTATTGGTGTCGGCGAGGGCATCGACGACCTGCAAGCCTTTGAAGCCAAGGCCTTTGTTGACGCATTGCTCGGCGAGGAGCAGGCGTGATCCAGTGTGAGCATGTCTCGGTGCGCTACGCGCGCGCCGGGGCAAACGCACTTGGCAACGTGAGCTTTCACATGCCAAGTGGCTCCATGGGATTTTTGACCGGCGCCTCGGGTGCGGGCAAGAGCACACTGCTGAAGTTACTCAACGCCGTGGTCCAACCGAGCGGTGGCCGCGTCACCGTCAATGACACCGACACCGCAAGCCTGACTCGCAAGAGCCTGCCCGGCTTTCGCCAGCGAATCGGTTCGGTTTACCAAGACAACACCTTGCTCACAGACCGCAGCGTGCACGCCAACGTGGCGCTGCCGCTGGACATCATCGGCATGCCGGCGCACGAGTCTGCCGGGCGGGTGCGCGCGGCGCTGAAAAAAGTCGGCCTGCTCGATGCCGCCTCCTTCAACCCCTCAGAACTCTCTGGCGGTGAACAGCAGCGCGTCGCAATCGCACGCGCCGTGGTAAACCGCCCGGACGTGGTGATCGCCGATGAGCCCACTGGCAACCTCGACCGCGAGCTCTCGCGCGAGATCATGCGGCTGTTTTGGGAGCTCAACCAATCCGGCGTCACGGTGCTGATTGCAACCCATGACGACGAGATGGTCGAGCAGATGGAAATGCCGGTGATCGTGCTCGACGCGGGCAACCTGGTGTACGACGGCTTTGCGGAGGCGGAGGCGTGAACGCCGAGGTGCAAGCCCGAGCTCAGGCCCACGCACGCTCACTGCTCGCGGTGCTGGGCACGGCGCAACGCCACGGCCAGACCGCGTTGCGCCGCGTGCGCGAGCGCGCCGGACTCTATGCGCTTGCCACCGGTTGCACCGCGCTCGCGCTGACCCTGCCGATGGTGTTGTTGCTGATTGTGCAAAGCGTCGGCGACCAAGTAGATGACTGGCGCGAGAGCTACTACTTCACGGTGTACCTCGACCCCGCTGTGGACGACGCCGAAGGCGAAGCGCTCGCTGCTGGGTGGCGCGACACCGGTGACGTGCGCAACACCACGCTGATCACCCGCGCCCAGGCCGCCGCCGACTTCGCCGCCGCGACCGGTGCCGGTGACTTGATTGCCGCCCTCGGCGAGAACCCACTACCGGTGGTGATTCAAGTGTGGCCCGCGCTCGCGCAGAGCGACACGGACGAGGTGCTGGCGCTGGTTGCGCGACTTCGTGATTCTGACGGGGTTGACGAGATCGACACCGACCTCGTCTGGCTCGAACGCGCCAACGCCGTACACGCCACCTTGCAGCGAGCGAGCTGGTTGGTTGCCGCCCTGCTCGCAGTGATTGCGGTCGCGCTGGTTGGCAGCCACATCCGCCAGCAGCTCGCCGCGCTCAGTGACGAGATCGCGCTCAGCAAGCTTATCGGTGCCACCGACTCAACACTGCGCGCGCCGTTTTGGATTGGGGGCGCGCTGATCGGGCTGTTTGCGGGGCTCTTGGCCGCGGTGCTGGCTGTTGTGACGCTGGGGGTGTTGGCAGACCCGGTGGCGGCCATCGCCGCGAGCTACCAGAGCAATTTCGAGCTGCGGCCCACCGCATTCTGGGCGCTTGTACCCTACGTGCTGGCGTCAGTTGTGATCGGGGTGATTGGCGCGGGCGTCGCCATCGAAACCCGGCTGCGCCGCATTCAGCCAGCGTAATTTGTTTGTATAAATATGACTAGCGACCGACATGCTCGGTGCGCCCTATTAGGCGTGCCCGACTAGGCGTCCCCCACTAGGCGTGCCCCACTAACCGGCCTCTTTCCTGCATCTTCTGGAACTTCTGCCGTTATTAGCACTCACAAGTGGAGAGTGCTAAAATGACGCCACAACCTTTCAGGAGTTGGCCATGACAACTGCCTTGATGACCCCAAATTCGATGAACATGCCCGCCGTGGGCGGCGACCTCAACGGCTACTTCTCGCGCATTGCCGACATCCCGGTGTTGTCCGCTGAAGAAGAGCGAGATCTCGCTGTAAAACTCAATGAAAACAACGATCTAGAGGCTGCTCGCCGCCTGATCATGTCGCAGCTTCGCTTCGTGGTGCACATCGCGCGTGGCTACAACGGCTACGGCCTGCCGCTGGCGGACCTGGTGCAGGAAGGCAACATTGGCCTGATGAAGGCGGTCAAACGCTTCGACCCGACCGTCGGTGTGCGCCTGATCTCCTTCGCCGTGCACTGGATCAAAGCCGAGATTCACGAATACGTGATCCGCAACTGGCGCATCGTAAAAATTGCGACCACTAAGGCACAGCGCAAGTTGTTCTTCCGCCTGCGCAGCAGCAAGAAGCGGCTCGGCTGGTTCAACAACGCCGAAGTGGATGCCGTTGCCAATGACCTCGGTGTGACCCCGAGTCAGGTGCTGGAGATGGAGCGCAGGCTCGCGAGCCAGGACGCCTCATTCGACGGCTTCCAGGACGACGAGGACAACCTCAGCCCCGCGCCGGCGCAGTACCTCAAGCAAGAGAACGCCGATCCCGCGGCATTGCTCGAAGCCGAGGACACCGAGTCAAACGAACACGCCCGACTCGGCGATGCGATGGCTGGTCTCGATGAGCGCAGCCGCGACATCGTGACCCGCCGCTGGCTGAACGAAGACAAGGCAACGCTGCAAGACCTCGCAAGCGAGTACGACGTGTCAGCCGAGCGCATTCGTCAGATCGAGAAGAACGCGATGCTGAAAATGCGCAAGGCGATGGCTACCTGACCTAGGGTCCGCGCCACATCAAAAGCCCGCGACATTCGCGGGCTTTTTGCGTTCCGCTTCAGAAAATCACAGATCCCACTTGATCTGGAATTCGATTTCTTCTTCGCCGTCGCCGCGTTCGTGTTCAAGGTTGTATTTTGCGCGCACGGGGACGTAGATGCGCTCACCTGCAATTTGAATTTCGAACTGCTCACCCTTCTCCAACGCGTCGGCAAGGCGGCGGAGTTTGTCGATGAATTGATCGATGGGGTAGTCCTTTTCGATGTCGCGTTCGGGTTTGTCGCTCATGGGTCAAGCTCCTGTGTTGAGGTGTCGGTGAAAGTGGCAAGCGCATCTCGAAACAAGGGCATGCGCTTGTAGGCGCTGAACGCCTCGGGCATGGCGGCGATGTCGCGCTGTAATTGTTCTGCGGCATCTGGCACCGCGGCCACGGCATCAAAGGGCACGACATAAATGCGCACGGTGAAGACGACGGCACCGGTTTCAGGCAAGCGGCGCATAGTTTGTCGCTCAACCCGGTAATGCAAGTGCTGCACAGGCTCGTCCGGGCCTGGGAAGTCTGCAAGCGCGTCATCGCTTTGCAGCGACCAGTTGAAGCGTTCGATTGGGTGCTCTGTGCGTAGGTGATTGAACACGCGGTCTATGCGCTCGCCGAGCGCGGCGTTGAGTCCGGGCACCGGGGTGTGGATGGTGTGCAGCGGCTGGCCCATTTTCTCAGTCAGAGACCAGCGGCTTGGCAGGCACAGGCTGCCCGCAACCAGGCGGTAGTTGTCACCACTGTGTTGCAAAATGAGCAGGTCTTCTTGCACCCAAGTAGAGAGCCTCCACAGTGACGGCGCACCGCGTTCGCCTTCTAGCATTTGCGCACTCGGCGTGTGACAGAGCCTGTTGTGGTCGTCGCGCGCGAAGTGCGCGCTGTGGTGCGAAATCAGGTGCTGGCGCAATACCGTACCGAGTTCGGCTATAGCGTCTGCAGCTTCTGGCAATTGCTGGCAGACGCGTGTTTGATCGCGCGCGCCCAAGGCTTGCTTGTGCGCGCGATACCGCGCCCACTCGGCATCAATTTGCAACCACGCACTCGGGTCAATCGGCGCGAGGCCCATACGCAAATTGGGGCCGTCTAGGTGCGGTGTGTAGGGAGGCTGCGAGGGTGGATCGCGCTCGGTCACGCTCAGGCCAGGGTGCGCTCGAGCACTGGCAGGTAGTGGTCGAGCAGTAACACCGCAAAGAGCCCCATCAGGTATTTGATTGAGACCCAAAAGGTGATCATGGGTTGCTGCTTGTCGTCGTCGTTCTTGTAGAGCAAAAAACAATGCCACAAGAACCAGACGTTGAGCACCATGGCGCCGAGCAGATACGGTACGTGGCTCATGCCGATCAGAAACGGCGCCAAGGTGACAGGCACCAACAGGATTGCGTACAGCATCACGTGCAATCGGGTGTAGGCGGTGCCGTGGGTGACCGGCAGCATCGGAATTTCAACTTTTGCGTAATCGTTGCGGCGGTGAATCGCGAGCGCCCAGAAGTGCGGCGGGGTCCAGACAAAGACAATCAACGCGAGCAACAGCGGCTCGGCTGTGACTTCACCGGTCACAGCCGCCCAGCCGAGCACCGGTGGCATGGCGCCGGCGAGGCCGCCGATCACGATGTTCTGCGGGGATGCACGTTTGAGGTAGAGCGTGTAGACAACCGCGTAGCCAATCAACGACAAAAACGTGAGCCAGGCGGTCAGCACGTTGTTGAACACCACCAAGATAGCCATGCCGAGCGCACCGATTGCGAGGGCAAAGACCAGCACGTCGCGCGAGCTGAGCGCGCCCTGCGGTATGGGGCGGTGGCGGGTGCGCGCCATCTTGGCGTCAGCTTGCTGGTCAATCATGTGATTCAACGCCGCCGCAGAGGCGCTGGCAAGCCCGATGCCGATGGTGCCGGTGATCGCTTGCAGCCACGGCACCATGCCGGGCGTGGACAGCGCCATGCCGACCACTGCCGTGAACACCAGCAGTAGCACCACATTGGGTTTGGTCAGTTCGAGGTAATCCCGCCAAGAGCGGGTGCTACCTGCCGTTGTTTCCACAGCCACAGACACCTTGATTGATCAGCCTACGCGCCCGCCTGTTTTCGGGCCCGATACAAAAGCGTCACCAGAGTCACCAGCAGCAACGCAGCACCGCCATTGTGCGCTGTTGCGACGCTGAGCGGCAAATGGAACACGATGTTACTGATCCCGAGCCCAACTTGCAGCGCCAAGACGCCAAGTAGCATCCGCCCGAGCGCGGCGTCTCGGCGTTGATCGGCGCGTTTGATCACCGCGAAGGCCGCGAGCGCAATCACCAGGGTTGCGATGATGGCGCCGATGCGGTGGCTAATGTGGATTGCGACGCGGGATTCGTTGGCGAGCACCCCGCCTTCGTAGTCCACGCCGACACCACGCCAGATTTGAAAGGCGTCATCAAAGTTCATCGCCGGCCACCACTGGCCCTGGCAGGTTGGGAAGTCAGGACAGCTCAACGCGGCGTAGTTGGTGCTGGTCCAGCCACCGAGAAATATCTGCCCGGCGAGCACCGCCAGCGCAAGCCACAGCACGGGCCGTGTGCGCTGCAGCTGGGTGGTCGCGTCCGCGCCCGGCACCGCTGGCTGCTCGGCGCGGCGGTTGCGCAAGAAAAAGAGCCACAACAGGCTGAGCGTGGTCAGCCCGCCAAAGAGGTGCGCTGTGACCACCGCGGGTTTAACCAGTAAGGTGACCGTCCACATGCCGAGCATGCCCTGGAAGATCACGAGCGCGAGCAAAGCCACCGCGAGCCCAAGCGGTGCGCCCTCTTGTCGGTGACGCCACGCAAGCAGCACCATGCCGATGATCAGCAGGCCGAGCAACGCTGCGACATAGCGGTGGATCATCTCTTTCCAGGCCTTGACGATTTCAACCGGGCGCTCGGGGTAGGCTTCATTTGCCGCGGCAATTTCCTCGCCCTGGGGCACGGTGATGGTGCCGTAACAGCCTGGCCAGTCTGGGCAACCGAGGCCCGCGTCCGACAGGCGCACCCAGGCGCCCAGCACAATGACGATGAACGCCATCACGGCGCCGCACAACGACAGTCGAGTCAGAAGTTTCATGGTCTATCCGATCCGCGAGGCTTTGAGCAGCACTTTGATGTCTTTCAACATCGATTTAGCCGGGATATCAGCGGGAAAACGCATCATCAAATTGCCAAAGGGATCGACCAAATAGAATTGGCCTGGGGAGGCAAACACCTCTTCACCGACGGCGTTCGCCACGCGCGTGCGCAACCCGTCCCCGTCGGCGTCAGCGCCGGCGTAGAGCAACTGGATGTGTTCTTCTTGCAGCGCGTCAGCGGGTTCTGTGTCGCTGACCAACAGCCGTCTGACGCGGTACATCTCGCGCCCGAGCATCACCCGCACCTGGCGGCTGAAGTACAAGCGCTCTTCGCAAGCGGCGTCGCAGGCGCCGTCGTTGAAGTACACCAAGGTCCAGTGGCGCTGTAAGCCGGTTTCATCGACCGGGGCCTTGTCGCCAAGCGCACCTTGGTCAAATTCCCCGAGCGGCACGGCGGGCTCGAGCAACACGCCGTTGGCTTTGCTCGCGAAGATGCCGCCTTGTTTGACGTTCTGGAAGTAAAGGGTTGCGCCGCCATAGGGCACGGCAAAACAGGCGATCACTGCGATCAGTTTCAATCGGCTGCGCCACAGGCTCGGCTTGTCGTCGCTCATGTAGACTCCGGTCGCCGTCGTGTGCAGACGACCAATGTGATGATGAAAAGGGTTGCTGCCAACGCGAACCACTGCAGCGCGTAGGCGTAATTTTTCTCGGGGCCTTTTTCGAGCGGTTTCCAGTGTGCTTGGAATCCCCACTCGAGCTCACCCGGTTGTAAGACCCGCGGCAGCAGCTCAAGATCCAGCGCCACAGCAATATTTTCAAAGTCCTCAAACTGCAACAAACGCGGCCAGTTGTCACCGCTTTGCAGCGCCTCGCCAAGCGTAAAGCGCGCCGGTGGCACCACCGCGAGACCACTCAAGACGAGCGAGTCCTCAGCGCCTGCTGGCAGCGAGACATCGGGTTTTTGGGTGCGTGACTGCCCCACTGGCAACCAGCCTCGGTTGACCAAGACGGCTTTTCCAGGCTTGTATATCAATGGTATGAGCACCTCGTAGCCTGCAACTTTTCCGCTGACGCGATTGTCGAGTAGGAATTGCCGTGCGGCGTCGAGGCGGCCATTGACTTCGATGGGCAGGTAGCGGTTGTTTGCGTCCAACAGGGCTGCGTCATCGACTGACAGTGGCGCTTGTTCGCGCGCGGCCTCGACGCTGTCCATCAACGCGATGCGCTGCGCGGCGCGGTCGAGTTGCCAAAAGCCGAGCGACACCAACAACGGCAGCACAAACACAAAGCCAAGAATTGGCACCAGCGGCGCAGAGAAGCGCCACGGGCCTAGCTCGAACTGCACCAGGTTGGGCCGGCGTTCTGGACCGCCGGGGCCTTGCTGGGGGTCGGGTATACTGGTTGTCACCTTTTCGCCACTGAATACACGGCCATGCTTCTCGTCAAAGTGTTGTTAGGCGTCTTGTTGATCATGATATGCGTGGCCCTGTTTTCGGGACTGGGCTTTTTGATCAAGGACAAGGGCAAGTCAAACCGGGTTCGCAACGCACTGACAATCCGCATTGGGTTGTCTGTGCTCGCGATCATCATCGTTATTATCGCTGCTTTGACCGGGGTTTTGGAATTCAATCCGCGTCCGCAGTAAAGGCGTTAGCGACAGCGCCCCTCGCTCGTCACCACCGCTGATTCGAAGCCCAAAAAAAAGCGCCCGTTCAGGGCGCTTTTTTCGTGTTGCCTGCGGTGCTTAGAAAATGTACACGAACAGGAACAAGCCGAGCCACACGACATCGACAAAGTGCCAGTACCAAGCCGCCGCTTCAAAGGCGAAATGATTTTCGGCGGTGAAGTGCCCTTTCATGCCACGCAACATGACGATCAGCAGGATCAGCGCGCCCATGCACACGTGAAAGCCGTGAAAGCCTGTCAGCATGAAGAAGGTCGAACCGTAGATGCCGGAGGTCATCTTGAGGTTGAGGTCTTGGTAGGCGTGGATGTACTCGTAGGCCTGACAGCCAACAAAGATAAAACCGAGCAACACAGTCGCTGCGAGCCAACGCACCATTTTCTTGCGGTCACCGTCGCGGATAGCGTGGTGCGCGATGGTGCACGTTACACCGGAGGTCAACAGCAGCAAGGTGTTGATCAGTGGCAGGCCAAACCAACCCATGATTTGGTAGTCGCCGCCGACGATACCGGGGCCGTTGCTCGGCCATATAAAGTCGAAGCCTGGGTAGAGCACTGCGTTGGTCATGGCGTTGTTGCCATCGCCGCCGAGCCAGGGGCCAGCAAGCTGCCGTGCGTAGAAGAGCGCGCCGAAGAAGGCCGCGAAGAACATGACTTCAGAGAAGATGAACCAGCCCATGCTCATGCGGAACGAGACGTCCACCTTGGCGTTGTAGGTGCCAGTCTCACTCTCGCGAATCACAAGGCCAAACCAGCCGAACATCATGTAAATGACGATGGCGGCGCCAACGGCCATCCACAGCCAGCCAACGCCGTTGACCAGGTCAGCAAATCCCCAGAAAAACGCGAACAGGCCAATTGAGCCGACGATCGGCCAACGGGCCTCGTGCGGCACATAGTATCCGGTGGCTGTACTCATAAGGTGTTCCTCAGTCTCTCGGTACCAGCGCGATGCGCTGCGTAGTCACTCGTCAAATGGTAAAAAAGGTGTACGAAAGCACCAGGCTCTCAAAGTTTGTCGGCAGATCCGGGTTAACCACGAATGTCACCGGCATGCGCTTGCTCTCGCCAGCGGCAAATTCCTGGTTGGTGAAGCAAAAGCACTCGGTTTTGTCGAAAAAGCGTGCCGCTGGCTGCGGTGCAACACTGGGCACCGCGCGACCGATCACGTCTGTCGTGCTGACGTTTTCAGCGACGTACCAGGCGGTGTACTGCTCGCCGGGCTTGACCCGCATGCTGGACACTTCTGGGCGAAACACCCAGTTGCCAGCGGCGTTGACCGTGGCCGAAAACGCGACTTCGAGATCGCGGTTTGCGTCCACTGAGTAGTCGCTGGCCGCTTGCACGTCAATCACGCCGGTCTTGCCGTTGAGCCCGGTGACGTCACAGATGATGTCGTAGAGCGGCACCAGCAAGTATCCGAAGCCAAACATGCCAACGACAATCACCATCAGCTTGGCTGACAGAACCGATGTCTTGGTCTCAATGCTCTCAGCCATTGCTCACCGCCACCATGCCAAGGATGTAGAAAGTCAACGCGATCACCGCCAAGAGCAGCGGTAACCGCAGTCGCTTCATGCGCGAGGGTTGCTCGCTCATCCGGTCGTTCACTTGATCGCCGGTGGCGTTTCAAAGGTGTGGTACGGCGCCGGTGATGGCACTGTCCACTCCAGACCCTCTGCCCCTTCCCAGACTTGGTCAGTGGCTTTCTTGCCACCTTTCACACACTTGATGCAGATGTAGAGCAACAAGAGCTGCGAGAAACCAAAGCCAAAGGCGCCAACAGTTGCCAGGGCGTTGAGGTCGGCGAACTGCAGGTTGTAGTCCGGGATGCGTCGCGGCATGCCAGCCAACCCAACAAAGTGCATCGGGAAGAACAGCAGGTTGACGAAGACCGTCGAAAGCCAGAAGTGCCACTTGCCGAGCGTCTCGTCGTACATGTTGCCAGTCCACTTGGGTATCCAGTAGTAGACCGCGCCAATAATGGCGTAGATCGCGCCGGGCACGAGGACGTAGTGGAAGTGCGCGACGATGAAGTAGGTGTCGTGGTACTGCACGTCAACTGGTGTGATCGCCATCATCAGGCCAGAGAAGCCACCGAAAGTGAACATCACAACAAAGCCCAACGCGAACAGCATTGGCGTCTCAAAGGTCATGGAACCGCGCCACATGGTCGCGATCCAGTTGAACACCTTCACCCCGGTTGGCACCGCGATCATCATGGTAGCAAACATAAAGAACAGGTTCCCGGCGAGCGGCATGCCGACGGTGAACATGTGGTGCGCCCAGACGATGAACGACAGGAAGGCAATTGATGCTGTGGCGTACACCATCGAGCTGTAACCGAACAACGGCTTGCGCGCGAAGGTTGGGATGATCTGAGAGACCACACCGAAAGCCGGCAGGATCAAGATGTACACCTCTGGGTGACCGAAGAACCAGAAAATGTGCTGGTACATCACAGGATCACCACCGCCTGCGGCGTTGAAAAAGCTGGTGCCAAAGTAACGGTCAGTCAGCAGCATGGTCACGGCGCCAGCAAAGACTGGGATAACCGCGATCAGCAGGTATGCAGTGATCAACCACGTCCACACAAACAGCGGCATCTTCATCAGTGTCATGCCAGGGGCACGCATGTTGAAGATAGTGGCGACGATGTTGATCGAGC
>CALAMQ010000062.1 GCA_937925815.1 uncultured Granulosicoccaceae bacterium | reverse complement strand
CGCGTTGTTGCAAGCGCTGAACCTCGGAATCACCGGCGCGGGCTTGTTTCTGATCGCGACTTTCATCACCAGCCGCGTCGGCTCATCGGATCTCGTCGACATGGGCGGGATTCTCAGCCGCGCCCCGTTGATGGCACTGGGCTTCCTCGTGATTGCGTTGGCGGCGGTCGGGATGCCCGGCACCAGTGGCTTCAACGGCGAGCACATGATCCTGCTGGGCGCGTTCGAGAAACACTGGCTGATGGCGGTGTGTGTCGGCATCGGCCCGGTCCTCGCGGCCGCCTACTTCCTGCGCTTCTTTCAGCGCGGGTTTCTCGGTGAGGCACCGGCCGGTGAGAACGCGGCGTTTGCCGACCTCTCCGGCAGCGAGCGTGTGATCACCGGTGCGGTGGTGGCGGTGGTGTTGTGGATCGGTCTGTTCACCACGCCGTTTATCTCGACCATGCGCGGCAGCGTGGAGGGCATCGCCTCGATCTACCACGGTGCTGACAAAGCGCATGCCGGGGCTGTGCAAACAACACCTAGCGACACCTTAACGACGGCTCAGGCCGCTGAAAATGGGCAGGGAGAGTAAGACATGACTGAGCTTCTCGCAACGCAACAGATCGGTCTGCCGATTCTGGGCCTGATGATCCTGCTGCCGCTGATCGCGGCGGCGGGCTTGTATATGGTGAAATCCGCTGCGCAACAACGCCTGATTGCGCTCGGCGGGGCAGGCCTGGGCTTGTTGCTCGGGCTGATCGCCGTGATCGCCTACACCCCGGGGGCAGCGGATCTGCAACTGGCGCAGAACGCCTCGTGGATGCCGGCGCTCGGCGCGTCGTTCCATTTGGGTGTGGACGGCGTCAGTGTGTTCTTTTTACCCCTGACGGCTTTTGTCATCCTGCTCGCGATGGTCAGCGGTGGTGCGGCGCCGTCGGGCTCTGCGCGCTGGTATTGGGCGAACCTGCTGATGTTGCAGGCCGCGGCGGTGGGTGTGTACACGGCTGTCGATCTTGTGCTCTTCTTTTTGTTCTGGGAGGCGATGTTGATTCCGTCGTACTTCCTGATTCGCAGTTGGGGCGTGGGCTCGGGTCGCCAGTCGGCGGCGATGAAATACGTGCTCTACATGATGATTGGCTCGGTTCCGTTGTTGATTGCGGTCGCTGTGTTGGGCGCGATGTTTGGTACCTTCAATCTCGTGGCCTTGCAAAGCGCTGAGATCCCGGCCTCGCTGCAAGCGGTACTCTTTGTGTTGTTGTTTATCAGCTTTGCCGTCAAGGCGCCGCTGCCGCCTTTCCACACCTGGCTGCCGTCCGTTGCAATGGAAGGCCCGGCCGGCATGGCGATCTTTCTGGTGGGGCTCAAGATGGGCACCTTTGGCATGATCAAAGTGTTGTTGCCGCTGGTGCCTGATGCGGTGGTGGCGTGGCAACCGGTGCTGGTCTGGTACGGGGTTGGCGCGATGCTCTACGCGGGCGTGATTGCGCTGGCGCAAACCAACATGCGCCGGATGCTGGCCTACGCCTCAGTCAGCCACGTCGGTTTGGTGGTCGCGGGGATCTTCACGCTGAACGCGTCGGGTCTGCAGGGCGCTGTCATGGCAATGGTGAACTTTGGCTTGGCCTCAACGCTGTTGATGTTGCTTGCGGGCTCTGTGCACCAGCGATTGGGGACGACCGAGCTCACGGGATTGGGTGGGTTGGCGCGCCACGCGCCGGTTCTGGCAACCGCTTTCTTTGTCGCGGGGCTGGCGGCAATTGGCATGCCTGGCACCAGTGGCTTCCAAGGTGAGTTCGCGTTGCTGCTCGGTGTGTTCTCGCACGGCACCGCAGTTGGCATATTTGCCCTGCTTGGCGTGATCCTCGGCGCGGGCTATGTGCTCTGGTTCTACGAGCGGGCCTTTTTCGGCCCGGCCAAGTCGGTGAATGTGTCAACTATCCGAGATCTGAACAAGCAGGAGCGTTGGGGTGCCACGGCGGCCGTCGCGCTGGTCTTTGTGATTGGGTTGTTGCCGATGATGGCAGTACCAACGGTGACAGCGACCACTGATCAGATGGTCAGCACCCTCGAAGCGCGAACCGGTGCGGTCCTGACTGCAGACCTTTCCCAGAGCAACTGAGTGCAAAGTCGCGGCGCAAGCTCACTGTTGCGTCGCGGCTTCCAATTTGTGGTGTTGGCTGACTGAGTGGTGTCATGCCACGGCCTGGCAAGCGGTGCGCGGTTGGCAAGTGCGACCACATCAAGTGAAGTTGGGTGGGTTAGATGAAGTCCACCCGAGATGAAAAACGCTGCAACCTTGGTAATGCCGTTGCGATGTCGTTGTCATCGAGGCCAAACCAGCGGGTCAAAGGTTCGAGCATTTGCTCGACCGCGAGGGTTGGAATCAGGCGGCCATTGCCAGCGTCTTGGCTGTGGTTGAATTCAGCCGGGGGGATGTCGCCGTAGATTTGGCGTCCATTGACCGCGCCACCGGTCACAAAGTGGTGAGCGCCCCAACCGTGGTCGGTTCCATCACCGTTAATGCTCAGCGTGCGGCCAAAATCCGAAGCGGTGAACAACGTGACTTGGTCGTTGAGGCCAAGCGACATCATCACACTGTTAAACGCGGTGATGGCGTCGTTGAGTTCTTGTTGCAAGCGCGGCAATACCGCAGCTTGGCGCGCGTGAGTGTCAAATTCCCCAAGTCCAGCGAAGAAAACTTGGCGGTTGACGCCGAGGTGGCCGTGTTGCGACACGGTCTCGGCGATCGCGCGCAATTGCTGACCTAGGTAAGTGCGTGGGAAGCGATTGGTTAAGGTCGCACTGAGATCGGGCGCTTGACGGTAGCGGTCGTTGGCTGTCTTGGCGGCGTTCATGCGGCTAGCCAGATCGCGTTCGAGTAGGTGGGCAGACTCGGTCTGTCCTGAAAAATGCTGCTGCAATTGGCTCAACACCGGCAGCAGGCTCGCGTCGCTTGCGGCGTCGGCTTCAAGTTCGGCGAGCAACTCGATGCCGGGGTCGCCATTGATATCGACGTGGTAAGGCACGGCGCGGTTGCCTGCGAGGAACAAATCACTTGCGAAGGTGCTGACGTTGGTGAATGCCTCACCGGTGTTGCTGCTGTGCACCGCGTCGGCGATACGTCCGCCCCAGCCGGTCACGGCGCCCTCTGGTGATCCCGTGAGCCAGGTAGACTGTTGATCATTGTGTGAGAAGAGGCGGGCCGGGGTGACGACGGTCTCGTTTTCCCATTCAGAGCGGGCTAGCGGCTCGAGCAGGGGCCCGACATTGCCGACCACAGCTGCGTTGCCGGACTCGAACAAGCCGTGTATACCCGCCATCTCAGGTGGCAGCGCAAAGCGCCGGCCGCCGAACGCGGCATCGTTGATCGGATTGATCTCCAGCAGCGAGGCGCGGTTTCGCGTGCGACTGTACTGGCCGGCAAGTTCTGCGCGGATCTGTTGGTATTGCGTATGCGATGTCTGGTCGTAGGGGATAACGG
>CALAMQ010000061.1 GCA_937925815.1 uncultured Granulosicoccaceae bacterium | reverse complement strand
TGGATGTCGGGCTCGATTCTGCAGGTGTGATGGACGCGCTCACCCGAACCGCCGAAGCCAACGGCATGACCACCGACGTGCACTGCCGGCTCATGGTCACGCGCGGTGTGAAGGTTAAACCCTTTCAGCACCCCTCGCTGAGCCAGAGCGGTCCCACCGTCGTGATCATCATGGAACACTCGAAACCACTCGACCGCTTGCAGTCACGCGGCATTCGCCTGGCCACCGTCCCGCAAGTGCGAGGCCTGCCGATGGCACAAGACGCGAAGTACAACAGCCACTCTAAACTCAATTGCGTCATCGCGTGCTTGCAAGCGGAACAGGCCGGCGCGGACGAAGCGCTGATGCTCGACCCGCACGGCTTCGTCAACACCACCAACGCCTGCAACTTTTTCATTGTCCGCCGCGGGGAGGTTTGGACCTCGACCGGCGACTACTGCATGAACGGCGTCACGCGCCAGAACGTGATCGACCTCTGTCGCGCCAACGGCATCACCGTGCGCGAAAAGAATTACTCGCTGTATGAGGCCATCGGCGCCGACGAAGCCTTTCTCACCGGCACCTTCGGCGCGCAAACACCGGTTGCGGAAATCGACGGCAAAGTCATAGGTAACGGCGAGCGCCCAGTCACGGCACGCATCCGCCAACTCTATCAGTCACACGTAGAAGACCACGTCAAACGCCAACGCGGAAGACAAGCGGAGAGTTGATCCGCAGGTGTTTGGTCGCAGTCTGCGCCCGTTATGACCGCGGAGAAGAGAACGGCAGGCCCACAGCTTGAACAGTATAGCTGTCGTCCAGTAGCAGCAGGTCAGAAGCCCGCATGCCAAGCATGTCACCGCGACCTCCAAGACCCATCATCTCAAGTGGGTTGCGTTGGCACATACGCAACGCGTCTGCCGGTTGTACACCGAATGAGATGAGATTGCGCAGCGCGACACCCAAACTCAGGTGCGCGCCGGCCAAAGCGCCGTCGCGGTTAATGAGCCGGTTGTTCTGTAATTGTATGGTCTCGCCATAGAGTTCAAACGCGTCAGGCCCGCCCAAGGTTGCCATGGCGTCGGACACTGCAATCATGCGGTCAGCACACGGCCGCGCACGGCAGGCAAGCGCCAGCATTGACGGGTGAACGTGAATGCCGTCGGCAATCACACTGCACCACGCATCGCTCTCAAGCGCTGCGCCAACCATGCCCGGCACTCTGTGATGAAGGGGCGGCATGGCATTAAACATGTGCGTGAACGCCGTGGCCCCAGCCGTCAATGCCGCTTGCGTCTGCTCAAATGACGCATTGCTGTGCCCCAGGGACACCACCACGCCCATTTCAACAAGCGTTCGAATGTCTGCCACAGACACCACCTCAGGTGCCAGCGTCAACAGCACAGGCCGTTGCGCATCACGCAAGCGCCTCATCAAACCCTTGCTGAAAGCGTCCAAGGGGCGGATATGCCGCGCTGCGTGGGTGCCGCGCTTTGCCAGCGCAATGTGTGGCCCTTCAATGTGCAAGCCCAGAATACTGGGATGTGAACGCGGGATTGACAAGATCGCATCGACGCAGGCGTCGAGCACGTCCACGTGGTCGGTGATCACTGTGGGCAAGATGCCAGTGGTGCCAAATTGCCTGTGTGCGCTGGCGATTGTCTCAAGCGTGCTGGTGGTTGGCGAAGTGTTAAACAACACACCGCCACCGCCATTGACTTGAACATCAAAAAAACCCGCTGTCATCAGCCCGCTCACACGCTCGACTACCGCGTCATCTGGCAACGAGCTCGCAGGCTGCATGTCAGACACACGCGCGTCTTGCACGCAAAGCGCGTGCGCTTCCTTAAAATCATCCCCGTCAAACACACGGTCCGGCAGAATCCAGTGCATGCTCAAGTCTGCGAACCCGCACGCATGACATCTGCAGCATGGAATGCGGCGCCAAGTGCACCACAAGCGCCTCCATGCCGAGCTTGCATAATGCGTGGTGAGACTGTGTGTGGCAGACGCTTGCTTTCAACACCGACAGCAAGCTCTTCTGGCAGTCCGGATAACATGCCAAGACCACCCGACAACACCACCATGCTCGGATCCGACGTGCGCATGATCACACCCACCAGTTCTGCCATTAAATCTAGCCAGACCGCGCGCACCCGGTGATGACCGGTCTCGACAAAGACTTTTTCGGGTGACACTTCAGCGCCTGTCAGAGTGAGAGCGAGCTGCGACACGCCAGGCCCGGACACATAAGTCTCAAAGCACCCGGCCAACCCGCAACCGCAGGCCGTCACCGGCAATCCGTGGCGTTGGGCCGCAGCAGCTGGCAGCGGGACATGCCCGAATTCCGCGTGCTGTCCGTTGAGATCCGGCAGTGGCCGACCTTCGATAAATTGCGCACCGCCAATGCCGGTGCCAATGACCAGCCCAACCACGTTATTCACTCCTTGCGCCACACCCGCCATGACCTCTGCGTAGAGTGCAGCGCGGGCATCGTTGATCACGGGAATATCACGCCCGACTCGCTGCGAGAGATCCGCTCCTAAACACCGTCCAGTCGCTGGCAGATTGGCGGTCAGCATCAGGCCTGACACTGGATGGATCAGTCCAGGCGACCCAAGACCAATGGCAGACAGCGGCCCAATGCCCTCGAGCCAGCGCACCTGAAACTCCAGTGCATCGACCAATTCGTCGTAGTGAGATGTCGG
The DNA here is from genome assembly GCA_937925815.1 of uncultured Granulosicoccaceae bacterium. Taxonomy (GTDB): domain Bacteria; phylum Pseudomonadota; class Gammaproteobacteria; order CALCKW01; family CALCKW01; genus CALCKW01. The sequence goes on along the minus strand of CALAMQ010000061.1, from coordinate 18,283 downwards.
TGTCGCAACGCACTGTCGAGCGATTTCCAGCCCATTGTTGTCAAAGGCTCGTGCATCGATAGTGCTGCCGCCAAGGTCTAAGCCACCGATCATAAAATGCCATCCGCAAAGTGAGGTGTCTTGTCAGTGAGCACAAGATTCTTTGGTGCTCGTCGCCGCCCAATTGCATCGCACGGTCCGGCTGGAGCAAGCCTCAATAAAAGAATCAATATCTTCAAGCGGGTAGTCCGTTTGTCATCTTGAACAGTCATTGCGCGGCGACACTGCTGCGACCACTCGCCCGCAACAACGAGCAGCTCAGTGCGTTCGTGGTTACCAGCTTAATGGATTCGGGATGCGAGGTGGCTCGGTCTGCTCTGCATTGCTGGGATTGCAGCCAAGCTGCGGTACCAGCCTTAGGGCTGGCAACAGCACGGTCGTTGGGGGCTCGAATACTGCCCTTGCCGCAACACCAATGTTACCGGTAACATGGCATCTGTTACTTCAACAGAGTCACCACTATGTACGTACGCACCGCCTACTTTGAAGGCCCTCTGTCTGACGATGAAAAAGCGGCCTTCCAGCACGCTATGATCACCAATGTGGCACCGATCATTCGCAGCTTCCCCGGTTGCCGTGGCGTTCAACTTAACGTGCCGCGCGCACTCGAGCCCGATGCGCCACAACAGTCCTTGCTGATGATCCAGCACAGTTATGAGTCACCAGAGGCTCTGGAGGCAGCCCTCGCCTCAACTCAGCGCCAAGAGAGTCTGGCTGCAACCCAAGCGGCCATGGCGCCCTATGACATCCGCGTATTTCACATCAACCACGAACGCGCAGAAATCGACTGACACCTCACTACCGTGCCACGCTGGCTGGGCACTGGAATGAGACACGGCGCGCCCAGCTTCACTGTCACTTCGCGCGTGGCTCGCCATGCTCAAATGGTGTCTTGTCAGGTACGGCTAGAACCGCTGTCATTCGGTTCGTGGGCTCGCTGCGCGTTGGATGTGCCAGGCCGCCATGCCGAGCACCAATCCCCAGAAGGCGCTGCCAATACCAAAGAGTTCAAGCCCGGAGGTGGTTGTCAGGAAGGTGATGATGGCAGGCAAACGCGCGTCTGATGTTGCCAGGCTGTCAGCAAGACTGTTGGCGATGGTGCCCAGCAACGCAAGGCCGGCAATGGTGGCAACCAACGCCAACGGGAAAGCTGTGAAAAGTCCCGCCACGGCATTGGCAAAGAGCCCGATCAACAAGTAGAACACCCCGGCCCAAACAGCCGCCTTGTAGCGCTGCTTTGGATCGGGGTCAACGTCCGCGCTCATGCAAATGGCCGCCGTGATAGCGGCAAAGTTGAACGAGAAGCCACCGAATCCCGCAAGTAGCAGTCCGGTTGCGCCGGTCGAGGCAATCACTGGTGACGCGGGTGCGTCGTAGCCGTGTGCGCGCAACGTGGCAATACCCGGCACATTTTGCGAGGCCAAGGTCACAATGAAAAGCGGGATGGCCACGCCCACTACAGATGACAGGCTCCACGCCGGTGAAGTCCAAACTGGTGTCGCGAGGCTCAGGTCCAAGTGTTCAGTTGCAAGCCCACCCTGGAACGCGGCGATGGCAAGCCCGATCACCAATGCTGCCGGCACCGCAAACCGTGGCACACGCACTTGCATAATCAGAAACACCACCAGCATCGCCACAACCAATACCGTGTTACGCCCGAGATAGGACATGGCATCCGCGCCGAACTGGAACAGCACACCGGCCAACATGGCGGCGGCAAGGCCAGGCGGCAACAGCCGAATCAGTCGGTCGAACACACCGCTGACGCCGGTGATCATCAGCAAGGCTGAACACAAGAAGAACGCGCCGACCGCCTCGTTGATGGTCACACCCTCGAGGCTTGTGACCAACAAAGCCGCGCCCGGTGTCGACCAGGCTGTCAGGATGGGTTGGCGGTACCACAGCGACAACACAATGCAACTCAGCCCCATACCCAAGCCAAGCGCCCAAAACCAACTGGCAATAACAGCGTTGTCAGCGCCGAGCGTGTGCGCGGCCTGGAAGATGATGGCTGCTGACCCCGTGTAGCCAACGAGCACAGCAATAAAGCCTGCAGCCACGTGGGCAAGTTGAACGGGTTTAGCGGTGCTTGAGGTCATGTGGCGGTGTTAATCAATCAAAACGCTATTGTGCCATTGCACGCTCGCAACTGTTGCGCACTTTAGGCGTGGGTTGCTGCAGAGTCAGTGTTCAGGCAGCAGATTGAACGACACGCAGACATCGCCACCGTGTGCGCTGATCACACCGTAGCCCGGTGGCTCATCTGCCGGTGCAAAGCTGTCCCAATCCCACGCTGGGCGTGGTGGCGGCGCTTGCATCAAGACTGAGCGCTGTGTCGCATAGGGCACACCGCCTGTGACGCCTTGAAAGACGCGGTGAACATGGCCTGCAAAGACGTGTTTGACGCATGCGTGGCGCGACAGCAGCGCAATCAGTTCAGTGGCGTTATCAAGGCCAATGGCATCAAAGGGCGCCACGCCGAGTTCGGCCGGTGGGTGATGCATGAACACCAGCACCGTGCGGTCAGCACTCTCACTGAGAACAGACTCAAGCCATGCCATGCGTTCATCGCACAGCGTCCCACCACTCTCACCCGGTACCAGTGTGTCCAGGCACACCAGCCGCACCGTGGCACCTGAGCGTGTGGGCAGATCCACTGCATACTGCACAAAGCCCGGCAGGCAGGTGCCAGGCATGTCAAAAACTGACAAACAGGCGCTGCGGTTGTCATGGTTGCCGACCAGTGGCAAGCACGGCATCGGCAGGCGCGCGAGTGACCTTGCCACTGCTTGGTACTCCTCAACCGTGCCGTGCTCGCTGAGGTCGCCAGTAATCACACAACAGTCTGCGTCACTGTGGTGCTGAATAAGCCAGTCAATCGCCCGGTCACAGGCGGCCTGGGAATCGAGTCCTTTGGTACTCAGGTGGAAGTCAGAAAGCCAGACGATGTTGTGCACGGGGTTCTTGTCTCGTTGCAGCGTTGCAAGATCAGTCGAGTGGCAGTTCCGTTGTGTCTTTGATCGCTTCCATCACGAAGGACGCGGACACATCGCTCAAAGGTACTGCGGAAATCAACCTTTGGTACAAGCGATCATAAGCGCTCATGTCCGCAACTTGGGCTTTGAGCAGGTAATCAATATCGCCCGATGTGCGCCACACCGCGACTATCTCCGGTTGGGCGCTGACGGCCTCGTTAAAGCGCGCCAGCCAATCTGCCTCATGTGCGCGAGTGCGAATTGCCACCAACACGGTCAGGCCGCAGCCGAGCTTGTCAGCGTCCAGCAGAGCGACGCGCTTCTTGATCAGACCCGCAGATTCGAGTGCCTTAACCCGCCGCCAACAGGCATTGCGTGACAGGTTGACCCGCTCGGCGAGCAGGTCGGCTGACATCGTTGCGTCTTGTTGCAAGGCTCTGAGCAGTTTCTTATCGGTGGTGTCCAGCATGATTCGGGCTGCCTTGGTCGGGAGGATGACCGAAAACCCAGTCGAACGGGCTCGAGATGGTATTTTATCTCAATAAAATACCCATAAGGGATTTCCTGTCTCACATAAACCGCAAAGAGCAATGCATTTTGTGACACAAATGCGGTTAGCCATGGGCACAATTCAATCTGCCAACACAAAAACGGAGCCGCACACATGCCACCGCTGAATGCCTTGTTCACTGAACACCCACGAGCAGTCAATGAAAGCTATTGGCAACACGCCAAGGTGGCATTGGGGTTTTCCTGTCGCCTTGCGCTGGCCGCCCTCGCCGCCTTGGTACACGCCGTGCTGCCCTGTTTATTTGAGCGCACGGCAAGCAACATGATCGAGAAGCTTCATGTGTCATTGAGTGAGCGACACTAGCTCTACTCCTTTGCTCAGTGCTTTAAGCACAGCGCGAGCTCCACTGCGGCAGTTGCACTGGGCCAGTTCCACTGCGGCACCTCATCTCAAGGCCATCAACAGAGGGAACCCATTGAATGTGTCGTTTTGCTGCTTGGATTGGAGAGCCGCAGTGCTTGGCGGGGCTTGTGTGTGACCCTGAGCACGGTCTGATTTCGCAGGCGCGCTCTTCACGTGAAGCGCTTATGGATCAGCACCCTGATGGCGCTGGTTTGCTCTGGTACACAGACGGGCAGGATGAACCTCAACACTACCTGAACGCCTCTCCCGCCTGGCTCGATCCAGAACTCACACAGGTGGCGCAGCGGACGCAGTCGTCGCTTTTTTTGGCCCACGTGCGCGCGGCCACCCGTGCGGCGCGTTGCCTGCAGAACTGCCACCCCTTTCGACACGGCCGTCTGAGCTTTATGCACAATGGTGAGCTCGCCCCATTAGACGCCCTTGAACCGGTACTGCGCCAACACTGCGGCGATGCGGAGCCCACAGCAAACGCAACTGACTCAGAGCTAATATTTGCGTTGCTGCGGTGTTACGGCGCGCTCGACAAACCCGAGGCTGCGCTGTCTTCAGTAATTGCGCTCATTCGCGACACTGCTCAACAGATCGGTGTTGCTCACAAACTTCGGTTGAGCGCCGTGCTGAGCGATGGCAACTGCCTGCGCGTGGTGCGCTACGCCTCGGACAGCGCGCCGCCGAGCTTGTATGTCCGGCAGTGCCACAAGGGCGTGGCTATCGCATCGGAACCGATTGGCGGTCAACCCGCGCCCTGGACAGCACTAGCCATCAATTCGCTCACAACCGCCACGGCGACGGGCGTTGAGTCGCGTGCTTTCAACCCGTGAAGCAGCGTTGAACATTCTCAAGCGCTGTTGACTGTTGTCGCCGCAGGCCGCGATTGGTGTGCCGCGGCGCTATAGAGCACAAGACCGACCCAAATGGCCGAGAAGCCCGCCCAGTGGGCATTGCTGATTGGCTCGTCATAGAGCAGCCAACCAAGCAAAAACTGCAAGCTTGGAGTGATGTAGAACAGGATGCCAAGCAGACCGAGCGGCAATGTTCTCGCGCCAACACCGTAAGCCAGTAACGGTAACGCTGTGACTAAACCACCTCCAACAAGCAGCCAGTTAGTGGGTGTGTCACCCGCAGCAAATGCTTGGCCGCCTGAATGAAACTGCCAGATCAACCACGTCAGTGAAATGGGCACGAGGATCAGGGTTTCAATAAAGAGTCCAGACACTGGACCGGTCGCGGCACGCTTGCGCAGCAAACCGTAAAAGCCAAAGCTCACGCCAAGCGCCAGGCCAATCCACGGTGGCGATCGGGCACCGAACGCGATCACCAGCACGCCCAGGGCTGCGAGCGCGACCGCCACACGCTGCACGCGTCCCATACGCTCCCCGAGCACGATCGCACCCAGCGCCACGCTAAAAAGTGGCGCGAGAAAATAGCCGAGGCTCGCCTCTACAACCCGGTCGTTGCCAACCGCCCAGATATACACGCCCCAGTTGAATCCAATCAGCGCACCGGCAAGCCCGTGCAAGCAGACCGAACGCACTGATCCCAATCCCGAGAGCACACTTGTCCGACGCCGCGCCGACACCAGCACAACGCACAGCAGCACTACCACACACCAGACGTTGCGATGCATCGCCACTTCAAGCGAGTCCACGTGCTCAAGCCATTTCCAATAGACCGGAAAAAGTCCCCAGAACACCACGGCAAAGAGCGCGGACAACAAACCGTGGCGGGAGTCACTCACTGACAGTATCTCGAAGCATGCATGAGGTTAGACCTTGCTTGCGCGGTAAGTGGCGAATTTCGTACCTTCTGACAAAGCCCGCGCCACACGGTATGTGAGCAGGGGTCGGGCTGGGTGCTCGATGGGGCCGGTATGCCGCAGGGGAATTTTCACCTTTCAGGGTTGTAGCATCGCGAAAGAGGTGCGATGTTCTCACCCGAAACACGGAATTGTGAAGCGCAACCACATGGAAACCGTAGAACACCCCGATCTTGGCATCGTACTGGCCGACGGCACGCGACTGTCAGCGCGCGCTTGGCTGCCGGCAGACGGCACACCCGTGCCCGCCATCCTCGAATACCTCCCCTACCGAAAACGTGACGGCACCGCCGAGCGTGACGCGCTCACCCATCCATGGTTTGCCGAGCAAGGCTACGCCTGCCTGCGTGTTGACACACGTGGCAACGGCGACTCCGAAGGGCTGATGTTTGACGAGTACACCACAACCGAACTCGACGACGGCGAAGCCGTGATCGACTGGATTGCTGCCCAGCCCTGGTGCAACGGCAGCGTTGGCATGATGGGCATTTCCTGGGGTGGCTTTAACTCGCTGCAATTGGCCGCGCGCCAACCGGCCGCGCTCAAAGCCATCATCACGCTGTGCTCTACCGTCGACCGCTTTGCCGATGACATCCACTACAAGGGTGGGTGCCTCTTGAATGAGAACCTCGGTTGGTCGGCCACCATGTTCTCCTACTCCTCGCGGCCGCCAGACCCGGCATTGGTCGGTGAGCGCTGGCGCGATATGTGGCTTGAACGGCTGCGCAACCTGCCCATGCTCGCCGCAACCTGGCTTGAACACCCAACCCGAGACGACTACTGGCGTCACGGCTCGGTATGCGAGGACTTCTCGTCAATTCATGCCGCCACCCTCGCCATTGGCGGTTGGGGCGATGCCTACGTCAACGCCGTGCCCGCGCTCGTCGACAAGCTCAGGGCTCCCGTCAAAGGCATCACCGGCCCCTGGGTGCACAAATACCCGCATTTCGCAGCACCCGAGCCACGCATCGGATTCTTGCAAGAGGCGTTGCGCTGGTGGGACCGCTACCTCAAAGGCATTGAGAACGGCGTAGAAGCTGAACCCGACTGGCGCGGTTATCTGATGGACTCAGCCAAACCACAAGCATGGTACTCGGAACGGTCAGGCCGCTGGGTCGGTATTGACCGGGGCACATCCGGTGAGACTGTCGCGCTTCATGCAACCGGAGACGGGACACTGATGGCGGAGCCGGTTGACGCGGCGTTTGACTGTGCCGTTGCGACACCTGCAATGGGTGGACTGCACGCGGGTGAATTTTGCGCCATCTGGCTCGGACCAGAGATGCCAGACGATCAACGCGCCGACGACGCCCTCGCCGCGTGTTTTGACACACCGCCGCTGGAAGAGCCACTGGCTGTTGTTGGCAGGCCGCGCGTCACACTGCGACTCACATCTGACAAAGCCGTCGCCCAGATTGCCGTGCGCTTGTGTGAAGTGCACCCAGACGGCGCGAGCAGTCGCGTGAGTTACGGCGTGCTGAATCTTTGCCAACGCGCAGGCCACGACTGCCACACACCACTTGTGCCCGGCGAGAGTTTTGAAGTGACCGTCGAGCTCAATCACTGTGCCCTGGAATTTGCTGCTGGAAACCGCTTGCGCATCGCGGTTTCAAGTGATTACTGGCCGCTGCTTTGGCCCGCTCCCGAACACACGACCCTCACACTCTCCTCACTCAGCGCGGCGTTGCCCACCCTGCCAGAGACGCATACACGCGACGTTCAGTTTGAAGCTCCGACCAGCGCCCCGCCACGAGACACCGTGACCCTGCGCGAGGGATCGCATCAGCGCCGTGTCGAGCACGACCTCATTCGCGGCACGGTTGCCCTGATCATCGAAGACGACTTTGGCGAACTAAAAGACGCGGCACACGATTTGATCACAGGCAGCGTCGGGCGCGAGCGATGGGAGATCGACCCAACCGACCCGCTCAGTGCCTGCGGCGCGACGCATTGGACGCAGACACTCGCACGCGATGACTGGTCGGTGCGTACTGAGACCAAGCTGCGGTTAACCAGCGACGCCAAAACCTTTTACCTCGACGGCGAAATCGAAGCCTACGAAGGCGACGAACGCATCCTGCACCGCGAACTGCGCCAGAGCATTCCGCGGATATCAGGGTAATATTACACCCTTGTCCCCAGAACAGGCGCGTCCGCAGGTGGCGCGGCGCTCTGCGCTAGGGCGCGGCGTTGGGGAAGAAAAGTTGCTGGTTATCGACGCGGTAAGCGGCGATGGCCGCCTGGCCTGGCTCACCGGTCAGCCACTTAATAAACCGCGTTGCAGAGGCGTGATCCACGTTTGGACAGTGCGTGGGGTCAACGTCGATCACACCGTACTGATTGAACAGCGACTCGTCGCCCTCGAGCACGATCTCGTGGTCCTGTTTATTCCCAAACTGGATCCAGGTCGCGCGGTCGGTCAGGGTGTAGGCATTTGATTCAACCGCGATGTTAAGCGTCGCGCCCATGCCGGTGCCAGTCTCAAGATACCAGTCACCGCTGTGCTGCTCTGGCGCGAGGCTCGCACCGAGCCACAGGGCAATTTCTTTCTTGTGGGTTCCAGAGTCGTCGCCACGCGACGCAAAGGGCGCACGGGCGTCGTACAGCGCTCTGAGACCCTCGCTCACTGACATATCCGAACCGATGCCCGCCGGGTTGGCAACCGGCCCGATAAGCACAAAATCGTTGTACATCACATCCGACCGACTCCGCCCAAAGCCTGACTCAACAAAGGCCTCTTCAGCCGCTTTGGCATGCACCAACAAGACGTCTGCGTCGCAGTTGCGCGCGTTGCGTATCGCCTGACCGGTGCCAACCGCAACAACACGCACCCGGTCTCCAGTGGCGGCGGTGTACTGCGGCAGCAACGCGTCATACAAACCTGAGTTTTGGGTGGAGGTCGTCGATTGCAACAATACGGTGCCAGCCTGCGCCGCCGCACTCACGCAACTGGCCAAAGCAATAGGCAGCACGCGGCGAAGAAATTCACAATACATGTCTGTCACTCAAGGTATTCACCGCGCACAAAGGCTTCGGCTTGGGAATTGGGTGGGGAATCAAAAAAGGTGTCGGTGGCTGCATCAGCAATGATCTCGCCACGGTGCATCAAGACTGTGCGGCTACACAGCCTGCGCGCGAGCGCGAGATCGTGCGTGATCAACAGCAGCGTCGCCCCTGACGCACAGGCGCCAGACACCAACGCCTCGACGTTGCGAGCAGAACTGTGATCAAGGCTTGCGGTGGGCTCATCGAGCAACAGGCAGTCCGGACTCAGCGCGAGCGCACGAGCCACGGCAAGGCGCATGCGCTCACCACCTGACAACACGCGCGCAGACTGCGCGGCTTTGTCAGCAAGTTCGGCCGCGTGAAGCGCTTGCGCCGCCTGCGCCTTTAACGCATCCCCTGCGAGCGCGCGTTCAAGTGCAAAATACAAGTTTGCTTCAACGCTCCGCCTCAACATCAACGGTTGCTGCATGACCACACCACAGCGGCTCATCACAGCGGGTCCAGGCGTCTGCCCAGCCCAAGACACGGCTTGCTCAACACCGTTATCGAGCAGCCCGGTAAGCGCGCGCAACAACAACGACTTGCCTGCCCCATTAGGGCCGATCAAGGCGACGGACTCACCGCGCTGGAGCTGCCAATCAGGCACGTTGAGCAGTGGCTTCCCGCCTCGCTGCACAGTCAGTGAGCGCACGCTGAGCGGCAGCACCTCAGACATAGGCTGCGCGCTCCGCGCGCACGCGCACGCTGTGCACTAACGCGTTCACAGCGAACGCAATCAACAACAAAACCATACCAAGTCCCAACGCGACAGCGAGGTTGCCCTTGGAGGTCTCCATCGCGATGGTCGTGGTCATCACACGGGTGTAGTGGTTGATGTTCCCGCCAACCATCAACACCGCACCCACTTCAGCTGTCGCCCGTCCAAAGCCCGCAAGCAGTGCTGTCACCAGCGCGTAGCGCGCGTCCCAGATCAAGACTTTGAGTTGCGCGCGGGTGGACAGCCCAAAGAGCTGAAGTTGCTCGCGGTACTCGCTGTGCAATTCAACGAAGCTCTGGCGAGAGAGACCCGCAATAATCGGCATCACCAACACGGTCTGCGCGATCACCATTGCCGTTGGTGTGTACAGCAACTCCAATGGGCCGAGCGCGCCGGCACGCGAGAGCAGCAGGTAGGCAACCAATCCCACCACAACCGGAGGCAGCCCCATGGCGGTGTTGACCACGATGGTCAGCAAATTGCGGCCGGGAAAGCGGCCAATTGCAAGCAAGGCGCCGAGCGGCAAGCCAATAAGTGCCGCTATCAACACCGCTAATAGCGAGACCCGCAACGACAACGAGACGATCTCGAGCAGTGCGGGATCGAAGCTTAAAAGCAATGAAGCGGCCTCGGCGAAGGCCTCAGAGAAGCTGTGCATGGTTCGGGTTGGACGGTGTGGCGACGCCCGCCGAGATCGGCGGGAACCGCTATTTCACCACAACCTGCCGCCGCCCGTCAGGTCGTCCAGCGCGCGGGGCTGGCATCCACCTCAGCCGCGTGAAAACGCGCGGTCCGCTCGGAGGGGTCGAGCGCGTCGGTGTAGAAGAACTCGGGGAGCTCGTCGTCTGAGATATCAAATCCCGCCGCGCGGTTAAACGCGTGCTCGTGTTCCAAGGTGCGTTTGCCGAGTTCAACGTAGAACGGTGTCTCGAGCGACAAACCGAAAGCGTCATTGAGGGTGTTGACCATGAAGGTCAGCTGCTCGTTGGTGACCGAGCGGCCAAAGATGCACAGACCAAGCGAGTCAGCTGCGGCGCACAGCACCTGCATCTCGACGCTGAGCTCAACCAGGTGATCGAGAGATTTATCAAAGCTCTCGTAGGTCGGGAGGTTGCCCGCCGTGTGATCGGCGCCCTGCGCTGTCATCATCATCGACAGGCCCGTGACTTCAATCACGCGCGGGTCGTAGGCGCTGATCGCTTGGTTCTTAATCACCGGCACGCGCTTGACGCCGTAGCGTTTGCCAACCGCACCCGTGCCTTGCGCCCAGAGCTTGCCGTCTTCGGTGCCGCGGCGCAGGTCTTGGTCGAGCACTTTGACCATGAATTCAACGTCACCAAATGACGCGAGCCCTGCGTCCATCAGCACAGCGATCATCGCGCCGGTCTCGATGGTGTCGATGCCGAGGTCGTTGGCGAGCCAATTGACGCGCGCGAGTTCGTCTGGCTCACGCAGGCCGCAGTTGGTGCCCATCAATCCGATGGTCTCGTACTCCACGGGTGAGACGACTTCATTGCCATCGGCGTCCATGTAGACGTTACTGCATTTAATCTGGCAGCCAGGCATGCAGGCGTGCGTTGTGATGCCGTTGCGCTCGAGGTTCTGCTCACGCAGGTAGTCACCGCCGAGCTTGAACGGTCCGCCGTCCTCTGGCTCTTGGCGACCCTTGGAGAAGTTCTCTACCGGAATACCGCCAACGGTGTTGGTGAAGTCACCCACCACGGCCGTGCCGATATCGGCAAAGGTCTTGATCGCAGGCGACTCAGCCAGCCACTTGTTGTATTGCTTGACCGCACCGATGACTTTCTTGCGGTCCGCAAAGGGCGGGAACTTCAAGCCTTCGCAGACGATCACTTTAACCCGCTTGGCGCCCATCACCGCGCCAACACCGCCGCGCGCTGCAAGCCGCGCTGGGCGCTGATCGGTGTCCGAAAAGGCAATGCCAGAGAGCAATCCACCGTACTCGCCAACGGGGCCGCAAATGGCAAGACTGACTTTCTTGCCAAATTCTTCGTGCAGTTTTTCGGCGAGATCGAAGTTACCCAGGCCAAGGTAGGCATCCGCCGGACGGAAGCTGACCTCGCGCTCCTTGTTGATGTAGATCAGCTGCCAGCTGTCACACGCACCGTGTAAGGTCAGCCCTGCAATTTCGAGCTGCCCCATGTTGAACGCAAATGTGCCACCAGCGTTGGCTTCTTTGATGCCACCGGTCAACGGGCTCTTGCAGCCAATGCTAAGGCGGTTGGCGTTGGAGAAATTTGATCCTGCGAGCGGACCGGCAGAGAAGATCAATGGGTTGTCACCTGACAGCGGATCACAGGTCGCCGCACCTGCTTCAAGCAAGGTTTCAGCGATCAAGTGGCGACCACAATTGACCAACGCATCGCCCGTGAGCGTGCGCGATGTCGTGTTCTGAGTGGCGAGATCAATATCGAGGTAGTGGCGCATGGCGGTGTCCCCTGTCGGTTGGAACCCGGCTGAACGGGCAGACGTATTTAGGAATAGTACACTAACGCTAGCAATAAGGATGACTAGCGCTTAACAGGTGTACCAATTGCGGTTCAGTTGCTCTGGGTCTCGACCCTTTTGGCGAGCTCTGGACATTCTGACACCAGCGCCTGTACCAGCTCGGCAGCAGGCACAGAACGCCCGCGTACGAATCCCGTGCCGGCCCAGAGGGATTGGGCCTCAAGGTTTTGCTGCGCGCGCGCGGCGGCGCGAAGTGGTCCAGTGGCGGTGTTCTGTTGCGGGAATGGCAAGGTCTCAGCGCTGTCCATGTGGTCGATAAAGCGGTTGCGCACGCCCCGTGCGAGACGCCCAGAGAAAGCTCGCGTAAGCACCGTTTTGCGGTCAAAGAGCTGCCCCTGTACAGCGCGGTACAAGGCCGACTGACCGGATTCGTCGGTGGTCAAAAAAGCTGTGCCAAATTGCCCGCCTGAGGCACCGACGCGCATTGCGGCGCTGAGGTCCATGCCGGACATCAAGCCACCTGCAGCAATCACGGGCAAAGACACACGCGAAGAGACCTCCATCACAAGTGCCAAGGTGCTCTTGGGGAAACTGTCGGCGTCTGCGGTTGTGGTGCCGCGGTGGCCGCCGGCCTCGATGCCCTGCGCCACGATAAAGTCAACGCCGCGCGCTTCGAGCGCCACGGCGTCGGCAACCGACGTCGCCGTGCAGCCAATCGCAGCGCCGGTGGCGCGCACTCGCGCGAGCAGTGATTCTGCGGGCAGCCCAAAATGAAAACTCACCGCCGCCGGTTTCGCCGCGCAGACGGCCTCGATCTGCTCAGCCAGCACCGGGTGGTGCGGTGCGGCCGGCGCGGCATTGGGTGGATCGACCTGCAATTCGGGGTATAGCGGGCACGCCTGCAAAGCAGCCAGCGCCGTGTCTTGGCCCGCTTGCGGCGACTCGGATTCTGGGAACACAAATAAATTGGCGTTAAATGGCGCATCTGACAGCGCCCGCAGCGCTGCGACATCCGCCGCGATCTGCTCTGGGCTGCTGTAGGCAAAGCCAAAGGATCCCAAAGCGCCCGCCTCCCCGACTGCCGCGACCAGCGAGGGTGTGCAAGCGCCGCCTGCCATGGGGGCTTGGACGACTGGGTAGGTGATGCCGAGTTTTTTGCACAGCGCGGTGCCGCGATCAACCATGATCCTCTCCACTACAATTTAACTGTGCCACAGTCCGTGTGGCGCGCTCATTCTACCCGTTTCAATGCAACTAGAGAGCCGACACGACAGGATCATGGGCGAAATGCAAACAGACGCGCAAAGCGACCTCCACACGCCACCGTTCGAAGCTGATGTCCTGTGCGACAACGCCGACGACGCCGTGGCCGCGCTGATTGCGCGATACCAGAGCGCCACCGGCTTTCTGCGCGAGCGGTTTCAACGCTACCTCAACGGCGATGATATCGGCGTGCAACGAACGCGCGCCTGGTACCCAGAGATCCGACTGACAATCCACTCCTTTGCGGAGGTGGATAACCGCCTCTCCTACGGCAACGTGTCGTCCCCTGGTCACTACGCAACAACCGTGACCCGGCCAGAGCTGTATCGGTCCTACCTGCGCGAGCAAATCGCGCTTCTTATCAAGAATTACCACGTGCAGGTCACAATCGGCCAGTCAGACACCCCGATTCCAGTTCATTTCGCCTTTGATGACGACAACCACGTCACAGCCGGTGATTCCGCGCGCCTGGAGCAACCGCTGCGCGACTATTTCGACGTACCGGTGCTCGCGACCATCGACGACCACATCGTAAACGGCACTTTCGAGCGCACGCTCGGCGACGCCTTGCCACTGGCACCATTTACAGCCCAGCGCATCGACTACTCACTCGCGCGGCTCTCGCACTACACCGCCACCCGCCCGGAGCACTTTCAGAACTACGTGTTGTTCACCAACTACCAGTTCTACGTCGACGGCTTTTGCGACTTCGCGCGCGATTGCATGCGCAGTGGTGACGGCCGTTACAGCGCGTTCGTCGAGCCCGGCAACCAGATCACCCGCGCGGGCGAGAGCGCGCCGCACTGCGGCGCTTTGCCGCCGCGCCCGCCGCAGATGCCGGCGTACCACCTCGTCAGTGAAGGCGGCCAGGGCATCACCTTGGTCAACATTGGCGTCGGCCCCTCAAACGCTAAGACCATCACCGATCACATCGGCGTGTTGCGCCCCGATGCCTGGCTGATGCTCGGGCACTGCGCGGGCTTGCGTAACACACAGCGCCTTGGCGATTACGTGCTCGCCCACGCCTACGTGCGCGAAGACCATGTGCTCGACTCCGACTTGCCAGCCTCGGTGCCAGTGCCCGCGCTCGCCGAGATCCAGGTCGCGCTGCAAGAGGCGGTGGCTGAAGTGACGGGACTGAGCGACTACGAACTCAAGCGGGTGATGCGCACCGGCACAGTCGCCACCATCGCCGACCGAAACTGGGAGCTTCGCGATCAAAGTGACCCCGTCCGCCGATTGTCGCAATCCCGGGCGGTGGCGCTCGACATGGAGTCCGCGACCATCGCCGCCAACGGCTTTCGCTTTCGCGTGCCCTACGGCACCTTGCTGTGTGTGTCGGACAAACCGCTTCACGGTGAACTGAAACTGCCGGGCATGGCCTCAGCGTTTTACAAGCAGCAAGTGGATCAGCACCTGCGCATTGGCATCATGGCGATGCAGACGCTGAGCCAGATGCCCCCGGAGCGTTTGCACTCGCGCAAGCTGCGCAGTTTTACAGAGACGGCGTTTAAGTAGGCGCTTTCACTGCAGGGTCTGCACGCCAATCTCAGTCATAATGCACCTCCACTGAATGGAAACCCCTGTCGTGCGCGAAGACGTCGACGTCACCGACTCCCTGTTGCTCAGTCGGCCCGCCTTTATGGACGTGCGCGCACCGGTTGAATTCAACCGAGGCGCGGTGCCGGGCGCGGTCAATTTGCCCATTCTCGACGACCCGCAGCGCGCCGAGATCGGCACCGTCTACGCCGAGGCCGGCCAAGATGCCGCCATCGCGCGCGGTCTTGAACTGGCAACGCCCGCCGTTCGCGGTGAGCGCCTCGAGGCGTGGCAGCGTCACACCAGCGCCCACCCCGACGGCTACCTCTATTGCTTTCGCGGCGGCCTGCGTTCCCGCACGACCCAGGCGTGGTTGGCCGAGGCCGGTGTTAAATACCCACTGGTGCGCGGCGGCTACAAAGCCCTGCGCAACCACTGCCTCAACACCTTGGAGACACTTGGGCCAGCCCAGCGTTTAATCGTGGTCTCAGGCCAGACCGGGTGTGGCAAGACTGATCTCATCCACGACTGGCACAGCGCGCTCGATTTAGAGGGCCTCGCGAATCACCGAGGTAGTGCATTTGGCGGCACCTTTACGCCACAACCGAGCCAGATCGACTTCGAAAACGCGCTGGCTCTGGCGTGGTTGACGCAGCGAGTGGGTGGATCAGCACCTGTGTTGATCGAAGCTGAATCGCATTTAATCGGCCGGCTCTATGTGCCGGACACCGTGCAACAGGCGATGCGCGAAGCACCGCATGTGCGTCTGATCGCGAGCCACAGCGACCGCATCCAGCGGCTGCGCAGCGACTACGTCGATCACGCGCTCGCACACTGCCAGCAAAGTGCCCCCGAAGACCCTTGGGGCGCGTTGAGCAATCACGTCAGCGACAACCTACAACGCATCAAACGGCGTCTCGGTGGCGCGACAACCGACCGCCTCGTCGTCGCCGTACCGGGCGCGGTGGACGCACTGCAACGCGCGCAGGACCCAAGCGGTTTCGATCCCATCATCAACACGCTACTCGTTGACTACTACGACAAGCTCTACCAACACAAAACCGACCAGCAACAGTCACCGCCAGTCTTCACTGGCAGCCACAGCGAAATCTTGGCCTGGCTCGAGGCGCAAGCGTGATGGAGCGCGATCTTGTCTTCCTCGGCGGTGGCCACGCCCACGTGCTCGCGATCCGCGATCTCGCGATGGACGTGCCACCGGGCGTGCGCATCACGCTGATCTCTGAACACACGCTGACACCCTACTCCGGCATGTTGCCGGGTTTTATCGCCGGTCACTACAGCTTCGATGAGACCCACGTCGACCTCAACCGCCTGTGCCAGCGCTGTAATGTGCGCTGGATTCACGCCCGGGCAACCGGTTTGGATCTGGATGCCAAGCTGGTCCAACTCGAAAACGCAGCACCCATTGCTTACGATTGGCTGTCCATTGACACAGGCTCACGTCCTGACACCCGCACACCGGGCGCCTCCACACACGCGGTCGGGGTCAAACCGGTCAGTGATTTCGCCGCGCGCTGGCAGCTGTTACTCGATCAGGTGGCATCGCATCGCGGCGCGCCGCTGAAGGTTGGGGTGATTGGCGCCGGCGCCGGCGGTGTGGAATTGGCACTTGCCATTGCTCACCGCCTGCGCGATGTGCCTGAGCTGCAATGTCACTTGGTCTACCCCGGCGCGCAGCCGCTAAGCGGTTACCCAGAACGCGTGATTGCCGCTGTCACGCGCGCGCTCGATGACCTCGGTATCCAATGCCACGCCAACAGCCGTGTTGCGAACGTCGAATCTGACGGCATCGTCACAGAAAACGGCGCTTCGATTTCGCTCGACCACACCCTCTGGTGTACCGCGGCATCCGCGCCCACCTGGCCCTCTGATGCGGGCTTGCAAACCGACGAACGCGGTTTTATCACCGTGGACCGTCACTTGCGCAGCGTCTCGCACCCAAGCGTCTTTGCCGCCGGTGATATCGCCCACATGCCGTTCGATCCACGGCCCAAAGCCGGGGTCTACGCCGTGCGCCAAGCGCCGTGGCTCACCGAGAACCTGCGCCGCACCGCAGAGGGAAAGCCGCTTCGCGAGATTCGGTTGCAACAGCAGTTTTTGTCGCTGCTCTCGCTCGGCACCCGCAGTGCGGTTGGCACCCGCAACGGCATCACGTTCAAGGGCAGCTGGGTCTGGTGGCTCAAAGACCGTATCGACCGCGCCTTCATGACCCGGGTCAGCACCGCTGGATCAGCCACCATGGCGCCAGCAGATGCCCGCGAAGACACCGCCATTCAGTGCGCGGGCTGCGCGAGCAAGCTCGGACCGGGCTTGGTCAGCGGCAATCTAAACGGCCTGCCTCAACACCACAACGAATCTGTGCAACCCGCGCTCAGCAACGCTGAGGACGCCGCCACCTGGCAACCGACCGTCGGGCACGATGCCGTGCAATCAATCGACGGGTTCAGGGCTTTCACACAGGATGATTACCGTCTCGGGCACATCGCGGTAAACCACGCCCTGAGTGACCTCTACGCCATGGGTGCCACACCCGTGAGCGCACTCGTCTGGACCGGGATGTCGTTCAACCACCCGCGATTGCAAGCCCGTGTCCACCGACGGCTCATGGCCGGGGTGGCGTCAGCGCTCGCACAGCAGGATTGCGTGCTCGCAGGTGGCCACAGCAGCCAAGGCATGGAATCACATATCGGTCTTGCAGTCACAGGTGAAGTGCCGCGTGACATGCGCATTGCCAAGTCCGGCGCGCGCGACGGGGACTGCTTGCTGCTGACCAAAGCGCTCGGCACGGGCGTTATTCTGGCCGCACACATGCACGCCGCGGCTGACGCGACCAGCGTTGAAGCCGCCTACACCCATATGCTGCAAGACAACCGCGCAGCCAGCGTTGCCCTCCGCGCGGCGCATGCGTTGACCGACGTCACCGGTTACGGCTTGCTGGGCCACTTGCTTGAGATGCTAAAGGACCGCGACCTCGGCGCAGACATCGACCTATCTGCACTGCCTGCGTTACCGGGCGCGATGGCGCTGCTTGTGGCCGGCTACCGCAGCACGTTGCACCCAGCACTGCTCCCGCAGCTCAACCACACCGACCGCACAAACGACACCGCCGACACCGCACTCTGCCTCGACCCGCAAACCAGTGGCGGACTGCTCGCGGCGGTGTCTGAAGCCGACGCGACAGCCTTGCTGCACACACACCCCGAATGGCGACAGATTGGCCGGGTGCGCGCACTTGATGACACCGTGAGTGGCGCGCGCGTGCGTTTCATCCCATGACGCCCTCACGCCAGCGCGTGTGGGCCGCGTTTGCGCTCGGCAGTCTCTGTTTTGGTTACGCCTTTGTGCAACGCGTTGCCCCGAGCGTCATGACCGGTGAGCTCATGCGCGATCTCGGTGTGGGGGCCGCAGCCCTTGGCACCCTGTCGGCGATGTATTTCTACACCTACGCCCTGATCCAGTTCCCC
>CALAMQ010000060.1 GCA_937925815.1 uncultured Granulosicoccaceae bacterium | reverse complement strand
GCAGCCCAAATTGGCTGTGAGGATGCGGCCATTCACTTGGTCTACCACCAGTGGATGGGCGCCTTCCCGATGAACCAAGACTCGGCTGACCAGTTGATCAACCTCTCGACGGTGATCGCGTCGATGGTGGGGGCGGACAAGATTATCACCAAGACCCGCGAAGAGGCCTCCGGTATCCCAACCAAAGAGGCCAATGCCCAAACCGTCGCCAACACGCAATACACCCTTGGCATATTGAACGGCCTGCCGGCTATCAGCGACGACCACGAAGAAGAAATCCTCACCGCCGAAGTGCACGCAATCATGGAGGCGGTGTTCAATGACCCGGCTGACACGCTCTGGCGCAAGGTGTTCAATTCCATCAAGAACGGCATCATTGACGTGCCCTTCTCGCCGCACATCATCAACCACAACAAGATGATCACAATCCGCGATGCCGACCGCAACATCCGCATCATTGACCGCGGCAATGTCCCCATCCCGGACAACTGCTTCGCTTACGAGCGTTCGGTGTGTGACCTCAACAAAGACACCACCAAAATCGTCAACGACATCATCCACGACATTGGGATCATGATGTGAGTACGTCAACTACCCCTGGCCCTGGCAAGCTTCTGATCGATGTCGGCAGCACCTATTTCAAAGTGTGCACGGCAGATTCCATTGAGCAGCACTTTCGGGATTTCAACAAGCGCATACTTGATGACTTGAACACGAAGTGCGGCGACACCCTCGCGCGCTATCAGCCGAAAGACATTCAGATCTGCTCTTCGGCTAACGGTGGCTTGAGTACGCTGATCATCGGTGTGACCGAATCCTTCTCGCTCAAGTACGCAACCAACATCGCCTACAACAGCGGCATCAACATCATTGATTCCATTGTCTTTCAAGACATTGAATCGGTGTCGGTGCCGAGCGACCTCGTGGACGTGGTGATCATTGTCGGTGGCATTGATTCCAATGGCGGCATTTTTGACGAGCGCCTGGACAATTACCTCAACAAGCTCACTTACTCCAACGTGGTCTACGTTGGCAACGCGCCCGATGGCGAGGCGCTCAGCACGCGTATTGAGCGTCTGGTTCAATTGCCAAACATTGTCGATGGCCGGTTGCACATTGTTGAGTCGCATTTAAAAGACTACCTGACCAATCTCTACCAGCAGGACATCGAGGGCAAAGAGGACATCAAACACCTCTACGACATCACCGCCAACCAGATTTACTCAACGCCGTTTATCGTGGGCCAGGCGCTGCCAAAGATAAACACGTCGTTCGCGGTGACTGACCCGTTTATCCTGATTGACATTGGCGGCGCGACCACAGACGTCCATTATTCCAAAGACCTCGTTGAAGACAACATCGTCACCGAGCGTGGTCATGACCGCATCGTCTTCAAAAAACTCGGTGTGTATAAATCCCGGCAGTCATTGATTTTCACGGCAGAGAACAATGAGTTTGCCTACGAGCTCTTGATGCACCTCAAGGTCACAGAGAACATCTATTCCGAGACGAGCGAAAAAGCCACCAAGGTGATGATGCAGCTCGCCATTTTTCTGGTGCTGTGCCAGATGTCACACGAGCGCCCGTCTTACGTGACGCTCAAATTGCTGGCAATGAATTCCATCGTCTTCACCGGCGGCATCACCAAGGTGCTGACCACGGCCGACATCGAAGACGTTGTCGCGTTTTTCTACCGCAAAATCCTGAACTCAGAGCACAAGCCTGTCACCGTGCTCGACACGCACTATGACATCTGGACCATAGGCGCGAAGGAGCATGCAGCATGTCAATAAACAGCGTTCGGTTGCAGCTTGAGAAAGCGGCAAGCACCCAGCCAGACAAAATTGCCCTCATTCACAAAGAAGAGCGTTTGACTTACGCGGAACTGCTCACACGGGTCAATCAGGTTGCGCTCTATCTTCAGGAACTCGAGTTGCCCAAAGGCGCGCGAATTGGGCTCTACGCAAACAAGAGTGTGTCTCAGGTTGTCGCGATTCTCGCAATCCTCTCAACCGAGCACATTCTGGTTCCGCTGACGCGGCTGCTCAAGCCCGAGCAGGTTCAATACATCATTGATGACTGCGGCATTCAGTGCATCATCACGGACAAACTCAAACTCGAGAGTATCGAAGAGATTGAATTTGACGGCCACGTGTTGTCGTTCGAATCCGCAGCCAAGGATGTGCCGTCGTTTGATGAGATTTTCAAGTATTACAACCGGCCATACGCCTGTGACCTCAACGGTCACGACAACGCCGTCATCACTTACAGCTTTGGCCTGACCGGCACACCCAAGGGCATTGTGATCTCGCACCGCAACCTCGTGGACTCCGCGCGCGTGGTGTCGCAGTACCTGGACCTGAAAGAGAGCGACGTGATCTCGGGGTTGCTGATCTTCAACCTCGACTATGGCCTGAACCAAATATTCAGCGCGTTACTGAACCAAGCCACGTTGGCGTTGCACCAGTTTATTTTGCCCGACGACTTTTTTAACCACTTGATCAATGACGGTGTGACGGTCTTGCCGTTGATGCCGGTTAACATCTCTCAGATGTTTGATGAAGACCTCGGGGGAAAGCCCAAGCCCGATCTCTTTAACAAAGTTCGCATCATCACGTCGAGTGGCGGCAACGTCTCTGGGCGCATGGTCGATGCCTGTCAGGCAGTGTTTAAGAACGCGCAGTTCTTTTCCATGCACGGCTTGACCGAGGCCTTCCGCTCAACCTACCTCGACCCAAAACAAATCAAGATTCGCCCTGACTCCATCGGCAAACCGATTCCCGATGTCGAGCTCTTTGTGGTCAATGAAGACGGCAAAGCTTGCGCGCCGAGAGAAGTGGGAGAGCTGATTCACCGTGGTGGTTTCATCTACCGCGGATTTTGGAATGCGCCCAAAGAAACCGGTGAACGCTTCAAGAGCGTGCAAATCCTCAAAGATATTATCGACCTCGATGGCCAGCTCACCGATGAGCTGGTGGTTGCGAGCGGCGACTACGTCTACAAAGACGAAGAAGGCTACTTCTACTTTGTCTACCGACGCGATGGCATGATCAAAACGCGCGGTTTTCGTGTCTCACCGTATGAAGTGGAATCTGTAGTCGAGAGGAACCTGCCGCAAATTTCGCAGTGCGCGGTCTTCGGCATGGAGAACCCAGAGATCGAAGAGGAGATCGTGCTGGTCTACTCCGCGCTGAGCGAGATGTCAGAAAAAGAAATCACCTTCGAGCTCAAAAAACACCTTGCGTCCTACATGCTGCCAAGCCGCATCGTGTACCGCAAATCCCTGCCGCTGGTTCAGAGTGATCAGAATCAGATCAACAAAGACGAACTCAAGCGCGAACTGGCCGGCGGCTAAGGCGACAACTGCTGGCGTTCAAGTGGCACCGAACTGTGACAACAGCAGCGTGTCTACAGTCACTCAGACCTGCACGGCACGCGTGATGAATCACCTGCTCGGAGACGCTTGATGGCCTTTGGGGCAATTGCACTTGCGGTGTTGCTCATCACCTTCGGACCTACGCTGTGGGTGCGCTATGTGTTGTGGCGTCATTCTGCTCAGATAGACGGCATGCCGGGCACCGGCGCAGAGCTGGCGCAGCACTTGGTGGAGCGCTTTGACTTGGACGGTGTGTCCATCGTCAAGGGTGGCGCATCGGAGAACTTCTACCGCCCAGCGGACCGCACCGTCTCGTTGAGCCCAGATGTGTTCGATGGCAAATCTCTGACGGCGGTGGCGGTCGCGGCGCACGAGGTCGGCCACGCGATCCAGTTCTGCCGGGAAGAACCCGTCTCCCAATTGCGCGACAAATACCTCGGCAAAGCGCAACTCATCCAGCGTGTGGGCTCTCTCATCATGATGGGTGCGCCGGTTTTTACGGTGTTGGCTCGCACGCCGTCGGTCTTGTTTTTTCTCGGTGCCGTGGGCGTGCTGACAATGTTGTCATCAGCCCTGATGTACGTCGCGATCTTGCCCGAGGAATACGATGCCAGCTTCAAAAAAGCCCTGCCAATCCTTGAGGAAGGCTACATACCGGAATCCGACATCCCCGCAGTACGGCGCATCCTCAAAGCCTGCGCTTACACCTATGTCGCAGGGGCGCTTGCGGACATCCTGCGCTTGTGGCGGTGGATTCGGTTTTTGCGGTGATAGTGCGATTTTGCTGGCGGCACTGAATTCTGTTGGGTTCAAACACAGGTCTGGGTTGCATGCCGAGACAGACATCGCCATGTGTCTAAGCCCTGAGATTTCCTTCAGTACCTGGGGAGTTGGCGTGTCACTAACCGCGTGCTTGAGGCCATCAACCCTTGGTTGGCAATCGCTGTGACTTTCGCTTCAAGAGTGGCTTGATCGGATCTTGCCAATGTTTCTGAAGGTGTCACTGTGGCAGTCGCCTTAGGCGCACCGCTTAATGTCGTGCTTCTCAAGCAGGGCAGTGAAAGCCGCGCGATCAATCGGTTTTTCGAACAAGAAGCCCTGGTATTCGTGGCATTTGTACGCCCGTATGGCGGCCAATTGTTCTTCTGTTTCAACCCCTTCTGCCACCACATCAAGTTTGAACAGCTTGGCCATCGAGATGATCAATTCAACAATCGGGGTGGCGTTGTCGAGTGACTGTATAAACGAGCGGTCAATCTTCAAGCAGCGCAGTGGGTAGCGGTGCAGGTAGGCGAGGTTGGAATAGCCGGTGCCAAAGTCGTCAATTGCGATGCGAAACCCTTTGTCGACAAGTGTGTTCAATTTTTGGATTGTCGATTCGTCGTGCCCGAGCAACACAGACTCAGTGATCTCAAGCTCGATAGCGCTGATGGTGCCGTTTTCGAAATCCACAATGTCCAGCAGGTCTTGAACCATTGATTCTTCGCTGAATTGCAGCGGTGACAAATTCACTGAGACGCGCAATTCATAACCCTGATTTGCCCAGTCCCGCTGGGCACGCACGGATTCTGCAAACACCAATTTTCCAAGCTTCGCGATCAGGCCGCATTTTTCGCAAACGGGTATAAAGACGTCCGGTGGCACTAGACCCCGTGTGGGGTGTTGCCACCTTACTAAGGCTTCGGCGCCGGTGATGGCGTTGCTCTCGACGTCAACGCGGGGCTGAAAATAGGTGACAAACTGACCTTCTTTGAGTGCGGTATTCAGCTCTGCTTCGAAGTTGATGCGCGACTCGACGGCGTCACTCAGTGCTTGAGTGAAAAAGGAGTAGTCATTTCGGCCACCGTCTTTGGCGTCATACATTGCAAGGTCAGCGTTTCGCATCAGGCTGTCGATATTGCGGCCGTTTTCGGGGAAGAGGCTAATGCCAATTGACGGCGTGACAGTGATTGGTCGCCCTTTTAGTTCAATGCGTGCTGTGATCACGTCCTTGATTCGCTGCACGATATCGAGCAATGCCTGACGGTCGTCGAGTGGCCCGATCATCAATAGAAACTCGTCGCCACCCAATCTTGCGACGGAGTCACCCTTGCGCAAGACGGTCTTGAGGCGGCGCGAAATTTTCACCAACAACTGGTCACCCGCTGTGTGTCCAAGTGTGTCGTTGATGTCTTTAAAGCGGTCGATGTCGATAAAAATCAGTGCCCCGCGCTCATTGGCGGCGAGGAGTTGGTCGATTCGACGCTGAAACGCGATCGAGACATGGTTGCGGTTTGGCAGGTTGGTTAGGGTGTCGTGTTCGGCGAGGAATTGTGCCCGCTCTTCAGTGGCTTTAAGTCTTGAGACATCGACTTCACTGATAAGCCAGGCGTGTTCACCTGACACGGCATCCAGGCAGCGTCTAGCGGAGATATCACACCAGCAAGGCCCATCCACGGTGTGCGTTTGCGCCACAATGTTCACTTCATCGTCTTTGGCGAGTGTGAGTTGTTGCAACGTGCTTGGATTTTCGAAATGTTCGGCCAGGGTCTCGTCTACACTGCGCACGCTGCTGCGTGCCGCTGGGTTTCGATACAGCGGCGCACCGCTTGACGAAAACAGCGTGATCATGACGGAGGTGTGAAACAGCGCCTCTGCACTTCGCAAGGCGTCGGCGTCCAGCGGCTCTCGAGCGTCCACCTCGCAGAACAGCAGCATGCGGCCATCGTCCATTCTCAGTGCGCTGAAAACCACATCCACGGTACAGGGAACGGCATTTGGGTAGAGCGTCCAGACTTCCTGGAACTGTTTTTTTGGGTCCTGTTTGAAGTCTGTTTGATAATGCCGGAGTCGGGTCGCAACGGTGTCGGTCATGTCGGCACCCATATCGCGACTCATCAAGTCTTCAAGGGACTCGGCGTCCCACAGCGCAAGGCAACTGGGATTGCCCCAACACACGCATGCACTTTCTATATCAAACACCCACATGGGGCGACGCAACCGGTTCATGTCGTGCAATCGGTTGGCGAGCCGCTGCTGTAGAGCGCGCTGTTTGTTGTCTTCGTTCACAGTGAATCCTGGATTGGGGTAGAAACTTGCGGCTTATGCCGCAAGATCCAGATTTTCACCGGTCAACAACGTGTTGATATCACTGTAGCCTGGTTGGTTTTTGACCCGCTCGATCCAGGCGCTCACACCGGTGTAATCCGCGAGCCTGAAGCCGCCCTCATCGGCGAGGTGGGTGTAACCGAATACGGCAATGTCAGCGACGCTGTAACCGTAATCAGTGATGAAGTCATGGTTTTGCAGGTGAGCATCTAACAGCGCGAGCGCTGCATTCCCGCGGTCTCGCCACACTGGGATCATGTCTTTCTGGTCTTCACCGAGCTCGGGCACGATGTGAGTGAAGAAGCGCACGGGTGAAATATTTGGCTCGAGCGCGGTCTGCTCGAATGTCATCCAGCGCACAGCCTGCGCGCGCGTCAAGGCGCTGTCGGGCATCAGCCTCGAGCCCTCTGCGAGATACCACGCAATCGCGTTTGATTCGCTCAGCCCAGTGCCATCGGGCAGCACCATAAATGGCACCGCGCCCTGAGGGTTGATGGTGAGGTATTGCGGTGATTGGGTTTCGCCGGCTAGGACATCGAGGTAGATGTGGTTACAGGCGATGCCAAGCTGATTTGCAACCAAAACTGGCTTGATGTTGTTGCCGGAACCTTGTGTCAGATACAACGTGGGCGCGTGGCTCATGGGGTGTCTTCTCCTTCCGTGGATTGTGACCCGAGTGATTCGATCAGTTCTGCTCCGAAGACCATCCTTTGGCGGTGATTTGTAACGGGCTGAATTACGATGTATCGCACTGCATCCTGTAACAGTTTTTGTGCCGCAAAGTGGGCAGCCGACTTTGTTTGAAATATTACGATTTACCTTTTCCTGTGACAGTAAATCGCAACTGAGGCGCACTTGTTGTTCGCATTGGGGGGGGCGGTGCGGATCGGGGATTGACGACAGCGCGCTGATAAACGAGTCTATTGCCACACGTTTAACGTAGAGAGCAGTGACGACGAGTTCAATTCACAGGATGTGAATCTCGCTAAAAAATAATGCGCAGGGTGCGTGTCTCGCAGATGGCACACCCGCAGCTCTTTCAAGGATTTGAATATGAGCGATGTAAAGGAGTACAAGTCTCAACGAACTCACGGGCTCACTGATTTTCCCGACGACTCGACAGGACAACGCAGTCACGTTGGCACAGCCGATCTACCCCCGCCCAAAACCGAGTCTGATTCGCGTGAACCGCTGGTGGACCGGTCGCCTTATCTGGTGCAACGGCTGTTACACAGCAAAGATGAAAACCTCTTCAACCACGTGAAGTTTCACTTGGTGAAGCAGTGTATCGACGGTCTTGGTCTCGACACCCCACGCGTTCTGGATGTGGGCTGTGGCCTGCAAGTGGCCAAGATGTATCTCGACAAACTCGGTCTTGAATTCGAGTATTTCGGTGTCGACTACGAAGCACGGTTTTTACCGGGCGCTGTGGTTGATCTGATGCAACCTGAATCCCTCAAGTCGGTGTTGCCTTGGAAACCAAATGTGGTGTTGATGCTCGATGTTCTGGAACACCTGCATGAAGACGCTGAGGTATTGCAAGGCATTGTTGAGCGCTTAGCGGGCTCGGTGTCAGATGACTGCGTTTTCATTTTCACGCTGCCACAGATGTACCGTCTGGACCGCTTCAATCTCGCCCACTTGCATTACCCCGAGCACAAAGTCCGTTTCCAACAACACGAGTGGCGTCACATTCTCGAAGGCAGTCTGTACGTCGAGAAAACACAGGGTCTCGGGTATTTGTCTGTGTTGCCGTATTTGCCGATGGCGAGCAAACGCTACACGCCCGACAATCGACTCGGCCGGTTGTTTAATTGGCTGCGAGGCACTGTGTTCGAATGGGCACCGCTCAAACCGTTGGATTTGATGCTCTCTAACACCCTCGGCAAAATCCCTTTTTGCAAGACCGTATCGAATGATATTTTGTTTGTCGCGCGAAAGCAGAGCCTCTCATCCTTGCCACCAGGGCGCTGAAGTTCAGGCAGCAAGCCAACCAAGACAGGACCATGACACCCATACTTCCGGATTTTCTCGGGGAAACCGCGCGGCGTATTGCGCTCAAGCCCTATCCCAATGCACGCCAATTTGTGGTTCAGCATCTCTATCCAGACACCTTGCGGTTGCTGTTGTTGTTGCACCGGTTTGTGCCGATTGAATGCGTCATTGGAATCGGTTACTCCGGAAATCCAAGCGTTGTGGCATCCCTCGAGAATGAGGGCATTCGCGTGGTGACCCCGTCATACGATGACCTAGCGGGCACAGTCGTCGAAGAGCTCGGTGACGTGCTTGAGAGATGCCGTCGGGATGGGTTGGAACTGGTGCTGCACGAAGTGGGTGGTTACAGCATCAAGGCCTTGCACGAGTCCCATGTCGAGCATATCGACCTTGTGGTCGGTGCAATAGAGGTCACCAAGCAGGGCGTCTGGGTGGCAGAATCTCTGCCGGAGTTGCATATTCCTCAGCTCAATTGCGCACAAACTCGGCTAAAGCAGGTTGAGGGCAAGATGGTGGGCGAGGCGGTTGTGGCTGCTTTCGACACCATTGCGCGAGAGCTTGGGATCGCGCTAACGGGCCGTCGTGCGTTGTTGCTCGGTTACGGTTGGGTCGGCAAAGGGGCGGCGGAGGCGCTGCGGTTGCGTGGGGTTGAGGTCACCGTTGGCGATGTCGATCCCGTGAAAGTGGTCAATGCAGTGGTTGATGGCTTTCAAGTCAGCCGCACCACGTCTGGTGTTGGGGCGCCGGCCTTTGTGTTTGGCATGAGCGGGTTCCAGTCTGTTGATGCGGACTGCCTCGCAGTGATTCCGGACAACAGTTTCTTGATCAGTGGTGCGTCAAAAAACCACGAAATCGACCTTGGCGCACTGGCGGCCTGCACCCGTGGCACAGCGCGTGTGCATCAACACGTGGTGGCGCATGAATTGAACGACGGACGCAGACTCTTTCTTGTCAATGACGGGTATCCCGTCAATTTCACGGGCAGCAGCGTGCCTGATGAAATCGTTGAATTCCTGTTCTCTGAGCTGATTATGCTGGTGCCTGAACTGCTTGACCGTCGTCCGGCGCCAGGGATTTACCCGCTGTCGGATGAGATGGAAGCCGTTGCTGCCGAATTGTGGCTTGATTTGCGTTGAGCGCAAAAGCACCAAGCTGATCGCATTCTGGGTCGCTTGTTGTCACCGAATTTTGGTCTTGTCAGATGAACCATTGATGTCGCAAGACACCTAAGACGGTGACAGTCTTTTGGGGGTGGTTGTGTTAACAAACGGTGTGTTGCACTGCTTCGGCAGTTGGCGCGGGGCGCTTGCGAGGGCGTGTTTGGTTGGCTTGGCGGCGGTATTGATTGGGTCCATGACGGGGCGGGCAATGGCGACTGAAGAACCCCAATACAGCGTGGTTGAGCGCTCGGGCGACTTAGAACTGCGCGATTACGCGGGGTATATCCTCGCGGAGACTGAGGTCAGTGGTGATATGGAGCGCGCGAGCAGTGCCGCATTTGGGCGGCTCTTTGGCTACATCACCGGTCAGAATCGCAGCCGGGTTGAGATCGCCATGACTGCGCCTGTGACCCAAACCCCTGCCTCCGAGAAGATCGCGATGACGGCTCCCGTTGGGCAGCGGCAATCTGAAAACGGGTGGATTGTGAGTTTCATGATGCCCGCAAGCTACACACTCGAGACCTTGCCTGTGCCGACCGACGCTGAGGTCAGCTTGCGGGTGGTGCCCGCGCACCGTGTGGCATCAATACGCTATGCGGGTCGGTGGTCTGAGACACGCTACCTTGAGCACAAAGCGCAGTTGGAGAGCTGGATTGGACAGGCCGGGCTGAATGTCGATGGCCCCGCACAATGGGCGCGGTACGACGCGCCTTACGTGCCCTGGTTTATGCGTCGCAATGAGATTTTGATTCCGGTATCAGCCAACTGAGTTAAGCCCTGTTGGGGAATGAGCAAATCCGCTGTGAGCGACTGCTGAGCAATCCTATAATCAAGCAGCCCGCGGCACGACACCTGCTGACTGTGTATGTCCGACACCACTGTCTAAAACCACTGTACTTCATGCGAAACAAAATACACCACAAGCCCGTTGCAGGTGCGCCTCGGCCTAGCGTGCTGTGGAGGCGCCCTTGGGCGTGTCTGACAACCGTCAGTCGAGTTGTCGGCGCCGTGCGTGTGCGGTGTGTGAGGCTGTTGACCGCGGCAACATTTTTGCTCGGAGGGGCTGCGGTTCAGGCGCATCCACACGCGTTCGTCGACGGCGGGATAGATTTTGTGATCTCAGATCGGGCGGGTGTCGCCACTCTCGACGCGTTGCACGTGACCTGGTTGCTCGATGAATTTGAAACCTTGTATATGCTTTCGGCGGCAAAAGTGGGGCTCAACTCAGACGGCCTTCTCGATTCCACTGACCGTGAAGCATTCACCGAACAAATGCGTGCGTGGCTTGCCAACTTCGACGGCTCCGCCCACGCGCGTCACGGCGCGAGTCCCATCGCGCTGGAGCAGCCTCGGTCACTTGAAGTCGCCATCGTTGATGGCCGCTTGAAGCTGACATTTGACCGCATGCTCTCAGAGCCGCTCGCTGTCTCGGGGCAGGAGGTTGAAGTGGGCTTCTATGAGCGGACCTACTTTTACGCCCACACAGTGACCCAGCCGGCGAAAGTCAAAGGGGCTGCCAACGCGTGTGAAGCCCGCACTTTCGCGTTTGATCCCGACAGCCAGAGCGCGGACCTTCAAGCGACGTTGCAACAACTCGGGCGTGAAGACGTGCCTGATGACACCAATGTGGGTGTGCTGTTTGCCGACAGGGTGCTATTGCAGTGCGACTAGCGCTCACCCTGGGGTTGGTTCTGGTGTTGGGTGTTGCTGTTTTTAGCGCAGTTGACATGCAGGCGCTTGCTCAATGGGCAATGGCGCGGCAGCGGGAGTTCCAAAATGCGATGGCCGGCTCCGTGCGCGGGCTGCGTACGGGTGAAGCGGGCGCTTGGGCCGGACTGTTGGCCGCTGCGGCAGCCTATGGGTTTGTGCATGCGGTTGGGCCGGGGCACGGCAAATACCTGATTGGCGGCGTGGGTGTTGGGTCTTCGGTCTCAGCGCGGCGCCTTGTGAGCCTTGCGTTGATTTCAAGTTTGATGCAATCGCTCTGGGCAATTGTCTTGGTCTACGGCGGCCTTGCTTTACTTGCCTATTCCGCGCACGAACTCACCGCATTCGCCGAAGGGGTTCTTGCGCCAGCGAGCTACCTTGCCGTGGCAGCGGTTGGCGGTGTGTTGGCGTGGCGAGGCTTGCGCGCGCTGGCCGTGGTGATGCGTACACCCGATCACTCAACTGAGCATCACTGTGGGTGCAAGGGTCACGGGCCTACGCCCGATGACGTCGCTAACCTGCACTCGGTCAAAGACAGCATGATGTTAATTACAAGCGTGGCCATACGCCCTTGCACTGGCGCGATCTTCTTGCTGATTATCACTTGGAATATGGACATTCGATTGGCCGGAGCGGTGGCTGTGATTGTGATGGGCCTTGGCACAGCGGGACTGACAACGTTGGTTGCGGTGTCCAGTGTTGTAGCGCGTGGTGTTGCACTCGCCTCGGCTCATGGACACGGTGTCGCGTCCACGGTGTTGGCGGCCTTCCAGTTCATATCGGGCGTTGCTGTGATCTGGATCAGTGTGCTGCTTCTGAGGTTAGCACTCGGCATTTGACTGCTTAGCTGCGCCGCAGCCAGCACGGCGGAGTTGTGTGATTCGGTGTCGTCAACTAGCGACGAAGCCGATACACAAACGGCACGGCGAGCGCGACAAGCGGCAGGCTGAACACACGGTAGCTTATTTGAACGTTGTACCCCAGGTACGAGGTGAGTGAGCCGTCAAAATACGCCAAATTATCTGCAAGCCCCGGCCCGACAAATCCGATCAAAAAGGCATTGCTCAGCACCAGTGTGCAAAACAACAGCGAAGCGCTGATAAGAAAAGCCCAGGCGTGCGCACGGTTTGGCACCGTCATGCCCAGGGCAAAGCCTGCTGCGGTGATAAGACTGATCAGTAGCATGGGTTGGTCCTCATATGTGGTCACTTGATATTGCGTGGCAATGCCGATGCTCTGTCGGACTGCATGCGCTGATGTAGAGCCGTGTTGGGCTTGCAAAGTTTGTTGCGGAGAGTACGTATGCCGACGTGGAATTGCTGCGTGTGTTGTGTCGATTTGTCTCCCTATGCGTGTTTGTACATATTCAATTCACCCAGTAGACGGCGGAACATCGTGTGTTCGCCGGGGTCAGTACTGGAGTTCGGTTTTACTAAGAGGAATGAAAACATGTTTAAGCACTCTCTTGCCTTTGCGCTCGCTTTTGTCAGCAGCGTTGCGTTTGCTGGTCAGCAGTACGTCGATGAATCAGGATTCGCTGTCAGCGGATACGATGTGGTGGCCTACTTCAGTCTCGATCAAAATTCAATCGGTCAGCGCCAGCCTGAGGCGATTCCCGGAAAAAAGAGCATTACCGCTGAATACAACGGCGCGACCTGGGCCTTCTCGACCGAGGCGAACCGAGACCTTTTTATCGCCAACCCGACCAAGTTCGCACCACAATTTGATGGCCACTGTGCCTTTGGTGTGTCCCAAGGTGGCAAGGTGCCAGCAAACCCGAATCTCTGGCGCATCGTGGATGACAAACTGTATGTGAACATCAACCCGGCAGTCGTAGGCTTTTTCGAGGATGACATTCCGGGTCACATCGTGCAGGCCGATCAAAACTGGATGGCTTCGCTCGAGCAGGCTGAGGCATCTAACCGCAGTTGGAAAGCAATCCGCGCCAACGATGGAACTTACTCCACCGACGCACCGCTTTGATCAACTGAATGGTGTGCGCGGTTGCACAATCACGCATCCGCGCACGTTCTTCTTGTTGATCCGCCTCACTGAACTCTAGGACACGGGCTGTCGGCCGCTACACGGACGAGCGACCACGCGCGGTGTGACCCGCGCCGTCGCAGCTGGTGTGTGTCACAGTGAGGTTGGGATGTCTGACAGCAGGCTCCAGAAATTAGAAGACCGTGTGCTGTTTCTCAGACAAGAAGCGGAGGCGTTCAAACGGCAGTCCTATCAACAGGCGGATCTGCTTTCGGATGTGGTACCCGCACTTGCACGGCTAGGGCACGCGTCGACACCTGAGACATTGGACGCGGCACTCGCGCTCGCCCGGAGCGTGACGGATAACAGCCAGAACGTGGACGTGATCCGAGAGCAGGCCGACGCCTTCCTCGGGGTGTACAAAGCTGCGCGCGACGCGGGCGTGCTGCAATCACCGGAATCGGTTTGGCGGGACGATCTTGCAAATGTGCTCGACGGGCTCAGTGCAGAGACCCCGGCTGTGGTTGCTGTCATAGCTCGGCTGCGGGATAACACGCCGCTCGACGATGCCTTCAAGCCCTTGATCAGCGCGCTGCGCGTTTCGCTTGAAACACAGTATGTGGACGTTGGTGTCTGCTGCCAATTGGCGGACGCCGTGCTGACCTTGCCATTGACTGACGCCGATTGTGCGGCGGTCGGTGCGGTGGTGAGCGAATTGCGGGTTCAGCCAACGGATCAAGAGATACTGCAACACCACTACGCTTCGCTGACAGAGTTGTTGGTTCGTGGTCTGTCGGCTGCGCGGGAACGGGATCAACAAATGCAGCACCTGTTTATTCAGATGCGCAGCGAGCTCGAAGTGGTGGACCGTTTTCTGGGGGCGTTGAACACCCGCGATGACAACGCGCTGGCTGGGGCGGTCGGCCTCGAGCGGGCTGTAGCCAAGCATTCATCGGATGCCCTTTCTATATTCGATCAAAGCGATTCAGTCACCGACATTCGGCAGCACGTCGCTTCGCGCACACAGGACATTCGCCAGAGTATGGCAACCTTTGTCGCGTCAGCGCAGGCGGAACGAGACCGGGCTGCGCTTGAGACGCGTGTACTCAGTGGTCAACTCAAGGCGCTGGAATCTGAACTCGAAGACACCCGCGCCGCGCTCGTCAAAGCACAAGACAGAGCCACACGGGACTACCTCACTGGACTCTATAACCGTCGCGCATTCGAGGACGACATGGTGCACCGGTTGGCGCGCGTGGCTTCGCCGGCGGATCTGGGTTGTGTGATTTGGGATATTGATCACTTCAAACAAGTCAACGACTCGCACGGCCACAACGTGGGTGATCGGGTGCTGCAAACCGTGGCGGCAGTACTCGCTGAGCACTGCCGGGAATCAGATATAGTGGCCCGTTTAGGTGGCGAGGAGTTCGTGACAGCCGTGCACGGATTGGAGGTGGTCGATCTATTGGCGTGGGCCAATGGCGTGCGTGAGCAGGTTGCATTGACGCTGTGTGATCACGGACCCGCTCCTATCAAAGTCAGCGTCTCATGCGGCGTGGCCGTATTCCAGAGGGGTGACAGCTTGGTGTCGATGCTGGCGCGCGCGGACAGGGCGCTGTACGACGCCAAGGCACAAGGACGTAACTGTTGCGCGCTGGCTGCGTGAGCTGGCGAATTACAGATTGTTTTTGAGCAGACTGTGATTCCGGCCACCTTCGGCACAGCATTGCAGCATGGCGTCAGCAGTGTTACTCCGAGTGGTTTCGCAAGCAGCTTTCTATCCCCCGAGACGACACGCTCGATGACATTGTCGACGGGGTTTGAACGGCAAACCGGACTCCAGGCTTCGCACCCTCGACAGCTTTTTTGAAAAAGCCCAACACCGCCACGGCTTTTCTCGCACAACGATCCACAATCGGCCTGGGTGGCATTGAGCCCCGAAGGCGCAACCACAGGCCAGTCTGTGTGAATTGCGCCGTTAGAAAAACACCCGTTCCGCGGTCCAATAGAGACCGACCACTGCAATGGCGAGCGACCCCGGCACGGTGATGAATTTCCGGTACCAGGGCTGCTTGCCAAAGGGCAGGCCGAGGCAGACGAAGGCAACCGCCAGCACGCTCAGCTGACCGATTTCCACGCCGATGTTAAATGCGACCAAGCTTGCAATAAACTGAGAGGATTCCAGCCCGACGTCGCCGAGCACGTAGGCAAAACCCAGCCCGTGCAGCAACCCGAACGCAAACACGACAGCAATCCTCGCGCGCGTCATCTCGCCGCCACGCAGGTTCTCGAGCGCCACGTAGGCAATGGACAGCGCGATCAATGGCTCGACGATGCTCGCAGGCACACTCACGTATCCCAAGGTTGCAAGGGCGAGAGTGACCGTGTGCGCGAAGGTGAAAACCGTGACCTGGATCAACAGTGGCCGCGCCGCCAGCGCGAAGAAGAACAATCCCAACACAAAGAGAATGTGGTCGAGCCCCTTGGGCACGATGTGCTCGATGCCAACGACGATGTAGTGAAGCACGGTGTCTGTGAGGCTCGCCTGCACAGGCTTGGCATGCTGCATCACATCTGAGCTACCGCCGGACGTGAGCAGGGCGGCGTACAGCAGCTCACCGTCTTGGTCGAGCTGTCTCACGATCAATCCGCCGTATTCAGCCGCCCAGCCCAGGCGCACAGCACCGCCGCCCGCTGGCATCTCGGCTGTGAGTTGCATTGACGACTGGCGCGCGAGCTCGGGGTTGCCAACGTCGGGTATCTCAACGGATTCAATGGTGAGCGGCAGCGGCGTGTCATTCACGCGCACGTGGATGTTGCGGGCGATGGTCGGCCACGCGCGCTCGAACTCCGCGCGCAGCGCGTCTGCACTCAGCGTGCGCATGGCGTCGTACTGGTCAGACTCGCTCGCGTCGTCGGTGTTCTCGAGGCCCTCGAGGTCGATGCCGAGGATCATCGGTTCAAGGTTGAGGTCAACCGTGAGCGAGACGGTCTCTGGTGCCACAACCACCGTGGCCACAGCCGGCTGCAGCTCGTGAGCGTGGCTCGGTCTAGTCGCCAGGGACCCGAGCAAGACCACTGCGATGCTTGACATGGCGAGAGCCCACGATCTAATGGGGTGGCGAACAGAGTTAAAAAGAGACGTCATGCCTTGGTATCGCTTTGTGTTGATGTGCGTGTGCGGCCTAGCGCTGCCGGTGGCTGCGCACGAGTTTTGGATCGAGCCAGAAGGCTATCGTGTCGACAATGGCGCGCACATTGTCGCGCATTTTCGAAACGGTGAGGGCTTCAAAGGCAATCGGCTTGCGTTCTTGCCCAGCCAGTATCCCGAGCATGAGATCGTTGTTGGTGAGGCGCGTCAGCCGTTTAGCAGCACGCTTGGCCAGCGCCCAGCCTTCGACGATGCGGCACCAGCAGAGGGCATGGTCACGTTGGCGGTCACGTCGTCCACGCAGCGTATCCGCTACAAGACCTGGGAGAAGTTTCAGGCTTTTGTTGACCACAAAGACTTAGGCGTCACGTTGGACGAACACAAGGCGATGGGGCACCCAGACAGTGCCTTCCGCGAAAGCTATCGTCGCTTTGCCAAAGCCCTTGTCGGGGTTGGCCACGCGCGCGGTGCTGACCAGCAGCTCGGTTTGGAGATTGAGCTCGTCGCGCTCGCCAACCCGTACACCGCAGACTTGTCAGGCGGTATGCCAGTGCAGGCTTTTCTCGGTGGCGCGCCGCTCAGCGACGTGCAAATTGAATTGTTCCAGAAAAATGCCGAAGACGACGTTCGCATCAGCCTGCACCGCACTGACGCCGAGGGCATCGCGGTGCTGCCGGTTGCGCGTGGACACAGCTACCTCGTTGACACCGTGCACCTGCGCGCTGCACCGGCTGGAAGCGAGGCAGACGTGGTGTGGGAGACTTTGTGGGCGTCGCTGACTTTCGCTGTTGAGTAAGCAGTGCGGTTGCGCTAAATCCGCATGCGCGGCACGTCGCGTGGGTCGAGCTTGAGCTCGATCAGGCGCGGACCGGTTTGAGGCAACAGTGTCTCCAGTGCAGTGTCGAGTTCAGCCATGCTGGTTACTTCTGCGGCGTGCCCGCCGAGCGCAATCGCGGTGTCGGCAAAAGACGGCCACTGGAATTCAGACAGGCTCGGGTCCATTTGGCGGTCCAGGAACTGGATGTGCTCGGCGCCGTAGGCGCTGTCGTTGGCGACGATCACCAGCAGATTGAGTCCCATTCGGACGGCTGTGTTGAATTCATTGATGCCGCCCATCATGAAGCCGCCGTCACCTGTGAAGAGCACCACCGGTCGCGTCGGTGCGGCAACGCTGGCGCCGATCGCCTCTTGCAACCCGAGGCCAATCGAACCGAAATCCACTGTGACAATAAAACTCCGCGGATCGGGCACGCGGATGCGACACCAGACCTCGGTCATGAATCGGCCACCATCGGTTGCCAGAATTCGGTCGGCGGGCAGCGCGGCGTCGAGGCGCTCTAAGGCGTGCACGAAGTTCACACACCCCTCGGCGGTGTTTGATGGGCCTATGGGGTGCAGCGTCAGGGTCTTGGTATCGAGCTCGTCGGTAAAGCCGCTCGCGGGGATCTCGGCTTCGTTGAGCCAATAGAGGATGGTCTCGGCGGTGAGACCGGCGTCGGCGACCAGCGCCACATCCGGGTGCAGCCCGCCGCCAATGGCAGTGGCGTTGATGTCAACCTGGACCACGCGCTTGTCTTTCATCAGCTTGCCGCGGTCGCTTGTGAAATCATGCAAGCCCGACCCAAAGCAGACAATGCAGTCTGATTTCGCCATGGCGTCGTATGCGGCTGGAGTGGATAACGTGCCAAAGATATCCATGTTATAGGGGTGGTCGTTGAACAGCCCCTTGGCCTTGAGCGTGGTGGCTAGCGGTGCCTGCAAGCGGTCGGCGAGTGCAATCAATTGATCGCGGGCCGAGACCGCGCCGGCGCCTGCGAGAATCAGCGGCCGGCGAGCTGACGCAATCATGCCGACGGCCTCGTCGAGAATGTCGCCCTGTGCGACGCCGCCTGGGTCGGTGAACACACTCATCACACGGGACTCGTAGGCGACTGACTCCCACATAAAATCGGCCGGCATGTTTAAGACAATGGGTCGGCGCTCAACTTGCGCGCGGTAAAAGGCGCGCGCGACATCCATGCAGGTGGTCGCGGGTTCGCGCAGTTGGACAAATCCCGCGTCGCTCGCTTTCACCACCTCGCGTTGATCAATGCTCTGCAAGTGGCGTGGCTGATTGACAGGGGTGTCACCGGCGAGCAAGACCATCGGCACCTTGCCGCGTACACCTTCAACCAACGCGGTCAGGCAGTTGGTCAGTGCCGGGCCGTGGGTGACAGTTGCGACGCCAACTTTGCCTGATGACCGAGCGTAGGCCAGGGCCATCAGCACCGAGCTGCCCTCGTATGCCGCGGGGATGAACTGGCCTCCACACTCGCGCACGAAACTGTCTGCCATGAAGAGGTTGGCATCGCCCATCAGGCCAAACAGCGTGTCGACGCCGTGGTCTTTCAATGCGCGGGCGAGGGCTTGGTGGACGTGCAGGTCTGTGCTCACAACGGAGGCTCCGGTTATGGTCGTGCATTTGTAACGGATAGCGTGTGCGCGTTGTACGCGATGTGGCGTTCGAAACGCGATCAAATGCATGAAATGCGCAGATAATGATTGATTTGTGTGTATGACGCGCATAATGCCCAATTTGTTGCGTCATTGGTGTGGCTTGACAGACACGCATTTGACGCTAAAGCTCGGCATTCGAGAATCAACATTGAGCAGCCCAAGATGATCCGCTTACAAGGTAAAACTGCCCTGATTACCGGTGCCGCGCGTGGCATCGGCCTCGCCTTCGCGCGCGCCTACATCGCCGAGGGTGCGCGGGTCGCGATAGCGGACATTGACGTTGGCCGGGCGCGCGCTGCGGCGGCGGAACTTGGGGCTGACACGGTCGCAATTGAGATGGACGTGAGCGCGCAAGCGAGTGTCGAGGCGGGTGTGGCGGAGGCGATTGCGCAGCTTGGGCAGATCGATATCCTTGTCAACAACGCCGCCATTTTCACAGCGGCCCCCATTGTGGAGATTGAGCGCGCCGATTTTGACAAGGTATTTGGCATCAACGTGGCGGGGGTGTTGTTCTGCCTGCAAGCTGTCGCCCGCCATATGGTCGCGCGCGGTGGTGGTGGCAAGATCATCAATATGGCAAGCCAGGCAGGGCGACGCGGCGAGCCGCTTGTCGCAGTCTACTGTGCCTCCAAGGCGGCAGTGATCAGCCTCACACAGTCAGCCGGATTGAACCTGATTGAGCACGGCATCAACGTCAACGCGATCGCGCCCGGTGTGGTGGATGGCGAACACTGGGACGGTGTCGATGCCTTCTTCGCGAAATACGAGAACAAGGCACCCGGCCAGAAAAAAGCCGAGGTCGGTGCGGGCGTGCCTTTCGGGCGCATGGGTAATGCTGAAGACCTGAC
>CALAMQ010000059.1 GCA_937925815.1 uncultured Granulosicoccaceae bacterium | reverse complement strand
GGACAACTTGATTTCGATCATTTTGACGGCGTCACGGGCGGCGTTCTTAGCGAAGGCGTCGGCGTTAAATCCACCGTCCGCATCACGGCAACCAAAGTAACCAGTGCCGATTTGCCAAATAAGGTCACCCCCGCATTCCAGGTGATACGGACTGATGCCACCCTCGCCGGTGTTGTGCGCAAACTGCCCTTGGAGCGCGCCTCGATTCAACGCTCTAACCGCGTTGTCGCTGAGCGAGCCGTAGCTCATCGCAGAAATATTCAGAACGCTTGCACTGTAGGGTGTGCTGCAGTCTGGCCCGCCGATGGTTGTGCGCATCGTCTCGGGGGCTGGGCCGTGAGTAGGTCGAAGCGAATGCGCAATCCACTCATAACCAACGCGGTAGGTGTCCAGTCGCGTGCCGAGTGGCGTGGTGTCGCGGGCTCCCTTGGCGCGCTGGTACACAACAGAGCGAAACATCCGGCTGACCGGCGCCCCATCGGTATCTGATTCCCCAAAGTACTGCCGCCAGAAAGGCCTGAAAAACTCCATGACCCAACGGCCACGGCCAAGCAATGGAAAATTGCGCCAAAGTGCGTGCCGAGTCTGGCGAAAATCCCACAGCGCCACCGCAGCGGCAACAGTGGCCAGTGCCAAGACCCACAACCCGCCCGGTGAGACCAGGGCAAGCAACGCAGACGCGGCCCAAATAACGCCGAGCGCACCAAAAATCCACTTGCTCACTCAACTGACCTCCGAATGTTCATCCCGCGCAAATAGTACGCGACTGCGTCACCGACAGTGGCCAGAATTGCTGAAAGTTCACGCCTGCTGGATGTAACCCTTCTCGATCACAGACTGCCAACCCTCAGCCACAATACGGTAATCAGCGGCATCCAAATCGGCGAGACCGCCGATGTAGAGCGCCTCGCGCGCCCGCGCCAGATTGGGGTCAGTGAACGCAGCCTGAACCGCACCGCGCAGCGCCAACAAACGCGCTGAATCGGCCTTCAAACTGGTGATCAGCGGCAGCGCTGGCACTGAATCACTCCAGTTGAGCACGCGCAAGCTCCGTGCAACCGGTGCATCCCAATCGCACAATAATCGCCAAGAAACTGGGTCCATAGCGCACACATCAGCCGAGCCGTCGGCGACACGCGCAGCGGAGACACGGTGACTGCCGCTCAGCTGGACTTCCGAGAAAAACGGCGCCGCGGCACCAAGACGCATAACCGGGTGGTATAGCGCAACACAACCGGACTGCGATTCACGTCCGTTGACTGCCGCACGCGAGCCCTGTAGCTGCGCAAAATCTTGAATGTCACTGTCTACGTGAACGAGTAACGCACTGGCATAGAACCCAGCATCACAGCCCTGCACATCGAACATCGGCGTGCCCAGCAGCGACACGCTGTGCTGCAGATGACGCACAAAGGGAAGCCCGCAGGTCTGAGACAACAGCATATCTTGTGAATGCCAGTGCGCGCCGATATCAGCGCCACGCAGCAGTGCCCGGCCAGGCTGAAAGCCCGCAGCTTTCAAATGCTCGCACAAACCGCTGTAGTAGGCGTCGTGAGCCGATTGCAATTCCGGCCAGTCATACATTGGTAGCGAGACACTGTGCACGTCGTGTGTCCGTCAAGCGCCCTTGGGCGCATAAACAGTGTCAAATAAGACCACTGACCGCATTTGCCACCGCGACGGCTGCTGTGTGCTGGTTATCACGCGCCGCCTTCACCGAGCTCGCCACTCGCGCGCAACTTGCCTTGGATAAAGCGGGCGTGAGACACGTACAGCAAGTCGGCGATCTTGCGGATGTAATAGTCCTCGTAACGGTCAACCGAGCCATCAGCGAAAGCAACTTGCCACAACATATCCACCACCCGCCCACGCGCCTCGGTGTCGAGCTGCTCGACCAACACGCGGCTGAAATCCACTAACGATACAGCGTGGTCCACCGCATCGTCCGCCTCGGCAATCAAGTTCACGAGTTCTGCATCGGACAGTGAGAACGCGCCTTGAACCAAGCTTGCAATACGATCTTTTTCAACTTCGGCAATGTCTGCATCACTGCGGCTGATCTCGATCATAAGCGCGGCGGTCGCGCGCCGCACAGAGGCTTCGGGATCGGGTGAAGGCGATTCGGTGTGTTGGCTCTGCCACCAACGGGTGAGTTTATTCAGCATGGATGTGTTGACACGGAAAAAACGTGTTCGTTCGATGCGGGACCAGACCTGTCGCACAGCAATGCGGCGGCGGAATAAGCTGTACCGCCGCCATCACAACGGGCGACCTATTACACCGCACGCCAAGCCCAAAAGGCCGGATATGTATCAGCGATGTGACACTGAGGCAACGATATCAGTGCTCACCTGGCGACTGGTTTCGCCGGTAGATCACACCAGACAGTAGGCGTAACGCAAACCACCCGGCTGCGAGCGCCACACTCAGCACCGCTGCTGAGAAACCGCTTACCGGTTCAGCCACTGCCGCGTGAGACAGCACGGGGCAAAACAAAAAAGTCAGAGACCAAGGCCGCCACAACATGCTACAGGCCGGTGAAAGTACCCCGATACTTTACTGCGCGCCGAGTCGGTACGCAACAACTGACCGACCGCGAATGAAAACAAACTGCCGAGCTATCGAAATTGATTTACCCCCAACGTCTTGAGGCCGTGACAGCCTCGCCGCCGCATGGGTTGCCCATGCACTTAGCGGGTAATTAGCGGGTGATTCGCTAAATCAGTTACAGCTAGGGAATTGGGCCCCACTCAGTTCCAAAGGCAATTTTTTAAGGCGGAGCTACGCGCAATCAACCTGCCAAATTCATTTAACGCAAGGCCGTCCCTACTGAGCGGAAGAGGCCAACTCGGTAACCGGTAGTGCCCGCCGCCACGGCGGACGTTGTAGGCCGGCACAGAGTACAAGAACCTTCAAACGCGGCAGGCGGCCGCCGAATGGAGAGTTCCCACCCAACCCGAGACGTGCGGCAAATCGCACTTGAGAATCAGGCAGAATCCGACAGCGTGCGAGACACCGCGCGTCGCCAGCCTGTATACAGTCGATCCCGCCTATCCGCTGACATTTGCGGTTCAAACCGATTGGCCGCCTGCCAACTGTTGGCGAATTCAGCCGGTGACGCACACAGCCCCGCCATACGCCCCGCAAGCCAGGCGGCACCGATCGCTGTCGTTTCCATTTGCGCCGGGCGGTCAACGGGTGCGTCGAGGATGTCTGCCAGAAATTGCATGGTCCAGTCAGAGCCACACATCCCCCCGTCCACCCGAAGCACCGTATCACCCGCCCCCGCCCAGTCACCACGCATGGCTTCGAGTAAATCGCGAGTTTGATAACCCACTGATTCAAGTGTGGCGCGCGCAATCTCAGAGGGACCCGTATTACGGTTCAATCCAGTCAAAGATCCACGTGCCTCAGCATCCCACCAAGGCGCACCAAGTCCGGTAAACGCCGGCACGAGGTACACCGATTGCGTGTTATCTGCGGACGATGCGAGTTCCCCAGACTGCTCAGCAGACTGAATAATGCCGATACCGTCACGCAACCATTGCACTGCCGCGCCGGCCACAAATATGGCACCCTCAAGAGCGTATGTCGGTGATCCGTCCAGTTGGTAGGCAATCGTGGTCAACAGCCGATTGGTCGAGGCCACCGGGGTCGAACCGGTGTTGAGCAAGGCGAAACAGCCTGTTCCATAAGTTGATTTCAACATGCCTGGTGAAAAACAGGCCTGTCCGATGGTTGCCGCCTGCTGATCGCCAGCGACCCCTAAGACTGGGATAGCTCGGCCAAATACAGCGGGGTCGGTTAGACCAAACTCCGCTGCGCTATCTCGGACATCTGGCAAAAGACTGCGTGGCACATTAAACAAACGCAGCAGCTCGTCATCCCAATCGCCGGTGTGGATGTTGTACAACATCGTGCGGCTGGCATTGGTTGCATCAGTTACGTGGGACTGTCCGCCAGTCAACCGCCAAATTAAGTAGCTGTCTACGGTGCCGAAAAGCAACTCACCCTTTTCTGCAGCCGCACGCGCACCGTCGACAGTGTCGAGCAACCACGTGACTTTGGTTGCCGAAAAATACGGATCGAGTAACAGCCCAGTTCGCGCAGTCACATCCG
Organism: uncultured Granulosicoccaceae bacterium; assembly: GCA_937925815.1. Lineage (GTDB taxonomy): Bacteria > Pseudomonadota > Gammaproteobacteria > CALCKW01 > CALCKW01 > CALCKW01. Next base: position 9,514 of record CALAMQ010000059.1, on the reverse strand, counting down.
TTTCCGCGCCCTGGTTCTTCAGGGCCAAACAGTGATCAGCGGTGCGCCGGTCTTGCCAGACAATGGCACGGTGAATGGGTTCGCCCGTGTGCCGATTCCAAATCAGGACTGTTTCGCGCTGGTTCGTGATACCGATAGCCGCAATATCGTCCACACTCACTTTTGCGTCTTGCATCGCGTTACGGCAAGTTGCAAGCGTGGTCTGCCAAAGGTCTTCGGGCTCGTGCTCCACCCATCCTGAGGCCGGAAAATGCTGTTGAAATTCCTGTTGTCCAACACCTCGCGATTGCAGTGTTGCATCAAACACGATGGTCCGAGTGGAGGTAGTGCCTTGGTCGATAGCAAGCAACATCTCACCCATTTTTCATCTCCTGACAGCATTATCCAGTGTCGTAACCCCGCGGAAACGGTGCCACGAGACAAGCGTACCGCGTTGTCCGTCGGCGTGACAGTGCCGAGGACCAATCTTAATTCAGGCAGCCGCTAAGCCTGTCTCACAATAAGACGCCAGCGCGTCCCGCTCCGACTCGTTGAAGCGTAAACCTAACTTGCTGCGACGCCAGAGAATGTCTTCTGCACTGCGTGCAAACTCCACCGCAATTAAGTAGTCGACTTCTTTTTGGTAGAGGCCATGACCAAAATCACGCCCCAAATCATCCACACACTGAACGCCCTCCATCATACGGTGCACGCGAGTGCCATAGCTGCGAACCCACCTGGCGCTTGTGGTCTCAGGCACAAATGGCCAGCGCTGCGCGGCTGCAACGACCAGGTCGTCTCGCCCGCCCATTGGGAACGCCCCACCCGGCAGCGGCACGTCGCAAGTCCAATCCTCACCGCGATGTGGAAGCGTGGGCATAAGGCGCTCAAGTGCGTCCAACGCGAGACGGCGATACGTTGTGATCTTGCCACCAAAGACACTCAAAAGCGGCGCACCGCTGTCGGTGTCGAGTTCAAAAACGTAATCGCGCGTCGCCTCTTGGGCCGCCGTGCTGCCGTCGTCGTACAAGGGCCGCAAGCCAGAAAAGTGGTGTACGACTGAGGCCGGGTCTAGCGGTTTGTGCAAATACTCACCGACAGCCTGACACAGATACGCGATTTCCTCTTCACTCGCTGCCACCTCAGACGCTGAACCGTCGTGGTCAATGTCAGTGGTGCCGATCAAACTGAAATCTTGCTCATAGGGCAAGACAAAAATCACCCGGTTATCCGCGTTCTGGAAGAGGTATCCGCGGTCATCGTGATGCAGGCGCGGCACCACAAGGTGGCTGCCACGAACCAGACGCACTTGCGAGCGCGACTGCCGTCTCGCCGCGCCCTGCAGTACCTCTGAAACCCAAGGACCGGCCGCATTGACCACAGCTTTGGCATGTACCGTACGGACGCTGCCGTCGACGCCCTCGACATCGAGATGCCACACACCGTCCTGACAGACGAGCGACACCACGCGCGAGCGGGTTTCAATTGATGCGCCGAGTTCAGCTGCGTGAACCGCATTCAGCGTGACCAGCCGCGCGTCGTCTACCCAACAGTCAGAGTATTCAAACGCTCGCGTCAGACCGGTGACCAGCGGTTTGCCAATTGAGTCTTTGGTCAAATCAATATGCGCCGTGCCCGGCAAGTGGCTGCGACCACCGATATGGTCATAAAGCCACAAACCAAGCCGAATTAGCCACGCAGGTCGCAGGCCCTTGTGGTGCGGCAACACAATGCGCAAGGGTTCGACAATGTGCGGCGCAGCCCGCCACAGCAGCTCGCGCTCAAGCAAGGATTCCCGCACCAATTTGAACGCGTAATGTTCGAGGTAGCGAAGGCCACCGTGAATCATTTTCGTGCTGGTCGAGGATGTACCGCTGGCGAGATCGCCCTGCTCAAGCAGCACCACTGACAACCCCCGGCCAGCCGCATCGCGTGCGATGCCACAGCCATTGATCCCGCCACCGATCACGACAAGATCAGTCGGTTCAGATGCGGTGGTTGTTTGAGCCATATTGATGTTCGTTTATGTTCGATATATTCGTTTATTTTTCACTTTCACACACTACCCTGTCAAGCAATCGCCTCGCCAACCGCATTTTGGTGTCATACAGTGCCCGGCACGCGGTGCCCGACACAGAGTTCACGCAGCTCACAGGCACGGTGCAGGTAGGGTTGATCAGCTGAGTGGATCGGCGTCAGCTGCAAACCGAAACGCTGGTAGACCACTGACGGCAGTGCTCTGTGAGCTCAGCGTCAAGCGCCGCATCGGTAAAGAAGGTGTCAACGTCGCGCAGGTGGCCAATCCGCACCGGCGCGCCGCGCACGAGCTTGCTTTGGTCAGCCACGAGGAAGACGCTGCGAGCGTTCTCAATGATGGCTTGCGCCACTCGAACCTCGCGGTAGTCGTAGTCGAGCATCGACCCATCGGGCTCGATCGCTGAGGCCCCAATGATGCCGTAGTCCACTTTGAATCGTCGCACGAAGTCAGCCGTTGCCTCGCCGACAAGGCCGCCGTCACTGCGGCGTAATAAGCCACCCGCTACGATGACCTCTGCGTCGCTTCCAGCGGCCATGAGGTTAGCTACATTGAGGTTGTTGGTGACCACCATCAAGCCGCGCCGAACGCACAGCGCGGCCGCCACCGCTTCAGTGGTGGTGCCGAGGTTGATGAACACACTCGCGCCGTCTGGCACCGCGGCCGCGACCGCGTCACCGATCGAGGCCTTCTCACGCTGCGCCAGTGATTGCCGTGCGCCATAACCAAGGTTGGACACGCCACCGGCGAGCGTCGCCCCTCCATGTACACGCGCCAAGCGGCGCAATTCACACAAGGCATTGAGATCGCGGCGGATCGTTTGCGGGGTGACAGCGAAGCGTTCGACGAGGTCGTCCACGAGCACCCGCCCGTGCTGCTGCGCGAGCTGCAGGATTTCCTGTTGTCGTGCGTTCAGTGCCGTCACGGCCTCAGAGCTTTTGTTGCACGCTGTCAATTTTGTCCTGCAAGCTTTGCGCTTTATCAATGCGCGTGCCGAGCTTGAGGTAGCTGCTGATACGTACCGCCCCCATCTCATGCAGGCGCTCGTGGCACTGTTTCACGGCCGCGAGCACATCGTCCCACTCTCCTTCCACATTGGTGCCGTAGCCGTGCAACTGGTAGGTCAGTCCAGCGGATTCAAAAATGCGCTGGCACTCGGCAATGTAGGGCGAAACAGAAGTTCCAACACCGCCCGGGGACAGCTGAATATCCATGAGTACATGCATGAGAGGACTCCAAAAAAAAAGCGCCCGAACCGGTTGGCTCGGGCGCGCAGTGTAACGCGTGGAGAGCGCGTTGCGGGCTTTGGGTGCTATCTCGACCGCCGCGAAGGGGAACGCGGCAACCTCACCCTTTTCTCTGATTATTGTTTAACTATTTCCACACGTCGGTTGAGTGCCCGCCCAGCGGCGTTGGCGTTATCTGCCACGGGCCGCGCCTCACCGAATCCGCGGATATCAATCTGGCTTGCATTGACGCCTCGGTCGAACAGGAAGCTGACCACAGCCTCCGCACGGCGTTCGGACAACGCAAGGTTGTAAGCGTCTGTCCCCAGCGAATCCGTGTGCCCCTCCACCACAATCCGCAAGCCCGGGTTGTCGTTGAGAATGCGCACCAAGCCGATCAACTCGTCTGCGAAGGCTGGACTGATTCTGGACTGGTCAAATCCAAACAAACCACTTGGTAAAGTTGCGATCGGTGGCTCAGCTGGACTGGGCGCCGGTCGCGGCGTTGGCTCAGGTGCCACATCAACAACCACCGGCAGTGCTGCCAGTGTGGCGGCGGCAGGATACGCATTGGCCTCGCCAAAACGTTTTAGAAGGCGCACCGAAAGCTCACGCGCGTCAGTGTCATAAGCCGTCGCTTCGAGTCGCACAGCGACGCCGTTGTCCCACCCGTACTCAGCACCTAAGCCGCCTGCAATATGGACGTTGTTACGCGTGTCATACTGCAACGCGCTGCTGTTGCTCATCACACCCAAACCGACCCGGCCATATAGCGAGAATCCCTCGCGCCGCCAGAGTCCCTCATCGTCGAACTCATCATCCGCATTCGCCCCGCGCGCGTTGTGCAGGTAACCAATCACGCTGCCGCCTGCAACGGTGTAGTCAACGTCGCCAACGGGTGTGCCGAGGAAGTCGATTCCGGCGCCACCGAGATTGGAGACATAACCCTCGACAGAGTAGCGCGGGCTCAGATCACGGCCGACAAAAATATTGAAACTATTGCTGCTGTTGTCATAAACGGTCATCGACGTCGATTGGGGTTCTGGTTCGAGCCGCGTACCGCCCAACCCCCCACCGACATACCAGCGCTCGTCAAATTCGCGGTCATCAGGTGACACGTCCGCCACAGCTGCACCTACCAGACTCAAGGCCACCAAGGCACCGGCTGGCAACAGGGCCGGTATCAGGCGAGAAACTTGGCGTGGGCGACGGCGGAACACGGCAGCCAGTGACAATGCGAGAACGCCAAACCCGGCACTGCCGACACCAATGCCATCCACGCCAGTGATCAGGCGAATATCGGTACACGCACACTCGACGTAGTCATCAATGCCGTTGTTATTGATGTCACTGAATTGCAGCATTTCGACAGCCACACTGCCCGTTGCCTGCTGACCCACGCTGTCCTCGACAACGTAGACAAAAGAATCAGAGCCAATAAAGCCAAAGTCTGGCGTGTAAACCACTTGGTCGCCGCTGATCACAGCGGTGCCGTTTTGCGCATTGCCCACGCTCACTAGCGTCAGCCCACCGCCAATAGGGTCAATATCGTTGGCGAGGACATCAATGGTGATCGGTTGATCTTGTGGGCTCGCGACGGTGTCAGCCACTGCAACCGGCTGGGTGCCATCGCTCGAGGGCAGCGTGAACCCAAAGTTCACACCCGACTGGTCTTCACCGATCACATCGACCGTGACAGGGTTGCTGCCATTTGGCAGTTGCAATGCTGGTGGAATGTCCGTGTCGTCGCTGTCCAGCAAGACAAAGTAGCGACCTGAAGGCACTCCCGCGAAATAGTACCCACCGTCCACGCCTGTCTCAGTCGCGGTGAGCACTTCATCCACACCCGCGTCGTAGACGCCGTTGCCATTGGTGTCTGCCACCAGCGACACGGAGACACCGTCCAGGGCCGCCTCATTGGTGTCGAGTACGCCGTTGTTGTTGAGATCGACAAAGACCGCGCCAGACAACAGGCTGCCACCGCCGTCGTTTTGCAGACCATCGGCCAAGAACCACCCCGACACACCGCCGTAAAAGTCAGCGCCATCGCCAATAACGATGTTGTTGTCCGCTGAATCCTGTGGGAATGACGTAGGGTCAGTCAGGTCGTGAACTGATGCATCGACATCAGGCGCGAAAAACGAGAACCCGAAGTATCGCTGGCCGATCGACAGACCCAGTCGCTCGTTAGACACAAACGCCATGGCGAGGTGTTCAGTCGCGCCGCCGCGGTAGTCGACATAGCCTTGTTCGCCTGTAGAGGCGTTTTGCAAAAAGGAGTAGCTGTGTTGAATTTGGGTCACCCCGTAACACAACTGACCAGACGCACATCCAGCCGGTTCGATCAGCAGAAGAGGACCGTAGGCAGACGGGTCACCGTTCGCATCGAGCGCCGTGACCGCAGCAACTTGAATGGGATTGTTGCCACGCTTTTCAGCGACAACGTGTCCAGACTGTGCAAGTGCGGGCGCTGACAAAGGCGCGACAATCCCGTTCGGGAACAAGTAGTCAACGCGCTCAACGTTTTTTGGATCGGGGCCAGTGTTGGAAAAGACGTTCAGCGCACCGCGGTTCATTACCCGGCCGCCCAGCATCGCCGCCATGTCACAGTTGTCACTGCCATCAACGCGCGCTGGGTAATTCGGTACAAGTTCGTTGTACACGCCGGTGTTCTCAGCAAACACGCCACAGGGCTCGCCACTAGACAGTGGATTGTCGACACGGCGCAACCGCACGGTGTCCGCGTTTACCATGTAGTCGTAAGTATCACCGGCGTATTCGAAGCTTTCGAGAACCAGGTTCCCGCCAATTCCCCACGTGTACGTGGTACCGTTTAAGGTGTATTGAGACGGCGTTGGCGTGTCACTGCGCACCGTAACCGATGTCACTTCGCCGTCAGCTCGCGCTAACTGTCCAACTGACAACAACATCGCGGTCGACACAGCCACACCTGACAGGGATCGCCAGATCGCCCGCCGAGACAATTGGTCACTGTTATGTCGCTTCATCGCGGCTCGCACCTCAGTCTCGTGTGTAGTGCTGCATGATAACCCCAGTGGCAACTTAAAATCTTTACAATTAACGTGACATACGTCACACAACTGCCTGTTTTGTATTGTATTTGATACAGTCGCTATGTGTAAATCACCCACTCTAACCAGACTGTCATATTGCGCGGGTCCATCGTGAAAGCACCGCGCGCGAACGTTGTCCATCGTCGCGACCTGCTCAAGGCTACACTCGCGCTGGCCGCGACCCCGCTTGCTACAGCACGCGCTGCCAGCCGAGAGCTCCACCTGATGGTCCCGGCGCGCTTCACACTCGACGCCAGCCACCAGCAATTTAGTCAGCGTCACGGCGTCAATCTGGTCTTGCACCCCATTCGACCTGAGCTGAATTTAACAACGCAATTGCGCCAATCCAGGGCTGACTTGTGTCTGTTGTCGGGGGATCAGGCGCCAACCTGGCGCCATCGCAAGGTGCTCGCCCACTGGGACACAAGCCAGTTGCCACAGCTGGCGACCCTCCACGAGCCACTGCTCCGCACAGCATTTGATCACTGGCGGTTTAGCGCAGAAGGCCTGCATTGGGTTCCGTGTCTCTGGGGAGCCGAAGGCATTAGCTGGCGCACTGACTTGACCGACGACACCATTCCGCACTCGTATTCCGCCCTTTGGGAAGATGCGGATGTCAATAGCACCTTTATCCGCCCCACCTCCGCCTTACACGCTGTCGCCTACTTGCTCGAATCCCAGGGGGACTTGCCACCCGGAACGGTGTTGAGAGCTGATATCAGTGCAAATGCGTCACAACGTGCACACGAAGCAGCCTACCGCTATATGCGTTTGCACAAAAACCGCGTCAAGCTCACGTGGAATGACGCAAACACACAAATTCAAGGATTGCTTGAGGACGGTGCGGCCCTAGGACAGGGGTGGGATACACCAGCATTGGCACTGCGCTCGGTGGCTGAACCGGTTAATTTTTGTGCGCCTGATGAAGGCGCACTGACCTGGACGCTCGGCTGGTCTAGGGTTGCCGCTTCGACGCAATCTGAGATGGCCCACGCCTTTCTCGCAACCTGTCTAGACCCAGTTCACGCCGGGGCCGCGATTGCAAACCACGGCTTTCACACTGCCGTACGGGGTGCAGAGGAACACGCATCGGACGCGTACCGATTGCATTTTCAGGACGTGTTTCACGGCGCAGCGATTGCGCGGCTACGACCTGCACCGCAACAGAGCCAATGGCACCGAGAGATCAACAGCCATTTCGCACACCGGTTTTTGCGCGCCTGACAGGTCTATTAGAGCGTTTTCGGCAAATCCGATGGCAGGTGAAAGCAGCCTTTTTCGTCGGGCGGGAAATCCAAAACCGCCCTCACGGCGAGTCGCGGAATGGGACCGTAGACGTGCGGAAACGCAACCCCCGTCTCGTAGCAGTCTTCAAAAACAATTTCCGCCGCCACTGCGCTTGGATCAATAACCAGCAATACCAGTCCCCGCTGACCCGCGAAACGCTCGTTTGCTGGCACCAACACTTGGGCCCGGGTTGAGCAGTGGATAAAACCCTCTGCACTGAGCGACGCCGCGCTGATTTCGTCTCCAGCGGCGTCAAAGTCCGCGCGCAACATAATGTGCAACAGCGGTTCCACGGGCAACGCTACGCGGCGCGCTTGCTCAGGTATTCGTCGTAGTTACCAATGAAGTCGTTCAACGTACCATCGCGAATTTCAATGATTCGCGATGCGAGTGATGATACAAATTCGCGATCGTGGCTGACGAAAATCAGCGTGCCTTCAAACTGCTCCAGCGCGAAGTTCAATGCTTCGATTGATTCCATGTCCAAGTGGTTGGTCGGTTCATCCATGATCAACACGTTGGGCTGTTGCATGATCGATCGACCAAACAGCAATCGGTTTTTCTCTCCACCTGAACACACTTTTGCAGGCTTTTTCAGTTCTTCATGCGAGAACAACAAGCGACCGAGCGTGCTGCGCACTATTTGTTCATCTTGATTCTCTTGTCGCCACTGACTCATCCAGTCAAACACTGAGAGATTGCCTTCGAACTCTTGGCCGGCGTCCTGAGGAACGTATCCGTACTGCGCGTTCTCTGCCCAAGTCACCGTGCCGTGTGAAGGTGTGAGGTCACCTGTCAAACACTTGAGGAAGGTTGACTTGCCAACGCCATTTTCGCCAATAATCGCGAGCTTCGCGCCGGCCTCCAAAATGAAGTCGCCGTTGTTGAACAGCGGTCCTTCGTCAAAGCCGTGCCCAAGACCCTCAATTTTCACCGCTTGGCGGTGTAATTTCTTGGATTGGTCAAATCGGATGTAGGGGCTGACACGGCTGGACGGCTTGATGACATTGAGCTGAATCTTGTCAATCTGCTTTGCCCGTGATGTCGCCTGTTTGGCCTTTGATGCGTTCGCCGAAAAACGGCTGACGAACTGCTGCAAGTCGGCGATCTGAGCTTTTTTCTTAGCGTTGTCTTGCTGCAAACGTTCACGCGCTTGTGTCGAGGCAATCATGAAGTCATCGTAGTTTCCGGGGTAGACGCGCAGCTCCCCGTAGTCGATGTCCGCCATGTGGGTGCACACCGTGTTCAAGAAGTGACGGTCGTGCGAGATGATAACCATGGTGGCTTTCTGACTGTTGAGCACACCCTCCAGCCAGCGAATCGCGTGAATATCGAGGTTGTTGGTCGGCTCATCGAGCAACAATAAATCCGGCTCTGAGAACAACGCCTGCGCCAGCAGCACACGCAGTTTCCAGCCCGGCGCCACCTCGCTCATTGGGCCGTAGTGAAGGCCAATTTCAATGCCCGCACCGAGCAAGAGCTCGCCCGCGCGACTCTCAGCGGTGTAGCCGTCCATCTCCGCGAACTGCACCTCGAGCTCAGCGACCTTCATGCCGTCGTCTTCGCTCATGTCAGGCAGCGCATAAATGCGATCCCGCTCTTGCTTAACCTTCCACAATTCCCGGTGCCCCATGATCACAGTGTCGATCACTGAGTACGACTCAAACGCAAATTGATCCTGTTCAAGGCGACCAATACGAATGTCCGGCTCGAGGGCCACATTGCCCGCCGTTGGCTCAAGTGACCCATCCAAGATGCGCATGAAGGTCGACTTTCCGCACCCGTTCGCCCCTATCAGGCCGTAGCGGTTGCCGTCAGCAAACTTGACAGAGATGTTCTCAAACAGGGGCTTGGACCCGAACTGCATGGTGACATTGGCGGTGGTGATCACAGGGTGCCTCGGCGGTAGGACG
>CALAMQ010000058.1 GCA_937925815.1 uncultured Granulosicoccaceae bacterium | reverse complement strand
TGGTGCGATGCACAAAAATTTACTTTCAAAACACGCATTGCAAAGTTGGATTAAAAAGGCGTTTTTTTGCGGTGCCACACAGCGGCTATAACGTGTTTTTCACACTTGGTCTCATCTGGTTTATCAACAAGCCAATCTGTTTAACTTGTTGAAATATATAAATTAATAAGCGGTTTCACCCTGATTTTGGTAGGACGGCCGTGGACTGTTCGACCGATAGCCGCGCTCACTTTCACAACGGCTTGTTGATTCGCTGCCGATACACGCTCGGGATGTCGGTTGCAGATTGCACTCAAGACTTGATGTAGTACACCGATATCCTAGTGGGGCGTCGGCTCCCTACGGACACACCTGCAGGGGTGTCCGAAAAGTCGATAGTCACGTAGCGCAGCGGGTATCTCAACTTTCTCCCCTGCCGCATGGACGCGGCGAGAGCACCGTCACATGGAACCCTGCAATAACCATAAGAATGATGGCGTTAAGGATGACGCAGACTCAACCCGCTGATTCAGCGGGTTTTTTTTGTCTGGAATTTGTTTGAGACAAGCAGCGCGCGGCCGGTCAGCCAAAGGCTACGTGAAACACATCGTCGTAGTGCTGCGCGAAGTGGGCGGTGATGCCGGTTTTGATTTGCTCGGGTAGCTCGTCGAAATCCGCGCGGTTGGCGTGCGGCAAGATGACCTCGGAGATCTTGCTGCGGCGCGCGGCAATGATTTTTTCGCGTATACCACCGACCGCCAAAACCTGGCCGGTGAGGGTCATTTCGCCGGTCATGGCAAGTTTTCGTTTGATTTGCTTGCCTGTCGCCAGCGAAATTAACGCTGTGCTCAACGTGATGCCAGCGCTCGGGCCGTCTTTTGGTGTGGCCCCCTCGGGCACGTGGATATGCAGTGCGGCGCTCTTGAACCAATCTGAGTCCACGCCGTACTGGACGGCGTTAGCCGTGATGAAACTGCAGGCAATTTCCGCCGACTCTTTCATGACATCACCGAGTTGGCCGGTGAGTTTTAGCGATCGGTTGCCACCGTGGACCCGCGTGGCTTCCACAGGCAGCGTGGCCCCACCCATCGCGGTCCAGGCGAGACCTGTGACGACGCCCACGCCTTTGAGTACTTCCTCCGGACGAAAGGTGGGTGCGCCTAAGTAGTGTTCGAGGTTCTTGCCGGTGACGCTGACCGCGCGTGTCTTGCCCTCTAGGATTTCAACCACGGCCTTGCGTGCTATTCGTTGCAACAGTTTCTCAAGGTTGCGCACACCGGCTTCACGCGCGTAGCCCTCGATCAAGTTGCGCAACGTGGCGTCGCTGATCTTGAGCTCGCGGCGCTTGAGGCCGGCGCGCTCCAGTACGCGCGGCATCAAATGCTCTTTAGCGATTGCGAACTTTTCTTGTGCGATATAACCCGACAAAGAGATGCGGTCCATGCGGTCAAGCAGCGGACGCGGAATGGTGTCGAGCTGATTGGCTGTGCAGATAAACAGCACCTTCGACAGATCGATTCGCAAATCGAGGTAGTGGTCGAGGAAGGCGCTGTTTTGTTCGGGGTCGAGCACTTCGAGCAGTGCCGACGCCGGGTCGCCCTGGAAAGAGGTGCCAACCTTGTCAATTTCATCGAGCATGATGACGGGGTTGGACACTGCCACGTCTTTGAGTGCCTGGACAAGCTTGCCCGGCATAGCGCCGATGTAGGTGCGTCGGTGTCCTTTGATTTCGGCCTCATCGCGCATGCCACCGAGACTAAACCGGTAGAACTCGCGACCGAGCGCGTCTGCCACGGCGCGACCGATGGAGGTTTTGCCAACACCGGGCGGACCGACTAAAAGCAGTATGGCGCCGCTGACTTCGCCGCGATAGGCGCCGACAGCGAGGAACTCGACTATTCGGTCTTTGACATCGGCAAGGCCTGCGTGCGAGTCGTCGAGCACGCCGCGCGCGTGTGTGATGTCGAGATTGTCGTCTGTGTGAACACCCCAGGGCACGGACGTTACCCAATCGAGATAGTTGCGCGTGACGCCGTACTCCGGTGAGCCGGTTTCGAGCATTGAGAGTTTTTTAATCTCATCGTCAAATCGCTTTCTCACACGCTCGGGCGGTTCAACCGCGTCCATACGGGTGTTGAATTCGTCGATATCGGCGGTGCGGTCGTCCTTGGAAATGCCAAGCTCGGTTTGGATGACTTTGAGCTGTTCACGCAGGAAAAAGTCTCGCTGCTGCGCGTTCATTCGCTGGTTGACTTCGCTCTCGATTCGCTGGTGCAGTTGAGCGACTTCGATCTCTTTGCGCAGCAGAACCGTGACTTGCTTCATGCGCGGCAGCAGTTTGACGGTGTCGATGATGCGCTGCAGTTCGTCGCCGCCAGCGGTGGTGATGGCAGCGCCAAAATCGGCCAGGGGCGAGGGCTGATTGAGGTTGAAATGGGTGAGGAAATTTTTGACTTCCTCGTTGTAGAGCGGGTTGATGTTGACCAGTTCTTTGACCGCCTGGATCAACGACATGGCAAAGGCTTTGACTTCGTTGGAGTTGGCTGGCTGATGGGTGACTGGATAGTTAACCGACGCGCGCCACGGGGCCTCGCTGTTGAGCCATTGTTTCACTTTGAAGCGTCGCACGCCCTGGGCGATGAACTGGATGTGGTCATCGTCGTTGTTGACGTGGTGAATGCGCACCACTGTGCCAATCTCGTGAAAGTGAACTTTGCCGTTGTCGCTTGGTGATTCGCCGCAGTACATCAATCCGACGACGCGCAACGGATTCTCAAGCGCCGCTTTGAGTGAGGGCTCCCACTGTTCGCGATCAATTGAGATTGCGTGCACTTGCGCTGGAAAAAACGGGCGCCCATAGACCGGCAGAACGATCAGTTCATCAGGCAGTGCGTCGTCCGGTAGGGCGAGCGGCTTGGCATTATTGTCATCTGCGGTGAGCGCGTCGAGCAGCTCACCGGACGTGGGTTCATCGTTCATTTGAGGTCTCGTGACCGGCCACAAATCGAGACAATTGGGTTTGCTTGCAGGCAATTCAAGTGGCGCTGAACGACCAGACACCGTCTGTGGTGTGACGCTGCAGCTCACCGCGATGCTCGAGCAGTACCAGGTGCGCAATTATCTCGCCAACGGCAAACATTTGCTGGTGTAGGTCGAGGTCTCGATGAAACATCAGGGGTGCGAGCTCACAGGCTGTGCGCGGGCCCTCTTGGCACCAGCTGAGAACCTCATCAAGGCGTGCTTCGTGGTGTGCCACGAGTTCACCAATTCTCGATTTGACGCCCCGAAATGGTCGGTCGTGGCCGGGCAGTGCAAGGCAGTGGTCGTCGATGTGTGCAAATTTATTGAAGTCCTCGAGAAATTCGCCGAGCGGGTTGGCGCCAGCGTTGTAGGGGAAGACAGACGTGTTTGGTGTGATCCGGGGCAGAATGTGATCGGCTGAGAGCAGCAACTGGTGCTCTTGGCAGTGCAGGCACACTTGCTCTGGGGTGTGGCCGGATGCCGTGATGACCTCAAACGAGCGTCCACCGAATTGCAGTTGATCGCCGTCGCGCAGACGCGTGTAGTCGGCGGGCATGCTGTGGATTGATTGGCTGAAGGTGTTGCCGCGCTGTCTGTGTTGTGCTCGGTTGTCGGCTGACATGCCGTGTCGGCGGTAAAACTCATCCACGTTGTCGCTGTAGGGTTCGTCGGCCGCCGTGCTCAAAAATCCGGCGATAATCCGCTCGGTTTGCGCCATCAACAAGTGGAAGCCGAAGGTTTTAACCAAGTATCCGACCAGACCAAAGTGGTCAGGGTGGTAGTGGGTGCAGATGATTTTTGGATTTGGCCCCAAGTCGCGTCCGTCGAGCACGCTGTGCCAGAGTTCGCGCAGATTGGCGGAGTTGAAACCGGTGTCTACCACCACCAAACCGTCGTCGTCCTCGATCAAGTAAGCATTGATGTGGTTGAGCCGAATCGGCAGGGGCAGCCTCAACAGGCTGATGCCATCGACCACGTCGGTCAGGCTGCCGTCGATTGGATCGCTGGGCCACAACCAGTTGACCTTGGATTTTTCTTGGGAGTCGCTCATATCGAGATGTCCGTCGAGGCGTGCCATGTCAGTCCGTCGAGAACGCGCTGAAAGGCAGCGTCGGGCGCGGCTTCGAGGCTCACAGGTTGTTGCGTAAAGGGGTGAGTGAACGATAGCTGTTTGGCGTGAAGCAATAAACGTGGCGCGTTGAATTGCGCTGCGAAAAAACGATTGTGCACTGATTTGCCGTAACTGGTGTCGCCGATTATCGGGTGGCTCAGGTGCTTAAGGTGTTGGCGAATCTGATGGCGCCGTCCGGTCACCGGTTCAGCGCCAACGAGGGCGTAGCGTGCGGTGGGGTAGCGGTCGACGGCGACGTCCAGCTCGGCACAGGCGATAGGCCAAATGCGCGTGATGGCGTCTTTACGTTCGCCCGTGTCGCGATCGCGAACTGGGTTGTCGACGGTGCTGGCAGTGGTGACAAAGCCGCGCACTATAGCGATGTAGTGTTTGGCGACATCGGTGTGCCAGTTGCGGCTTATTGCACTTGCTGCAGTGTTGTCACGTGCAAACAACATCACGCCTGATGTCGCTTTGTCGAGGCGATGAACCGGAGACAAGGTACCGCCTAGCTCCTCGCGCAGTCGGCCAATCAGTGTGTCGCTAGTGTGTGCATCGAGTGCCGTGCCGTGGACCAATAGGCCTGCAGGCTTATCAACGGCGAGGTAGTGATCGTCGGCGTAGAGCACGGTGATCGGTGCGGCTGGATCCATGGCGCATGGTATCGCGCTTTCATGGCACACTGTGGCGCTATTCACGAGTGTTTTGACCTTGAGCGAAGACGGCCGAAATTTTGATGATTTGTTCGATCGGCTGTCCGATCGGGTGCACGGCAATCTCAAAGGGCAGTTGCGCTTGCACAGCAGCGTGCGTCAGTTGAAAGCTGCCGTGCCACACTTGGCGAATCAGCCGTTGCGGGTTCTCGACGTCGGTGCGGGTCTGGGGCAGGTTGCGTTGCTGCTTGCCGCCGACGGCCACGATGTTACGGCGCTCGATCTCAGCGAGCGCATGGTGTCGCACATAGCGACCGAGGCGGCGTCACAGAACCTGAAAATTCGGTGTGTAAGCGGGTCTTTGCAGTCAACATACCGACAATTTTCCGAGCGGGGAGAGACCTTCGATCTCGTCTGTTGTCACGCGGCTTTGGAGTGGATGAACGAGCCGCAGACAGCCGTGGGCATGCTCAAACAGCTGGTGAAACCGTCAGGGTATTTGTCTCTGCTTTGTTATAACAACGCGGCTTTGGTACACCGCAATTTGTTGCGCGGCAATTTCAGGCGAGCGCAGTCAGCAGACACCGCTGGTACCGCCGGTGGCCTAACCCCCACGCACCCAATCGAGCTCGAGGCCCTTGAGGGTTGGTTGGCGGCAGCGGGATTGGCTGTTGATGCGCGCTTCGGTGTGCGCGCCATCCTCGATTTCTTACCGCGTGAATTGGTCACGTCACGTGGTTTTGAGTCGCTCGATGAGATCGAGCAGTGGCTCGAACAGCGAGAGCCGCACTGGCGTTTTGCGCGCTACCTGCACCTGATAGCGCACGCCTGAGGCGAGCGAGGCGCTGGATGTAGGCGGTGCCTAGTGTCTGGATTTGAGCGGTGGCTGGTGTGTGCTGTTTGCCACCTGACACAGCAGACGACGAAATGCCTGTACGCTCGCTGGCAGGGCTTGCGTGCATTGCGCATCGATGTGTTCGACCACCGAACGCGCAGCACGCGCGCTGTCAGCACCGTCCGGCAGGTGCATTAGCCACTGGAACAGGGCGTTGCGAGCGGTGTTCTCGGCGGATTGATTGGTTGAGTGAGGTTGCATTGGCCTGCTCTTTTTGTCGATGGCAGGCGCGCACAGGCTCGTGATGGCACTGTGTCATCGGTGCACCCCGCCCGATTGGTGTGAACGCGATGCAGCAGGTCTCCTGGCTTCCACCTCGATGAAACCCCTTCCCGGTGCGCGGCACCAGTGGGCTGTGTTGCATCGTGCGCACAACTCGGTGCGCAAAGCGGTGGTTACAGTTGCGGGGGCAGCTCCGGAATGGCGTGTGTTGCGCGCACCGGATTCCCGTTTAATCCCGATAGTTGGGAACTGACATCACACGGCTATCGTGATGCGAGATGTTGGCGGGGTCAAGTCTTGAGCTACAGCCGAGAGTTGAAAATTACGAGAGCTCAGCTTCAGGTTGATCAGAGGGGCTTTCTTCCTCTGGTTGCGCTTTGTCAGTTAAGTACTGCGCGCAAACGACCCGCAAGAAGGAGGCAAAATTGCGTGACTCGAGCTGCGTGTCAGCAAGGTCTTCATGCAGGCGATTGATGAGTTGTGGCAGCGTCAAATTATCCGCGTCAGCCATTTCGCCGAGCACTTGCCAAAATCCGTTCTCGAGACGGATGCTCGTCACCGACCCCCTCAAGCGAACCGATCTGCGCGTGCTCTCATAAAGAGACGCCGTGTCTTCTCGCTGGTCCGTTGCGGTCATGGTGATCTCCTGTGTTCAAGCTGAGCATCCGACCAGACTGCAACCGCTTTGTCTGGTGCCACAGCCCCACACCATCGGGGCTTGAATTCGAGTACGTTCGACGCTCTAGCGTAGCTTCCCGCACAAGTATGGGCACATTACGATTTCGAATCCAGACCCGCTTGCAGAATTGAACAGGTGTCGCGCGGCCGCCATTGGCAGGTGTGACGAGGGGTTAGCCTGATGTTGGTCGAGTTTGAATCAGGTCAAATATCGTGAACCTGAACGCCAAGGCCGCTCACACTGACGGTCAGCTCACCGCTTTCGGTGGCATATACGTGAGCGGCTTAACGCGACCGGAGCAAGGGATGTCCGGGGTGTTCGGCTTGCAAAAGGGCGGCGATTGTCCGGCAGGCACCGACGGCCCGTGTTGTATTCGTCGGCCTGGGCTAGATTGTGGCAGCCGAGACGTTGCTTGTGACAGTTGCGGTGTCAGTGCCACCACGCGCGTCGGTGACGCGGTAGCTCAGGGTGTAGCTCTGGTCGATTGCGGTTGCCGGTGCCGTGACCGAGAGTAAGCCGGCCGGTGTCAGGCTGGCGGTAGTGAGGCCACCGTTGTCGGTCAGCACGTAGGTCATCGCGCCGTTGGCGCCGTCCGGGTCATTGTCATTGGCGCTGACGTTGAGGTTGCCGCTGGCACCGCTTGCAAGTGTGATGCTGTCATTGGCCGCAACGGGTGGCTGGTTTGGAGCAGCTGTGACGTTGACCGTGACGGTTGCGGTGTCAGTGCCACCACGCGCGTCGGTGACGCGGTAGCTCAGGGTGTAGCTCTGGTTGGTTGTGGTCGCCGGTGCCGTGACCGAGAGTAAGCCGGCCGGTGTCAGGCTGGCGGTGGTGAGGCTACCGTTATCGGTCAGCACGTAGGTCATTGCGCTGTTGGCACCGTCCGGGTCATTGTCATTGGCGCTGACATTGAGGTTGCCGCTGGCACTGCTTGCGAGCGTGATGCTGTCATTTGCTGCAACGGGTGGCTGGT
>CALAMQ010000057.1 GCA_937925815.1 uncultured Granulosicoccaceae bacterium | reverse complement strand
GCCGCACGGCCTCGCGCTATGCTGGAACCCCAACGTCGACAAGGGGCTCAACGCGTGTTCGGTTGTCAATTTGAACTCAGCGATATCACCACACCGTCCTGCCAACTGCGCGTGCGCCACGGCGGCTCGGGGCCACCCTTGCTGCTGCTGCACGGGTATCCACAATCGCACGCGATGTGGCATGCCATCGCCCCGGCCCTGTCGGCGCATTTTCATGTCATCTGCCCAGACCTGCGCGGCTACGGCCAGAGCGAGAAGCCCGCGAGTACGCCGGACCACGCACCGCACAGCAAACGCGCCATGGCTGCCGATATGGTCGCGCTCATGCAACAGCTTGGGTATCCAAGCTTCGCTGTGGTTGGACACGACAGAGGCGCGCGTGTGGCGCACCGATTGATCTTGGACCACCCGCACCGCGTGACACGGGCCTGCGTGATGGACATCGCGCCAACGCTGCATATGTTTGAGACCACCGATCAAGCGTTTGCGTCGAGTTACTACCACTGGTTCTTTCTGATTCAACCAAACGGCCTGCCAGAGACCCTGATCGGACACGATCCAGACTGGTATTTAACCGAGACACTGCAGCGTACCTGCGGAGCGGGCTTTGCCTTTGATGAAGCCGCACTCCAAGACTACCAGCACGCATTCGCCAACCCCGACACAATCCACGCCTGTTGTGAGGACTACCGCGCCGCCGCCAGCATTGACCTCGAACACGACCGCGCCAGCCGAGCGGCCGGCGAGCGCGTGCGATGCCCGCTGCTGGTGCTTTGGGGTGACCAAGGTTTCGTGCACCGGCAATACGATGTGCTCGCGGTCTGGTCGCAGTACGCTGATGATGTCCAAGGGGGCAGTCTCCACACCGGCCACTATCTCGCCGAAGAAGATCCCGCGGGCACACTCCAAGCGTTGCTCGCCTTTTTACCCAAAAACCCCTAAGTCGAACCGCCACCGACCACGGGAATTGCGCGATACTGCGGGTTCAATTGCGCAGAGCCGCTCTCCCATGACCGACACACTTCTGCAACAACACGGCGAAGACGGCGTATTGCGACTCACGCTAAACGCACCCGAGCGGCGTAACAGCTTGTCCTGCGACATGCTGAGCGCGCTGCAAACCGCGCTCGATGACGCCAGAGACAACCCGGCCGTGCGCGTGATTGTGCTCGCGGCCAACGGCCCCGTCTTTTGCGCCGGACACGACCTCAAAGAGATGACCGCCGCACGTGCCAACTCAGACAGAGGCCGTGCGTTTTTTGAAACCACGCTCGCCCAATGCGCACAGGTCATGCAAAGCGTGGTTGCGCTGCCACAGCCAGTGATTGCCGAAGTGCACGCCCTCGCCACCGCCGCGGGCTGCCAACTCGCCGCGTCAGCTGACCTCGTGGTCGCAAGCGAGTCAGCACAATTTGCAACCCCGGGTGTTCACATTGGCCTCTTTTGCTCGACGCCAATGGTCGCGCTCTCGCGCGCGGTGGGTCGTAAACACGCGATGGAAATGCTGCTGCTAGGTGATCCAATAGACGCGCAGACCGCGTGGCGTATGGGGCTTGTGAACCGCGTGGTGCCAGACGCTGCGCTGCACGAAACAACAAACGCGATGGCAGCGCAAATTGCCGCCAAATCCACCCTGACATTGAAAACTGGCAAGCGCGCTTTCTACGCTCAGTGCGAGCTCGACCTCGGCGCCGCCTACGACTACGCGAGCGCCGTGATGACCGAGAACATGCTCGCGTTTGATGCAGAGGAAGGCATCAGTGCGTTCATCGAGAAGCGCGAACCCTCATGGGAGGACCGCTGATGGTGGACACCAACACACTGATTGAGTGGCGACACCATCTCCACCAACACCCGGAAATCGGCTTTGACACCCATGACACAGCCGCCTTCGTCGCGACCAAACTCGCCGCGGCCGGGCTCGAGGTGCACAGCGGCATCGGGCAAACCGGGGTGGTCGGCATACTGCGTCGAGGGCAAGGCAAAGGCGCGATTGCGCTTCGCGCTGACATGGACGCGCTGCCCCTGACCGAGGAGAACACCTTTGCTCACTGCTCGCGCCGCCCCGGCGCGATGCACGCATGCGGTCACGACGGTCACACCACAATGTTGCTTGGCGCCGCAGCCCGCCTGGCCGCCAGCGGTCAATTCGACGGCACCGTGGTGTTTCTCTTCCAGCCAAACGAGGAATTTGGCGACGGCGCGCTGGCAATGCTGGCAGACGGCGTATTCGACCGCTTCCCGGTTGACCGCGCGTTCGGGCTGCACAACTTGCCGGGATTGCCGGTCGGGCATTTCCACACTCGCCCGCAGGCCATCACCGCCAGTGAGGCGCTCTTCGATATCGATATCAGTGCGAGCGGTGGCCACGCTGCGCTGCCGCACATGGGGGTCGATGCCATCACAGTCGGTTCGGCGCTTGTCGGTGCACTGCAACACATCGTCTCGCGCCGCCTCGACCCGGCCGACAACGGCGTGGTGTCAGTGACTGAGTTCACCACAGACGGCAGGCGCAACGTGCTGCCCGGCAACGCCACCTTGCGCGGCGACGCGCGCGCGCTGAGCCCCGAGGCCAATGCCATCATCGAGCGTGAAATGCGCCGTCTTGCGGGCGGCGTTGCAAGCGCGCATGGTGCCGATGTCACGGTGTCGTATAACACGCACTTCCCCGCCACAATTAACCACCCAGACGCTGTGGCCATTGCCGCAAGCGCCGCAGCCTTAGTGAATCAAAGCGAGGTGAACGCCGCCTGCGCACCGAAGCTCTTTTCAGAAGACTTCGCCCATTTTACCAAGCACGTCCCCAGCTGCTTTATGCTTGCGGGCAACGGCATTGAGGGCGCCCACGCGCGGGCGCTGCACGCGACTGACTACGATTTCAACGATGCTCTGATCGAGCCCGGTGTGCAGTATTGGATACACCTTGTTGAAAGTGCGCTTTCACCGACTTAGCGAGACTCTGTTGCGGCCTGCTGCCACAGGGCTGCAAGCAGCGGATCCTCTAGCCGACGGGCCTGTGCGCACAGCCCAATCGAAAATGGCGCGAGGTCGCCCATCCAAGGCAACGCCTGAATGCGGCCGGCAACCGGGCTGTGTTCAATCACAAGCTCTGGCACCGCCGCCACGCCAAAACCCAAACTGACCACACTCACCACCGCTTCGTGACCCGCAACTTGCGCATAGACTTGCGGCGATTGCCCGAGTTCGCGAAAGCGCCGCAGCAAGCGGTCACGCGCAAGTCCGTGCTCGGCGAGAACCAACGGCAATTGCGACCAATCTGGCGCATCGCCCGCGTCCAGCGCCGCTTGCACGGTCTCGGCAACCGGTCCAGAGCGCGGCGCATAGAGTCGCAGTGGTGAAGTGTGCAGCGGCGCGAACACCAAGCCTGCGGGCAAGCGGTCAGGCTCCGCCACCACAGCGCAGTCATCAACCCCTGCCCGCACCCGCTCGACGCCATCGGCTTGATCACCGGTGTGCAGTTTGAGTTCGATTCCGGGATGCGCGCGTCGCAGCGGCGGCAGGATGTCGGCGAGCACGCTGTAGCTCGCTGTGACCGATGCGTAGAGACGGATTTCACCGTGCAGCCGGTCGCCGTCAGTGGTGAGCGCGCGCCGCAAACGGTGCCAAGCGGCAGAGTCTCGCTGTGCATAGGCCAATACCTCACGACCAGCAGGGGTGAGCTGCACACTGCGGTTGTCCCGCGTGAACAGCGTTTGCCCCACGTCCGACTCGAGTCGCTGAATCACGCGGCTCACCGCGGACGTGCTGAGGTTGCAGCGCGCAGCGGCACGGCCAAAGTGCAAGGAATCAGCGAGGGTCAAGAACACCTCGGCTGTGCGCGCATCCATAACCGTTATCCCGTTTTTTGCAATATTATGTTCCAGTTATTTCATTTTACGCAACGAGCAAACCCCATTAGAGTGTACGGCCCACCGGGCTAGGCCCGGTCCCCCATTCTCACCCCAGCCGGAGAACCGCCATGGGTCAAAACTACTTCAACACCTTGCCGCTGCGCGTGCAGCTCGAAGAACTCGCCAAATGCCGCTTTATGGGCGCGGACGAATTTGCCGACGGCGTCGACTACATCCGTGGCAAAAAAATCGTCATCGTCGGATGTGGCGCACAGGGCCTCAATCAAGGCTTGAACCTGCGCGACTCTGGCTTGGACGTGAGCTACGCACTGCGCCAAGCAGCCATTGACGAAAAGCGTCAGTCGTTCAAAAACGCTTCAGAGAACGGTTTTAACGTCGGCACCTACGAAGACCTGATCCCGACCGCCGACATCGTCATGAACCTGACACCAGACAAGCAGCACACTGCGGTGGTCAACGCGGTCATGCCTCTGATGAAAGACGGCGCTTGCCTCGACTACGCGCACGGCTTCAACCTCGTTGAAGAAGGTATGCAAGTGCGGCCCGAACTCACTGTGGTCATGATGTGCCCCAAGTGTCCAGGTTCAGAAGTGCGCGCCGAGTACGTGCGCGGCTTCGGCGTGCCGACGTTGATCGCGGTTCACCGCGAAAACGACCCGAACGGCGACGGCATCAAGATTGCCAAAGCGCTGGCGGTTGGCACAGGTGGTCACCGTGCCGGCGTGCTCGAGTCGTCACCCGTTGCTGAAGTGAAATCTGACCTCATGGGCGAGCAGACCATTCTCTGCGGCATGCTGCAAACCGGGTCAATCTTGTGTTACGACAAGATGATCGAAGAAGGCATCGACGCGGGCTACGCCGCGAAGCTCGTGCAGTTTGGTTGGGAGACGGTCACAGAAGCGCTCAAGTACGGCGGCGTGACCCACATGATGGACCGCCTGTCCAACCCCGCCAAGATCCGCGCGTGGGAACTCTCTGAAGAACTCAAGGACATTCTTCGCCCATTGTTCCAGAAACACCAGGACGACATCATGTCCGGGCATTTCTCGAGCACCATGATGGCCGACTGGGCCAACGACGACGCCAACTTGCTCGGCTGGCGCGCAGCAACTGCCGAGACTGCGTTCGAGAAGCAAGCGATCACGGAGACCGAGATCACCGAGCAAGAGTACTTCGACAACGGCATCCTCATGGTCGCAATGGTGCGTGCAGGCGTCGAGCTTGCGTACGAGACCATGGTGGACGCGGGTATTATCGAAGAGAGCGCTTATTACGAGTCATTGCATGAGACCCCGCTGATCGCCAACACCATTGCACGTCGCAAGCTCTATGAAATGAACGTGGTGATTTCCGACACGGCTGAATACGGCTGTTACTTGTTCGATCACGCTGCTCGCCCACTGTTGGCCGAGCAGTTCATGCCGAAAATCAAGAGTGATGTTATCGGCAAGGGTCTGGACGTTGCCGACGCAGGCGTTGACAACCGCACGTTGGTCGACATCAACAGCGCGCTGCGCGAGCACTCCGTTGAAGTGGTTGGCAGCAAGCTGCGTGGCTTTATGACTGGGATGAAAGCCATCGTTTAATTGGCAGAAAGCCTCGCTTGAAACCAAAAAAACGCGGCCAAAGTGGCCGCGTTTTTTTTGCCGGACTGTGTTTCTATATCAGGTTCAAATCGGCTCAGCGATCGCCCAGACGATAGTGCAACCCCAGTCCAAGCGTCACCAGATCAAATCCGCTGTAGTCATCCCAAGCGACATAACCGATGCCAGCCTCGACACTCAGTGTCAACGGCAAAATGTTGTCAATCGCCTCTTGTAGGTCGTAGTCGAGACCAACGCCAGCACCGAGACCGATCCCACTGTCACTGCTGATTGAACCACCGGAAAAGCGCCAGAAACCAACCTGACCGTAATAGTAAAGATCGAGCGCTTCCGTATTTCTAACGTACAGCAACCCGCGCCCAGCGACGTTGGTGGTCGACCCGAGCGCGCCAAGTACTGCCTGCACCGACAGCTCTTCGCTGAGCGAGTAGCGGACACTCGGGCCGGTGGCCGCCATGGTTGACTGCAAGCCGACCGCGATGCCGCTCTGCGCCTGTGCAACCGGTGTGCAAAGCGCGCACAACAACGCCGCGGCGGCACCCGTGCCTGACATCAACCCGTTTTTCATACAGCCCACTCCCGTGCAATGGATATCCAAGTGATCAATATACCACCGCAGAGAGCAAACTGACTGCAGCACACAGACTTTGGACGCCGCGCGCTCGCGCTCTCGCCGGATGGCCGAAAATGCCGCATCATTGACCGGTGTTAACGCGCGTCTTACGCTGCCTGGTGGCAAGCTTGCGTCTCGGTCTTTTGAGGAGATTCCCGATGTCACACACAGCCCTGCTGATCATTGATGCCCAGCGCGCTTTTGAACACGATCCCGAGTGGGCAGGCAACGCAACCACTACATGGCTTCACAATCAAAACCGACTGATTGAAAACGCCCAACACGCCGGCTGGCACATCGCGCCGGTCTTTCACCACAGCCGTGGGCTGTTCGACCCTACGGGCGAGGGCGTGTTGCCCGTGCCCGGGCTGGCACTGCCACAAGACGGCACACGATTTATCAAGCACGTGCACAATGCACTGCAAGCGCACGACTTGACTCCCTGGCTGGCTAACCATGGCGTGTCGCACCTGGTGATCAGCGGCATTCGCACTGAACAATGTTGCGAGACCACGGCAAGAGCCGCGCGTGATGCCGGCTTCGACGTCGACTTCGTACTCGATGCCACGCTGACCTTCAGCATGGCCACAGCCGCGGGCGGGACCGTATCAGCTGAGGCCATCAAAGCCCACACCGCCACCGTGCTGCAGCGGCGTTTCGCCAGCGTGGTATCGGTTGAAGACGTAATCAAGCGCAACGACCCCGCCACACTCAACCGCCACTGCCCGCGCAGCGGTTCGCCCGTGGACGAAGGCTCTGTCACCGAATACCGCAATCACCTCGTTGGATTTTGCAACCCTGGCTGCCGAGATGACTTTGCAAACAACACTGAGGCGTGTGTCGCCGAACGCCGCCACTTTGATCAGCTAATTGCTCTGCAGGCAGGCACTACATGAACCTGTCGCCACCCGTTGGCATTGACCTATTGGTGCTACCCGGTGTCCACCTGCTCGATCTCGCCGGGCCGGCGCAGGTGTTTGCGCACCGCACTGTCAATTGCCCTTTGCGCATGCTCGGCCCTTGCGCGGATGTGACCTCCGCGCAAGGCTTGCCCATTGGGCCAGTTGAACCGCTCGGTGACCAGCAAGGCACAAACCGGTGGTTGCTGGTGATTGGCTCAACGGCGATTTCCACCTGGCTCAACAGCCGCGACGGACGGCGCACCGTGGCGTGGCTGCGCACCCACGCAGCGCAATGGGCGCGCGTTGGGTCGGTGTGCGCCGGTGCACTGGTACTGGCCGATGCGGGCCTGCTCGCCGGTCGTCGCGCCACAACCCACCACAGCTTGCTCGACGACCTGCAACACAGAGAGACCAGTGCTCAGGTGGTAGATGATTGCCTGTTTGTCGACGACGGCGAACGCTGTACCAGTGCCGGGCTCTCCAGTGCGATTGACCTCGCGCTCCATTTGGTTGGGCGCCATTGGGGCGAGACCATTGCAGACACTATCGCGCGCGATCTCGTGATCTACCAACGCGCCGCCGACGGACGCGACACCACCCCGCTGCCATCCCAACACCGCCACCATCCCGATCAACGCATCCACGCGGCACAAGATCACATTGATACAGACCTGCATACAACCGGTGGCGTCAACGCGCTCGCGGCGACGGCTTGCTTGAGTGAACGCCAGTTTCGACGGCGGTTTCAGGCCGCTACAGGCGTGTCCGTTCAGCGCTACATTCAGCTTGCGCGGCTGGCCTGCAGCGAGACACTGCTGCGCAACACCACGCTTCCAATCGATACTGTTGCCGAGCGCGCTGGATTTGCTGACGCAAGAAGTTTGCAGCGATTGTGGCAACGCGAGCGCGGCTGCCGTCCAAGCGATATCAGAGCGGACTGAGGCAGATCACCTAAGGCTGTACGGTGCACCGTACAGATCTACATGACCCAGTTTGGTCATGCACCTTGCAAGAAAGCCCTCTACCTTCCCAAATACATCCCAACTCGAAGCGCGAAATGGCTGCACAGATCTCTCACGTTGTGTTCGACATCGGCCAAGTATTGCTGCGCTGGGACCCGGAACTGCTTTACAGGAATCTGATTCCAGACCCCGTGGAGCGCGCACAATTCTTTGCCGAGGTGTGCACCTCAGCCTGGAACGGCGAACAGGACCGTGGCCGTCCGTGGGAAGACGGCGAGACACTGTTGATTGAGCAATTCCCCGAACAGGCTGACAACATCCGTGCATGGCGCGGCCGCTGGCACGAGATGGTGCCCCACGCGATCGAGGGCTCGGTGCAACTGCTCGGCAAACTCATTGCCGCCGGCGTCGATGTCACCTTGCTCAGCAACTTCAATCAGCACACTTTTGAAGAGGTGACTGAACGCTTTGCATTTTTAAACACACCGCGCGGGCGCACCATCTCTGCTCACGTCGGTTTGATCAAACCCGAGGCCGCAATCTACGCGCTGCACACCGAGAGCTTCGCACTCGAGCCATCGCGGACGCTCTTTATCGACGACTTAGCTGCAAACATCGATGCCGCTCACGCCGCCGGCTGGCGCGGGCACCTCTTCAGCGATCCAGACACTTTGCGCGTGGCCTTGATCGCTGAAGGCTTTGATGTGTAGGGCTCAGTCAGATGCAGCGTTTGGTGCGCTAAGATCAGCCGGCAATTCATCGGGCGGTGCGAAGGATTTGATGGCCTCGATGATGCGCTCAAAACTCTGTGCAGCACGCGCCACACTGTGCCGGGCGCGCAAGTAACCGTGCACCAAACCGGCTTCATTAATGTGCGTCGCATCGCCGCCCGCAAGGGTGACGCGCTCGCAGTAGTCGCGCGCATCATCGCGCAGCGGATCGCAGTCGGCGCTGAACGCCACCACCGGTGACAAATTGGCCAAGTCTTTGGCTGCCAGAGGCGCGAAGGTTGGGTCTTGCGACAGATCGCGACCGGCACTGTTGACACGGTTGTAATACAACACATCGTTGCGTGAGAGCATCGGGGCATCGCTGTGCTCTTGGTACGACCCGCTGTCCGTGTCGCCACCGAGGCCCGGGTAAATCAGTACCTGTCCAAGCGGGCGTTGCGAGCCGCGCAACACCTGCCCCAGCGCCGCGGCAAGGCAACCGCCCGCGCTGTCACCTGCGAGAATCACCCGGCCGTCAACGTGGTCAAAAGTCCACCGATAGGCTGCAAGCACGTCGGCAAACGCCGCCGGGTGCGGGTGCTCTGGACACAGCCGGTAGTCCACAGCGACAACCGCGAGTCCGGTGCGCTCGGCAAGCTCAGCACACACATCATCGTGGCTGTCGAAGCCACCGACCACAAACCCACCGCCGTGCAGGTACAGCACCGCCGCGGGCGCGAACACCGTGCTGCGGTAGACCCTAACCGGCACCACCAAACCGTCGCGCTCAGCGTTGACATCAGTCGATATCACAGACTCCGGGCGCGGCTGGCGGAAAGCCGCACACATCGCGTCATAGCGTGCTCGCTGACCGGGAACGTCAAGGTCGGCTGTGTCCGGCGGGTAGTGGGCTTCGGTATCGCGAATGAACTGCCATGTCTCCGCGTCAATCAGGGTGTTGTAGTCTGGAATGCTCATCGTCAAATTGTCCCGTGTCACACCGCGCGACACAACCGCTACGACCTGCGATGTGCACACTTTCTGCGATACACTCGGCGCTCTTGCCTGCACCCATGCGTGACCGATGGCTGACCCGCTTCGTTTTAGTTACCACCACAGCCCGGTCGGCCCATTGCTGCTGGCTGGAGACTCGCAGGCTTTGCACTATTTGAGCTTCCCCGGCGGCAGCCGCGCGCTGTCACCGCGCGACGACTGGCTCCGCGATGACGGTTTTTTCGGAGCGGTTCGGCGTCAACTCGACGCCTACTTCAGCGGCGAGCTCACGGCCTTCACAGTCCCACTGCACCACTCGGGTACAGACTTCCAAAAACAAGTTTGGCAGGCACTGCTGACAATTCCCTACGGCGAAACACGCAGCTACGGGCAGCTCGCTAAACAGATCGGCAAACCCACCGCCTCACGCGCTGTGGGCGCAGCAAATGGCGCCAACCCACTGCCAATCATCACACCCTGTCACCGCGTTATAGGCAGCGACAAATCTCTGACCGGTTTCGGCGGCGGGGTTGAGACAAAACGTTTCCTTCTGGCGTTAGAACAACGAGATCTGTTGAGCGGCTTATAGCGCGATATCCGCACACGCCCCAGCCGGCCTCAGGTCCAACCAAACACCACAAACGCTGCAAACGCCACCGCTGCCAGGCAAAGCAACAGGCGCACCCAAGCAGACACTGGATCGGTTGATTCACTCGGTTCAATTTCTGCGGACGTCAGATCCCAATCTGATAACTCAGCATTGTCGTCGTAAGATTCCACCAGCGCGCGCGCGCGCGCCGCATCCTCATCGGGCACCCGCACCACCGCGAAGTCACCTGACGGCAACTCGCCTATTCCACCTTGCAAAAACGTACCCGATGCGTGTGCCCCAATGCCTTCAGACTGAAGCATGCCTGCAACGATGTGCGCCTCTTGGGGATTCGCCGCCCGATAAACTATTTTCATGGTGTCAGATTACTACTCAGGTGGAGCATCAATTGCCGCGCGGCGAACCGTCGTGTTGGCGCGTATGTGGGTACGCGCGTCGAGCAACCGCGGATAGGCCTGAAAAAACTGGATCTTGGAATCGGTCACTGAATCAGCCGACTGAACCAAGTCCATCAACACAAAATACGCAAAACTCTCTGCAAAATCTTCCACCGGGTTCGACGCTGCATAGGCGTTGACAAAATCGAGCTCGTGCTTGTCATAGAAAGCGTCCAAGGCATCGGGGTTCGCCTCGCTGTCGCCGACATCACGCTGGTGTTCGGCAACAAGCTCTCCGCGCCAAAAAGCGTCATACCACTGTTGCAGCCAAGACGCCGGCAAGGCACAACCTTCATCCACTTCATAACTCAGGCCGCAGCTTTCGGCGTCAAGATCAAGTTGCTCATCACTGAGCGTGATCACGTGCGCGTACTCATGGACTAACGTACTGACCCACTCACCAGCGGTTAAATCCACAGCGTCGACGTAATCCACTGCGAACACCCATTGCGCTGGATCAGATTCAGTTTGAGCCACGTAGGCCAGGGTTTCATCTGCACCGTCACTGAAGACGTGGAACTCCACGACACGCGCGAGCCCACTCTGCGGCAACAGTGACCGCACGCGCGACCACAGCGTTGAATCGGTTTCTAACTCTTCCTCACCTTCCACCCAACGCAATGCGTCACCGTCAACCGCGTACACGGATACCGGGTCGAGCAAATCCTCCTCATCACCACTCGCCCACACGCTCTCGAGCAATAGCTGACCCAGCAAAAATGCCCCTAAAAAACCAGCTACGGCACCGCGATGGCACTTAAATTTCTGCGCGTATTTCATCGACGAATTTGTCGCCACATCCATTTCGCGCCAGTATACCCGCGCAGGTTGAATTAATGTGATTCGAGCTCGGTGCTATTTGAACTGGTCCATGCAGGGGAAACATTGAACAACGACGACGAGATCCGCTTCTGGAATCAGCGTGGTGGACAACAATGGCGCGCGCACCAGAGCCGCTATGACACGCTTTTCAAACGTGTCAGCGAGAGCCTCTTGGCGCACGCGAACTTACGTCCAGGTGAGACGGTGTTCGACATTGGCTGTGGCAACGGCGATACCACAGCGACATTGGCACACGCAGTTGGTCCATCCGGCCAGGTTGTCGCCGTGGATGTTTCAGATCCACTGCTCGACGATGCGCGAGATCGGTTTTGCAAGCTTCGACTCGACAACGTCACTGTCGTCAACGCAGACGCGCAAACAGCACGCTTCGAATGGCAAGCAGACGCCATTGTGTCGCGTTTTGGGGTGATGTTCTTTGGCGACCCGGTGAGCGCATTTACTAACTTGCGCAACCACTGCCGGGACGGTGGCCGGCTCGCGTTTGTCGCGTGGGGAGAGCAAGAGGACAACCCTTGGCTCAATTGGGCCTTTGAGGTTGCAGTGGATGTGCTCGGAACAGTTCCACCGCGCGACCCCCGCCGCCCGGGCCCAACCGCACTCGGCGACACTCGCTATGTGCACACGCTCTTGGAGGCAGCCGGCTGGCAGAACATCGAAGTACGATACGAAGCAACCACGCTGTCCATTGCCGGTGATGCACAGCATGCCGCACGCTTTGCCGCAACACTGGGCCCGGTATCTCGCGTGTACAAATACCATCCACCTAGCGAGACGCAAAAACGTGAAATCGTCAATCGCCTGGTCACGCAGTTCAGCACCTGCCAACGCGACAGCGGTCTCGACATACCGGCGCGAGTGCTGGTCGTTACAGCGCGAAATCGCGGCAGTTGACGGGCTTTGTGTTCAATCAGGCAGCGATGACTTCGACCGAACCCACGGGCGCGGACGACACTCGCCGCATTGCCATTTCAAGCGGCAACAAAGGCAACACACCGGTGTCTTCCATCCACACTTGTTTGATGTCTTCGTGACACGCTGTTGACCAGCCCCGCATCAACGACGAGGGCGTATCGTGCAGCTGGTCTTTGGAAATTTTGACAATGTCTTTGACACCGTCAACTCTCAGTCCGATCAAACTGCCGTCGCAGTCGGCGATGAGCAATTTGGGATCGAGGTCATTGGTGCACTTGCCGATGCCGTACAGCGCGCGCATATCAACAACTGTGACGACCTTCTTGCGCAAATTAAATATGCCTTCAATGTAGTCCGGCGCCCCCGATATGGGACTGACCACTTCGGGGCAATCGATAATCTCAGAAATATCCGACACCGGCAGTACAAACTCAAAACCCAAACTCACAACGAGACTTGTGACCGTGCGGCTGTTTTGACGACGTGCTTCAGCGAATTCGTCTGAGAAATTGCTCGCTTCCGCCGGCGCCAACACTTCAGGAATTGCGTACAGCTTTTCGTGATCAATCAAGCAGATGTCTGTTGCGTCCTCTTCGACAATACAGCCGGCAAGCAACACTTTTGAGCTACCACTGAACTGCAACAGGGACTGTAATTCATCGTCTGCGTACTCGATGATGCCCTCGACATAGTCCACCTTGAAGCCAACAGGCTGATTGCCCACGCGCGCAATGATAATACGACTTTGGTCCGTGGATTTCTCTTCACACACACCGTCGAGCAGGCGCGCAAAATTTAAAATCGGCATGACCGTGCCACGCAACTCTATGCGGCCCATGCAGGTTTCTGAGACCAGACCCGTTGGACCAATTTCGCGCATCGGAATGATTTCACTGACCGCGTCTATACGGAAGCCGTAACGGTTTCCGCCAGAGCCAAAGGTGATACACCGCCGACGAGCACGTGGTGGTTTGCGCACTGCAGTTGAATCACCGGATTCAGATCCAGACAGCGGCACACCGGGCAAGCCCAGCAACACCAACGGCTCGAGCACTTGCACAAGTCGCTGTCCTTGATCGAGCGATATCACGCCTTGGACCGGCCCGCGCTGCGCTTGAGCACCTTCTGTGTAAGAGAATTGGTCGATGGTCTCGCGACCAACTCGCAACACTTCAGATGTGCGATCAAATAGCAAGCCCATGCGATTGTCACCGACACGGATAATCGCTATACAATCCTTGGCAGCTTCATCATCAACACTCTCTAATTCAGGCTGCTGCAATAGCGCGCGCATATTGATTACTGGCACAATCGATTCACGCAGGGAAAACACGCCCATGAGGTAGTCAGGTGCCAGCGGCACTTTTTCCATCTCATCCGGCAGATTCACAACTTCTTGTAACTCGTGCGCATTGATTGCAAGCTCGGTATTACCCAACAAAAAAGAGCCGTAAATCGCTTCGTTTGAAATGTTACTTCCTGGCATTACCTTGCTCTCCTTCAGCAATCATCTAGACCACGAGCTTGGGAATCAAAATAATTTCGTACTCGCCTGTCACACCGTCAATAAAAAGCTGCGACGCGTTGCCCGAGGCATCTTGCAATTCTTTAATCATCACATCGTGCTTGGCCAAATGCCGCTGTGCCGCGAGCAAATTGGAGGGCCCGATTTCTTCGGCCTCAGCGGTGCCGGAGTCCTGCAACATATTGCCGCCGCCAACCACCACAGCGGACAAAGAAAAACGGTCCCGACGCGTGGTCGCTCCAACCGCCTCTATCATCATCGGAACCGCGTCACTGACATACTTGGCATTCCACGGCGCATCACCACCGGGCGAATCAGCCAGCAAGCAGTGACTCAATGCATAGCGGCCTTTTTTGGGCCACAAAATACCGATGCCGACACACGATCCCATAATGGCTTTCAAGGTGTGTCCATTGTCAGTGAACTGCATCTGGCCCATGCGGGCCACCAACACATTTGCACCACTCATGATCTAGGGCTTCCGGTAGACAAAGGGCTGTACGTATTCCAAGCCCGAATCAAAGTACCCCAGTGATTCCGATTCACCGATGGCCAATATCGCTCCCGACTTCATCGAGGCGACGATGTTGTGCACAATTTTCATCTGGTCGTCCTGACTGAAATAAATCAGAACATTGCGCAATGTGACGAGATCGTAGGCGTCTTGCTGTGGCGCTTTATCCATCAAATTGTGGCGCGAGATTTTCACAAATTTCTTAATATCCTGTGACAGCTTGAATCCGTCTTCGCAGGGCTCAAAATACGCGTCGAGCATCTCGGGCCTAACAGCCTTCAGGCGGTTAATATTTCGACCCGAAAAGACACCTGCCGCCGCTTTATCAAGAACATCTGTACTGATGTCTGTGGCAATCACTCGGGGTTTGAGATTTTTCTTGCTGCTGGGGTATACCGCGTCGCTCAGCATGGCGAGCGAGTAAGCCTCTTCGCCGGTCGAACACGCTGCCGACCAAAACACGGGAGCGCGCGCGGTCTCACGGGCAGCGAGTTCAGGCAGATACGTGTTTTCCAAAAATGACCAAAGGGGCTTGGTACGAAAGAAACAGGTTTCGTTGGTGGTAAACGCGTTAACGAGATGCTCAATCTCATCGCTGTTGTTTTTTGCCAATTCAAAATAGTCCGC
The DNA here is from genome assembly GCA_937925815.1 of uncultured Granulosicoccaceae bacterium. GTDB lineage: Bacteria > Pseudomonadota > Gammaproteobacteria > CALCKW01 > CALCKW01 > CALCKW01. Next base: position 9,480 of record CALAMQ010000057.1, on the reverse strand, counting down.
TGCGGACTCCATTTCGAGCGCACGCAATCTGCGACGCAAGCGGGTCTGGACAAATTGGCAAGTCAATTCTCCCAAGTGTATTCCAGAGTGCGTGTACACAAGATCGATCACAGCAGATCTCAGTTTAGGGCTGATGTCGAGCGTCTCATTGGATTCAGACTCGGTGATTTTCCGGGCTAACACGATTCAAATTTCCTGAGGTGAACATGTTCTGGATTCGTCGCGAGGCAAAGATAAATACGCAACGCGTGGTATTTGCGTGCGCCGAAGAGCGGCGCACGCATCGTCTCGTCACCCTTTAAACAGCGAACTTGTTGGCACTGTCTACGAGATGCTCTGCGCCCTTGGTGAGCTCAGACGTGGCTTTTGCAATGCCTTCAGATGCCACCGCAGACTTCTCGGTCGCCTCCGAAATCTGTTGAATAGATCCGCTGACTTCGCGTGCAGCAACCAGCTGTTCCTCAGCAGCACATGAGATCTCTGCAATGGCACGCGTGGTGTCATGGACGCCGGACACGATATCGTTGAACGACCGCACAGCCTCTTTGGAGGTTTGGCTACCCTGATTGACGTTCTTAACCGACTCATTGATCAATTGCGTGATTTCCTTGGTCGCTTGAGACGAACGCTCCGCGAGTTTGCGCACCTCATCTGCAACAACCGAGAATCCCAGCCCGTGCTCACCGGCCCTGGCCGCCTCAATCGCGGCATTAAGTGCAAGCAAATTGGTTTGACTTGCAATTTCACTGATGACTTTAACAATCTCACTGATGTCTTCTGATGACTTGTTGATCAGCGCCATGGCTTCTATTGAGTCGTTGATCGCAGTTGAACCCACTTCTGCAGCTTTTTGCGTTGATTGGGCAAGTTGATCCGCGTTCTTGCTGTTTGACGCGATTGAATCAATAGACGCTGTCAGCTCCTCAACTGCCGCATTCATCTCTTCGGTATTGGTGCCGAGTGTTTGCGCCGTGTGAGCCACGTTGTCAGAGCGCGCGGCGATGTCAGATGACGCATCTGTAAATTCCTGAGCCAAACGACGAACGTCAGCCTCAACTTCAACTTGGGTGCTCACGTTGGTCGCAAATTTGACCACTTTTTGCAAACGCCCTTCGCCGTCGAATATCGGGTTGTACGAGGCTTCGATCCAGACTTCGCTGCCGTCTTTTGCAAACCGCTTGTAGCGGCCGGAGTCAAAGTCACCGCCACGCAATTGAGCCCAGAATTGTTGGTATGAGGGTGATGCCGTGTACTCAGGGTCACAGAAAATGCTGTGGTGCTTGCCAACAATGTCCTCGAGACGGTACTTCATCTCACCGAGGAACAATTCATTCGCGGTAATCACATTGCCGTCGACATCAAATTCAATGATCGCCCGGCTACGGTTCAACGCGTCGAGCTTGCCGAGACTGTCTGCTGCTTGCAGCTTCGACTCCGTGATATCCGTTGCAAATTTCACGTACTTGAAAATATTGCCTTGCTTGTCGAATATCGGATTGTAAGAAGCGCTAATCCAAATCTCATCACCCGATTTCGTGATGCGCTTACACTCAAGTACGTGGTGTTTGCCTTCGGCAAGAGTGTCCCAGAAGTGAGCATACTCAGCACTCGCCGCAAAGTCTTTCTCGCAAAACATACGGTGGTGGTTGCCGACAATTTCTTCGAGGCTGTAGCCAAGCGCGTCGAGGAAATTTTGATTTGCGCTCAGCACACACCCTTTGATATCAAATTCAATCACTGCTTGGGCGCGGCTGATCGCCGCCACTTTACCTTCAAAGTCTGCGTTACGCAGGGTTTCTTCAGTCACATTGGTCGCAAATTTCACGATCTTGACGACACTGCCGTCCGGACCAAGCACCGGGTTATACGATGCATTGATCCAGACATCCCGGCCCTTGCTGTCTATTCGCCGAAACACACCAGCTGAAGGCTTGCCGTTGCGCAATGACACCCACATGTCACGGTATTCTGCGGTCTTGGCGTAATCACTGTCACAGAACATACGGTGGTGTTTTCCACGAATCTCGTCGAGTGAATAGCCCACCGTGCTCAAAAAATTCTCATTGGCCTCGAGAACGTGACCGTCGAGATCAAATTCGATACGCGCTTGAGTTGCATCAATTGCATCAAGTTTACTTCTGTTGGACGAGGCCCGGTTCTGCGACTCTGTCACGTCTGTTGCAAACTTCACAACACCGACTAATTCACCACTGGCATTAACCACGGGGTTGTACGAGGCGTTGATCCAGATTTCATTTCCAGCCTTTCCAAAACGCTTGAATACATCCGCTTTACGCTCCCCTTGTCCAAGCGCCTCCCAGAACGCTACGTATTCCGGTGAATTGGCATATTCCGCTTCGCAGAACATACGGTGGTGTTGACCGACAATCTCGTCGAGATCGTAACCTGTTGCCGCAAGAAAATTTGCGTTTGCGGTCCGAATGTTACCCAGCGTGTCAAATTCAATGACAGCTTGCGCACCATCAATTGCAGCCACTTTGCTCTCAGACAGGGCGTCGTGGAGCTTCTGGTCGGTAACATCGGTCGCAAACTTCACCACACCGATCAAAGCACCGCTGGCATCGTGCACAGGATTATAAGATGCGTTGATCCAAATCTCGTTTCCAGCCTTGCCGATACGCTTGAAGACATCCGCCTTGCGCGCACCTTGTCCAAGCTCTTTCCAGAAAGTGGCATACTCGTCGGAGCTGGCATATTCCGGCTCACAAAAAATCCGGTGATGCTGACCTACGATTTCGTCAAGCTCGTAACCGGTGGCGGCGAGAAAGTTGGCGTTAGCTGTTTTGATGTTGCCCAGGGTGTCAAATTCGATAACAGCCTGAGCACCATTGATTGCCGATACCTTGCTTTCATAAAGCGCATCACGGAGCTTCTGCTCGGTGACGTCAGTGGCAAATTTCACCACGCCAACAAGTTCACCGTCGGCGTTGTGTATTGGGTTGTAAGAGGCATTGATCCAGATCTCGCTGCCGTCTTTGGTAAGGCGCTTGAACACATCCGCTTGGCGCTCACCCTTGGCCAAGTCTGACCAGAAATCCGCGTACTCGGGCGATGACGCGTACTCTGTTTCACAAAACATGCGGTGGTGCTGACCGACAATCTCATCCAGCTCGTACCCCACCGCCAAACAAAAATTTGCGTTTGCCGTGACCACGTGGCCTGAAAGATCGAACTGAATCGTGGCTTGCGCTGCGTCGAGCGCGGCGAGCACACTCGATGAGCGGTCGTCTACTGATGCGGGGTGTTGGGAGACTGTTTGGTGCTGAGATTCTGTGGCCATTCCTGAGTCCTCTTCGCGGTGCGTTTCACGTCCTTCTGACGTCTTTTTTCTAGATGCTTACGAGGATCAAAATGCAGTGTGCTTTCCATCGCATGACCCAGTGCCAATCGAACAACGGAACTTTCCTCGCTGATTTCACTCCGGCTATCGACGCGCTAGAGAAATAATAAAGTGGTATTTCGTGTGCGCGCCGTTTCACAGTAGTAAAACGTTCGCGCAGCGTTGGAGGCACGCCTGACACACATATCAAACTAAGCGAACCAACAAACAGAACTGCATGACGCGCTGACACATCCGTACAGCATGTGGTTTAAATTGGTGCAGGTTTAACGAGCTAGAGCGATGTGATTGTTCACAATACAATGCTTTGCCTCAACGAAATTGAAACGGCACACGACCGATTCGCCGGTCTTCCCGAGGAGAGAGTCCGAACTGTTTGCGATACGCACGTGCAAAGGCATCGGCGCGCTGAAACCCACAATCGTTCGCGATATCCGCCACGGCACGCTCGGTTTGAGTCAGCAGCCCACGTCGCCAACCGTCTGCAAGCGGCACTCTGGCGCGAGGCAATTCACTTGGTCGCCGAGGGCGTCGCAAGCGTTGAGGACGTCGACAAGGCCGTTTGGGCAGGGCCCGGTTTGCGTTGGGCGGCGATGGGACCACACCAACTCCTCCATCTCGGCGGGCGAAGGCGGCCTGAGCGAGTTCTGCAATCGCAACACACGCTATTTACGGCGCGCTACCAGAGTGCACGCGGCCTCAAACCGCAAGACCCGCTCTTCACCGAATTCACGGCGCAACTCACACACAAATCTAACTACCGCGACTGCCAAGCGCTCGGCAACGCATTGCGCGCAGCAAGCGTCGAGGCCATCGAGTTTATCTCGGCGCCTTCAAACCAAGCCGGCGTCAACGTCGCGCTCTTCCACCCAAGCGCCCTGCGCGTCACGGCACCCCTACAACACACCCAATGGCTGTGTCAGACCAGCGCAGACGGCGTGCCGTTTATCAGCCAGTGTCAGACCAGACTGTTGGTGTCATTTGAAATAGGCAACTTTCTGATGGACGGTTGGCTCCCACAGCCCACCTAATCGGCGGGCGAAGGCATTCGGTTGATACAGCTGTACGTCCAATCCAGCAGCACTTTCAGTAACCATGTTATCAATCGCCACCGCTAGGTGATGTAAGCGTGTTTCCGACTAGTCACGATGGCCGCGAAAATTTGCGGCACAGTTTTTTCGAATGATGCCATCGAGACTAATTTGCCCTTCGCCAGCGCCTTGTAATCAAAACCCGGCTTAATGTCCGCAACTGAGCCACCCTGCTTGCATTTGATTGAAAGGCTGCGCAACCTGGCTAGTTAGCTTGAAACAAAGGCGTTGTAGGTCGCACTCGGCCCGCCATTCAGCGCGTGGATCGACTCAATGCCCACGAGATGTCCGGATGCCACGTTACGCACCGCGGCGGCCGGTGATGCCGACTTCGTAGCTGGCGCTTGCGAAGGCCTTCGCGAGCGCCCGCCCGATGCCAGAGGTCGCGCCGATGACAACGCACCGCTTCGCCACGTTATTGCCACCCCTGCAGCCACACACCACGGTCATTCAATGCCCGCCACGGTAACCACTGCGTCTTGCGCGTGACCACCGCCTCGAGCAAACACTGAACAAGCACGCCGTCGTCGTCGTGCTCGAGGTCAATCACCAAGAAGTGCTTGGCCTTGCCAATCGGCGTTACAGCTGTCCATTTGCTGTGACGCAATTTTTTGGGGCTAATGGGTTTCACGTCGTGTCCAAAGTCACTCGTTTGCCGTGACCGCAGACTACAGCATGCACGCTCCCAACTGATGACCATTCACGCGGCTAACCGTGCGTCATCTGTGTCGCGCTCACACCTGTGACCTCTGGCGGCTTCTGTTAGCTTTCAGCTTGCGAAACTGGACCAACTGGAGCACGTCACATGGCCACCAAGCCACCCAATATTGTCTTGATCATGGCCGACCAATTGGCGCCGCAATTCACCGGCACCTACGGCCACCCATTGGTGCAGACACCGGCCATGTCAGAGCTCGCAAACCGCGGCACGCGCTTTGACGCCGCGTATTGCAACTCCCCGCTCTGCGCACCGTCGCGCTTCTCGTTTATGTCAGGGCAGCTGGTCACGCGCATCGCCGCCTACGACAACGCCTGCGAGTTCCCAGCCACCATTCCAACCTTTGCGCACTACCTGCGCGCAATGGGCTACCGCACTTGTTTATCCGGCAAGATGCATTTTGTCGGACCCGATCAGTTACACGGCTTTGACGAGCGCATCACCACCGACATCTATCCGTCTGACTTTGCCTGGACGCCCAACTGGGAAGAGCCGGACGAACGCATCGACAAGTGGTACCACAACATGGACTCGGTGCGCGAAGCGGGGTCAGCTGTGGGCACCTTCCAGATTGACTATGACGAAGAAGTCGCGTTTTTCGCCAAGCGCAAATTGCTCACCTACGCGCGCGATGACACCGCCCCCTTTTGCATGGTGGCAAGTTTCATACACCCACACGACCCTTACGTTGCGCTGCCGCGTTTTTGGAATCTGTACGACGACGCTGACATCGACATGCCGAAGAACGTGTTGAGCCGCGATCAGCAAGACCCTTTCAGCCAACGCCTGATGGATGGCATTGAGGCGAGCACGGTGGCTGTGACCGAGCAGGAGGTACGCAACGCGCGCCGCGCGTATTACGCCAACACCTCCTACTTCGACAGCAAGGTCGGCGAGATTGTGCAGAGCCTCGAGGACAACGGTCAGCTCGACAACACCATTGTGATTGTCACCGCCGACCACGGCGACATGCTCGGCGAGCGCGGGCTGTGGTACAAGATGAATCATTTTGAGCACTCCGCGCGCGTGCCGATGATCATGGCCGGCCCCGGCATCGCCAACAGCACCGTCGACAACGCCTGTTCACTCGTGGACATCCTGCCAACCGTGCTGGATATCGCCGCCAGCACCGGACAAGACAAGCCCGTGCTGGGCCAACCCATTGACGGCCGCTCGCTGCTGCCTGCAGCGCGTGGCGAGACTGATCCGGTCTCAGAAGCCATCGGCGAATACTGCGCCGAGATGACCGCACACCCGGTTTTCATGATCCGGCGCGGCCCGTGGAAGTACATCCACTGCGAGGCTGATCCTGCTCAGTTATACAACCTCGACACCGATCCCAACGAACTCCACAACCTGGCCGATGACCCGGCGCACGCCGACACCGCACAAGCGTTCAAAGCCGAGGCTGAAGCCCGGTGGGACACCGCACAATTGCGCGAGGACGTGATTGCTACGCAACACCAACGGCGCGCGGTACACGCCGCAATGCAATCAGGTGTGTTGCCGCACTGGGACTACACGCCGCCGCGTGACGCCACACAAGAATACGTGCGCAACCACATGGACTGGACCGAGGCAGCCGCGCGCACCCGCTTCCCACCCAACGGCGGAGCCGCGCGCAGTTAGGCTGACACCACCCGCCTCGACAAGATCACCTGCGCGATGATTGCCACGCTGATTTCCGCCGGTGACCGGCTGCCGATGTCGAGGCCGACCGGGCCTTGAATCCGGGTCAGTACGTCGTCGGTCGCGCCGCGCGCTGCAAGTCGTTGGAGCCGCGCGGCGTGGTTGGCACGGGACCCCAGCGCGCCGAGCAAAAACACCGGCGTGCCGAGCGCGGCATACAACAGCGGGTCATCAATCGCGGGATCGTGTGCCAGCGCCAGCACAGCAGAACGCGCGTCGAGCCGCGTGTCCGCCAAGACCGCATCCGCTGGGCGCGGTTCGTGATGTACCGCTGCGCCGACCACCGCTTCTGGCCATGTGGATTGAAACTCCGGGCGTGGCTCGATCACCACGCAATCGAGTTGCAAGCCCTGACTGCGCCGACACAGCTCCAGTGCAACCGGTGACGCGCCACTGATCAACAACCGCCAAGGTGGATGGTGCACAACGCTGTCACCGTCAGACAACACTGCCGCCGACACGTGTGCCTCCTGCACCGCGCCAGAGCGCAAATTTCGAGAACCGCTGCGTCGGTCTTCGAGTAATTGAACCAGACTTGCAAGTCCACCGGCCACGCTGTCTGTGACAGGCTCGACCCAAACCGTCAGAGGATCAGCGCCAGCGGGAAAATCGAGCGCTCGCGCCGAGTCCGAGTCACCGCCAATCACCCACTCAACTGACTCACTCGGCTGCAAGCTCAGGATGCGCTGTGTAACTAAACGCTCCATCGCCGGCAGACCCACGTTACCAGTTATTTCTTCGCTCTCAGACAATGCGAGGGTCGAGCCCGCTGGCGCGGGTGATGAGCCAAAGGTACCGAGCACCGTAACCCACCAGCAGCGCATGCCGGCGCGGTGCCACGAGACGGCACGACGGGCCGCGTGTTGCGTATCGGTAATCTTCAATTTTTGACTCCCTTACAGACGGCACCGAGAATACATCGCTGCCTCGATCAACGCACTGCGATACAGCCAGCCCCTACAAAAAAGGAGTCCCCGTTGAGACCCTTGTCTAACAACACTCGCGGCGCATTCATGATGATGGCCGCGATGGCGGGGTATGCCTGTAACGATGTGTTGATCAAGCTAACGGCTCAGGATATCGGCCTGTACCAAGCTATCTTGGTTCGCGGCGGTGCAGCAACTGCCCTGCTGGCGGCGCTGACACTGTGGCAAGGTCAAGTAACACTGCCACAAAGTTCACGCGACCGTGGCTTACTGGTGTGCCGTATCTTGACCGAGATCGCCATTACAGTGCTGTTTTTGACCGCTTTGCTGCACGTGCCGCTTGCGAGCATCACCGCAATCTTGCAGTTCACCCCGCTCGCACTGACCTTTGCAGGTGTTGTGTTGCTCGGTGAACACGTGAGCTGGCGACGTTACAGCGCAATAGGCATTGGCTTTATCGGTGTGTTGTTCGTGGTCCAGCCCGGCGGTGACACTTTCAATGTTTACGCGCTCTACGGTTTCGCAGCCATGCTTGGCGTAGTTCTGCGCGATTTACTCACACGCAGCATGTCGGAAAGTGTGTCTTCGGTTTTCGTCGCATTTTGCACGGCGGCATCGGTCACGGTTATGGCTGCGCTGGTGTCAGTGACACAACCCTGGACCCCTATGAGCCAAGCCGACACTGCGCTGCTGCTTGCAGCCGCTGTATGCATTTTGATCGGTTACATCTGCAGCGTCACGAGCATCCGCTGCGGCGACCTCAGTTTTGTCACACCGTATCGGTACACCATCATGCTCTGGGCCATGGGCCTTGGCTGGCTGGTGCTCAAGGAAATACCCGACGTATTAACGGTATTGGGTACGCTGATAATCACCGCCACAGGCCTCTACGCGATCTACCGTGAAACCGTCGTCGCCCGCGCAGATGAGAACACCGATTCAACCTGAGGCATCCCCATGATGCAACGCCAGCGAGCAATGTAAGACACAGATCAGATCGTGTCCTGCTCCACAGGCTTGTATAAATTGTGCTGGCCAATATTCTCAACGCTGCGCTCGCCACACAAGGCCGCGGTGACGTCGAGTTCATTGTGAATGATGTCAAGCGCTTTGCTCACGCCCACCTGCCCCATAGCACCCAAGCCGTAGAGCATCGCGCGCCCGATATAGGTGCCCTTGGCGCCAAGCGCCAACGCTTTGAACACGTCCTGACCGGAGCGGATGCCGCCATCGACATGCACCTCAACGCGGTCTCCAACTGCGTCAATGATCGCCGGCAGCGCGTCTATTGTGGAGGGCGCGCCGTCGAGCTGACGGCCACCGTGGTTTGAGACCACGATGGCGTCCACACCGATGTCAGCCGCACGCCGCGCATCGTCGGCGTCCATGATGCCTTTGAGAATGACTTTACCACCCCACAGCTCCGCCAGGCGCGCGACTTCATCCCAATCGAGCCGGGGATCAAACTGTTTGGCTGCCCATTCAGACAAGGACGACACATCATCCACGCCTTGAACTCGACCGACTATGTTGCCAAATTCCCGGTGTTTGGTACCGAGCATACCCAGACACCAACGCGGTCGCGCGGCAAGCTGCAAGGCTGTATTGAGATTGAATTTGGGCGGCGCTGACAACCCGTTGCGGATGTCTTTGTGTCGTTGACCGAGGATCTGCAAATCGAGCGTAATCATCAGC
>CALAMQ010000056.1 GCA_937925815.1 uncultured Granulosicoccaceae bacterium | reverse complement strand
CCCGCGGGCGCACCCATGCAGGCCGTGCGCACCAAGCGGAACAGCAGTTCTGTGCCACTCTCGCCAATGAACACCGGCCCGCTCGCGCAGCCGAGAAAAGCGCGCATGTCCGCGCGGCCCTGCTCGATGATCTCAACCAACTTGTGTGAAGCTGGGTTGTCACGCCCCTGGTTGTCCGGCACACCGAGCAACTCCGTGGCGCGCTCGACCACAGACGCAAGGGTCAAGGCCCCGCCTGCGTTTTCAAAAAAGGCGCGCTCGCCGGTGAACGGGCAGCTGTCTGTGTGCAGGAAACGCGAGCGAATCTCGCGGTGTAAATCGGGCGTGATCATGTCCAATATCCGTCTAGAGTGTTGCGTCGAGCACAAGGCTCAGGCCGTCGTATCCAACCGAAACGCGCTCGGGTAGCTCGCGGCTCAACGTGGCGTAGTCGAGGTCGGTGTGCATGTTGGTGAGCACCGCACGCTTGGGCGTGAGTGACTCAATCATCGCAAGCGATTCCTCGACGTTCAAATGGCTTGGGTGCGGGATGTAACGCAGCGCATCTAGCACCAGCAAATCGAGGTTGGCCAGTGCCGCGCGGCTGCTTGGCCGCTCGACCGTTTTGATGTCCGGCACGTAGGCAAAACCTGCAACCCTGATCCCCAGCGCGTGGATGTCACCGTGCTCCACTTGGATCGGCTGAATTTCAATCGGGCCACCGGCGCCGTCCACGACAAAAGGCACGTCCGCCTCGATTTGGTGCTCAATGCAGATCGGCGGGTAACTGCTGCCAGCGGGCTGCTCAAAGCAGTAATCGAAGGCGAGCTTAACGCGCTCTGAGGTCGCGCTGTCCATGTAGACGTTCACGCACTCACGCATGCGGATCTTGAGCTGGCGCAGGTCGTCGAGGCCAAAGATGTGGTCGGCGTGGGCGTGGGTGATGACCACGCCGTCGAGCCGCTCGACGCGCGCGTCAATCAACTGCTCGCGCATGTCGCAGCCCGCGTCAACGAGCACGCTGGTGGTGCCGTCCGGGCCCTCGCGTGTGATCAACAGCGCGCAGCGGCGCCGCCGGTTGCGGGGATCATCGGGGTCACAGGCCCCCCAGTCATTGCCAATTCGCGGCACGCCGCCGGACGAGCCGGTGCCAAGCAGCCTAAAGCGCAAGCCTTCCACTCGTCTCCACGCGCCCCGTCAGTGTCTGATCGAATCGCTACTGTAGCAGTGCCGCGGGCCGAATCGCGCATCCGAACCCACCGGACACGCGAACCGTCCGTCACGCCCTAGCTGATCTGCTGGAGCAACGCGTCCACAGAGGCCTTGGCGTCCCCGTAGAACATGCGGGTGTTGTCTTTGAAAAAGAGCGGATTCTCGGCGCCAGAATACCCAGCACCTGACCCACGCTTAGAGACAAAGACCTGCTTGGCCTTCCAGACCTCGAGCACTGGCATGCCGGCAATCGGGCTGTTCGGGTCATCCTGCGCACCGGGGTTTACGGTGTCGTTGGAGCCGACCACCATGACCACGTCGGTCTCGGGGAAGTCGTCGTTGATCTCGTCCATTTCAAGCACAATGTCGTAGGGCACTTTGGCCTCGGCGAGCAACACATTCATGTGCCCGGGCAGACGGCCGGCGACCGGGTGAATCGCAAAGCGCACCGATTTGCCTTTGGCGCGCAGACGCCGAGTGAGCTCAGATACCGACTGCTGCGCCTGCGCCACGGCCATGCCGTAACCCGGCACGATGATCACACTGTCAGCGTCTTCGAGCGCCGCCGCCACACCGCCTGCGTCAATTGCGATCTGCTCGCCGTCGATTTCCATCGCAGGCCCAGAGGTGCCGCCAAATCCGCCGAGAATCACCGACACGAAATTGCGGTTCATCGCTTTGCACATGATGTACGAGAGGATCGCACCAGAGGAGCCAACGAGCGCGCCGGTCACGATCAAGAGATCGTTGCCAAGCAAAAAGCCCGTCGCCGCCGCCGCCCAGCCGGAATAACTGTTGAGCATGGAGACCACAACCGGCATGTCAGCGCCGCCAATTGCCATCACCAAGTGCGCCCCGATCACAAAGGCAATCAGCGTCATCAACACCAGCGTCCAGATGCCGGCGTGATTGAAAAACAACACGCCGAGAAACAGACACGCCACTAACATCCCGAGGTTAAGTGCGTGGCGGTTCGGCAGCGTCAGCGGTTTGCCGTCAATGCTGCCGGCGAGCTTGCCGTAGGCGATGATGGAACCGGTGAAGGTGATCGCGCCGATGAACACACCGAGAAACACTTCAACCGCGTGAATGTTCTTCTCGACCACGCTCAAGTCCGCAGGCGGTGCGATCTCGGAGTTGATGCCAATGAACACCGCCGCGAGGCCGACAAAGCTGTGCAGGGCCGCAACCAACTGCGGCATGCCCGTCATTTCAACCCGTTGCGCGACAACCGTGCCGATGCCCGCCCCAATGACCATCATCGGGATAATCCAACCGAGCCCACTGACCTTGTCTGAGAGCACGGTTGCGACCACAGCGATCGCCATACCGATAATGCCGAACCACACGGCGCGCTTGGCGCTCTCTTGATTGCTCAAACCACCCAGACTGAGGATGAAGAGCACACTTGCCGCGATGTAGGACGCGGTAACCAATCCTGAACCCATGAGTGTCTCCTCAGCTCTTCTGGAACATGGCCAACATGCGCCGCGTGACCATAAAGCCACCGACCACGTTGATTGTCGCAATCAGTACCGAGATGGCGGCGAGAAACGTCACCAACCCCGAGTCTGACCCGACTTGCAATAGTGCACCGAGTATCACGATCCCGGAGATCGCGTTGGTGACCGCCATCAGCGGGGTGTGCAACGAGTGCGACACGTTCCAGATCACTTGAAAGCCCACAAAGCACGCGAGCACAAAGACAATAAAGTGCTGCATGAAGCTCGCGGGCGCGAAGGCACCGATTAACGCCATCAACGCGCCACCGACACACAGCAACTTCACCTGCTGTACGCCGCGCTCACGCTCGGCGGCAAGCTCGGCCGCTTTCTTCTCTTCAGCCGTGGGCTCAACTTTCTTGGGTTTCGCTTTGGCTTGCGCCGCGACTTTCAGCGCTGGCGGCGGGAAAGTCACCGCCCCCTCGTGCGTGACCGTTGAGGTGCGGATGACGTCGTCTTCCATGTTCCACACCGGCACGCCGTCTTTCTCCGGCGTCAGATCCGTCATCATGTGGCGGATGTTGGTCGCGTAGAGCGCCGACGCCTGGGTTGCCATGCGGCTTGGGAAATCGGTGTAACCGACCACCTTGACGCCGTTGGCAGATTCCACAATCTCACCCTTGGCCGTGAGATCGCAGTTGCCGCCCATCTCGGCTGCGAGGTCCACCACCACAGAGCCGGGCTTCATTGCCGCCACCATGTCCTCGAGCCAGAGCTTGGGCGCCTCGCGGCCAGGGATCAGCGCGGTGGTGATGACAATATCAATCTCAGGGGCGAGTTCGCGAAAACAAGCAAGCTGCTTCTCACGAAACTCGGGCGAAGACGGGGCTGCGTAACCGCCGTCACCGGCGCCGTCCTCTTCAAAATCGAGAAAGACAAACTCGGCGCCCATTGATTCAATTTGTTCAGCCACTTCTGGGCGCACGTCAAAGGCTTTGACCACCGCACCGAGCGATTGCGCGGTGCCAATGGCAGCAAGACCTGCAACCCCGGCCCCAATCACCAACACCTGCGCTGGCGGCACTTTGCCGGCCGCTGTGATCTGGCCTGTAAAAAACCGCCCGAAGTGATTGCCAGCCTCAATGACCGCGCGGTAGCCCGCAATGTTGGCCATCGAAGACAACGCATCCATCTTCTGCGCACGCGAAATGCGCGGCACCATTTCCATCGCAATGGCACTGGTGTTCTTGGCATTCAATGCGTCTAGCAGCTCGGGCGATTGTGCCGGGCTCAAAAAGCTGATGAGTTTCTTGCCTTCCGGGAGACTTGCGACCTCTGCCTCTGATGGTGCGCGCACCCTTGCAATGATGTCGGCGCGCTCGAGCAACGCGGTGGCTGAGTCCACCACTTCAACACCAGCATCGCGGTAAGCGTCGTCAGAAAAACGGGCAGCAGCACCGGCTCCCGATTCAATCACACAGTCGTATCCCAACTTTTGCAGTTGCCTAGCACTGTCCGGGGTCAACGCTACGCGCTGCTCACCGTCTGCCGTCTCCTTTAATGCTCCAAGCTTCATTTTGTCCTCGTGGGTAATGCCCTAGCCCTGCACAACGCCTCATTCACTTGTTAAGTAAACAACAGCGGGCGGCTGACCGGAATTCAACGATACAAGTGGCCCGGCGAGCACAATGCAACAGCTCGCCTTATTGGCGCGCAGCTCCAAGCGCGCCGGTGTGCAAGTATCGCAGATCGCATCCACCGTTTCAGAGGAACACATCACTGCATTGCATGACGGTACATATGACAGCAAAGGCCCAACACCACGACCCAACGCCACCCAAGCGCGCTACAGATCAGTCAGATCGAGTTCGTGTCGTTGCGCCCGCGTGAGCTTGGCCACCGCCATGCGATAGGACTCAGTCAAGTAGTACTCCAAGTCGTCACGCGGCGGACGGGGCTCACCAAACTGTTGGATCCACTTCATGCCGCGGTTGGCGAAGTAGGGCGCGGGCCGGTAGCCAGGCTCCTCGGCGAGGAAGTGGTAATGGGAATCACTGGTCTTGAAAGTGAAGGCAGGCTGGTCTGAGCCGGACCAACCACAAATCGCGAACACCTTGTCGCCGACCTTCCACACATCCGCCCCGCCCCACTGCACCACGTGCGTGGTGGCCTTGAGCGAATCACAAAATGCGTTAAACGACTCACGATCCATGGGTGTCACTCCCTCTCACCACCCGAGATTGATGGCGCTGGCTGATTGATGCCGTGCACCAAGCCCGCATCACACAGCTTGCCACTGCGCGCCTGCGGGTTAGGATGCCACAAACGGCTGTGGTACCACGGCAGACACCGACCTTTAACCTGCACCCACACAGAAGGCAACCGCGCATGCCCACATCACAGAACAACCGGACTGGCGTCCCAGCCAACATCCGCGTCAACGGTGAGCGACTCTGGGCCAACCTGATGGCGATGGCAGAGATCGGCCCCGGCGTCGCCGGTGGCAACAACCGCCAGACCCTGACTGACGAAGACGCCGAGGCACGTCGCGTGTTCCAGCGCTGGTGCGAGGACGCTGGCTGCACCGTGGGCGTCGATCAAATAGGCAACATGTTCGCCACACGCGCGGGCACTGACACTTCGCTCGCGCCGGTGTACATCGGCTCCCACCTCGACACCCAGCCCACCGGCGGCAAATTTGACGGCGTGCTCGGGGTTCTCGGTGGCTTAGAAGTGATCCGCACGCTGAACGACCTCGGCGTCACAACCCGTCGCTCAATCGTCCTCACCAATTGGACGAACGAAGAAGGCACCCGCTTTGCCCCAGCGATGCTCGCCTCAGGTGTCTTCGCCGGAAGACACACACTCGACTGGGCCTACGACCGCGTCGACGCAAGCGGAAAGCGCTTTGGCGATGAACTCGAACGCATCGGCTGGCGCGGCAGTGAGATAGTGGGTGCGCGCAAGATGCACGCGATGTTCGAACTCCACATCGAGCAGGGACCGATCCTCGAAGCCGAGAACACCGACATCGGCGTTGTCACCCACGGCCAGGGCGTGCGTTGGCTCGAGTGCACCGTGACCGGCAAAGAGAGTCATAGCGGCTCCACCCCCATGCACCGGCGCCAAAACGCCGGTCGCGGGCTTGCCTTAATCACCGAGCTCGTTAACGACATCGCGATGCAACACCAGCCAAATGCCGTTGGCACCATCGGCCACATCGACGTCTACCCCAACTCGCGCAACATCATCCCAGGCAAAGTGGTGTTCACCGTGGATTTTCGAAGCCACCTGCTGGACACCCTCACCGGGATGCAGAGCGAGCTGATGGCGAAAGCGCTCACCCTGTGCCACGAGCTTGGGCTCAGTTTCAAAGCTGAGATCGTGGGACAGTTTGATCCACCGGCATTCGATCCCGACTGCGTGGCAGCTGTGCGCAATGCTGCTGAATCGCTAGGCTACTCACACCGAGACATCGTCTCGGGCGCCGGACACGATGCCTGCTGGATCAACGACGTCGCCCCAACCGCAATGATCAT